>DATEHB010000001.1:0-7747 GCA_035279805.1 Candidatus Acidiferrales bacterium
GGCGACTCGTAAGGCGATAGAACACAAATTCCAGAGGAAGGGAGTTTTTTGTTTCGAATAGAGCTATGAACAGCACTGGACATTTAAATCCGCCACACGGCGGCACGCTCATTAACCTGATGGTCGATTTGAAGCGAAAAGAGGAGCTGCGCGCTGCCTCCAAGGGGTGGTTGTCTTGGGATTTGACGCCCCGGCAACTCTGCGATCTTGAACTTTTGATGAACGGCGGCTTTTCACCACTGCAAGGTTTTATGGGCCGAGCTGACTATGAGTCTGTCTGCTCTTCGATGCGACTTTGCAGCAGGCTGATTTGGCCCATGCCGGTTGTTCTGGATTTGCCAGCGGATCTGGCGAAGAAACTGGCGCCGGGAACATCGTTGGCGTTGCGGGATCCAGAAGGCGTGATGCTGGCCGCGCTACGTGTCGAGGAAGTTTGGGAACCGAACCGTGAACGGGAAGCGGAGCAAGTTTTCGGAACGACCGACCGCAAGCATCCGGGAGCAGCGTACTTGCTCGACAAGGCAAATCCGTTTTATGTCTCTGGCAAGCTAGAAGGGTTGCAGCTGCCGTCGCACTATGATTACCGGACTTTACGCGAAACCCCTGGCGAAATGCGCGAGAAATTTGCGCGCCAGGGATGGCGCCGGGTTGCCGCTTTTCAAACGCGGAATCCGATGCACCGGGCTCACGTTGAGCTTACCTTTCGCGCGGCCAAAGAAGCATCGGCGAATCTCCTGATTCAACCTTCCGTGGGGATGACAAAACCGGGCGACGTGGATCATTACACTCGTGTGCGCTGCTATCAGGCCATTCTCCCGCATTATCCGGCGAATACGGTCGAACTCGCTCTGCTGCCATTGGCAATGCGGATGGGGGGACCTCGCGAAGCGGTCTGGCACGCCATTATTCGCAAAAACTTCGGCTGCACCCACTTTATCGTCGGCCGCGACCATGCGGGGCCCGGCAACGATTCGAAGGGCAAGCCATTCTACGATCCCTACGGCGCGCAGAATCTGCTGCGGCAGCATCAGGAGGAAATCGGCGTGACGATGGTGCCTTTCAAGATGATGGTCTACCTTCAGGACAAGGACACCTATGTTCCCGAAGACGAAGTGCCTCAGGGGAGCCGCGTGTTGAACATTTCCGGAACTGAGCTGCGCGCACGCCTCGCCGAGGGCCGCGAAATCCCCGCATGGTTCACTTATCCGCAGGTGGTCAGCGAGTTGCGACGTACGTATCCCCCGCGTCATCGCCAGGGTTTCACGGTTTTCTTTACAGGGCTCTCCGGCTCGGGCAAGTCGACGATTGCAAACGTTCTGCTCGTGAAATTTCTCGAGATGGGCGGCCGCCCGGTGACGCTTCTTGACGGAGATATTGTCCGGAAGAATTTATCCTCCGAGCTGGGATTTTCCAAAGAGCATCGGGACTTGAACATCCGGCGAATCGGCTTTGTAGCGCGGGAAATCACGAAGAATGGGGGCATCGCGGTTTGCGCACCCATCGCTCCATACGACAGTATTCGTAAGGAGTTGCGACAGTCGATCGACAGCGCGGGAGGTTTTATACTCGTGCATACGTCAACGTCGCTGGAAGTGTGCGAGCAAAGAGACCGGAAGGGTCTGTACGCAAAGGCTCGCGCAGGAATTATCCCCTCATTCACCGGGGTCTCTGATCCTTACGAGGCGCCCGCGGACGCCGAGATTGTCATCAATACCACGGATGCAACTCCGGAAGAGGCGGCGCAGGAAATCATGTTGTACCTGGAAAAGCAAGGCTACGTTGGAGAAGCTGCCGGCACGAACTAGAACAACGCTGAGGCAGGAAGGAAGAGAAGACGGCCACACATGTACCAGATCTTGCTCATCGCCACGGTCGGGCTGCTGGTAGGAATCATGGTGGGACTGACCGGCGTAGGCGGCGGGGCCCTGCTTGTGCCGATCCTCGTGCTGGCGATGCGTGTCCCTCCGATGATTGCCGTGGGAACCGGCGCCCTGTTCATCGCCGCGACAAAAGTGGGTGCAGCATGGTCGTATCACCGCCAAGGTCATGTGGAGATGCGTCTGGTCGGACGAATGGCCCTCGGCAGCGTCCCCGGAGCCGTACTTGGGGTCATTGCGCTGGCGCTGCTTCGGGCTCACCTGGGAAGTGGCGTGAACGGAGTGCTGAAAATCATGATCGGCGTACTGCTGGTCGCCACACCAGGCATCGCACTGTTGAAAAATTATCTGGAAAGAAAAGGAAAAAAATCGCTTCGCGATCGACTGCCCTCCTATATCACTGCTACTAGCGGCGCCGTAATGGTGGGCTTCGTTGGGGGTTGCCTGGTTGGCATGACGTCGATGGGTTCCGGCAGTATTATCATGACGCTTCTGCTTCTTTTTTACGCTAGGCCTGTGGCGACGCTGGTGGGTACGGATATAGCTCACGCGGCGATACTGGCGGCGGTTGCCGGCGCAGGGCATCTTGTTTTGGGCACTGTTGATTTCCGGTTGCTGGCCGCGCTCCTCCTGGGTTCGATCCCCGGAGCATGGGTTGCGGCACACCTGGCTACTTCGGTACACACAGCTTGGCTCCGGCGAGTGTTGTTTTCGGTGTTAGTCGTAGCCGGCCTTTCAATGCTTTAGCTATAATCGACCAGCCTGAACGGAGAGGGTGACGATTCAGAAGACCTTATCTGCGAGTCCAGACGAAACGATGAACAGACAGAAGGATATTGAGAGAATCGTCAGTGCGCTGGAAGCCGCCGGAAACATCTACCGCTCGCGCTCGATGGAGTCCGTCCTGGTAGAACGGAAGAGCGGCGGCGATCCAGTGACCGACGCCGAACGCGACGTTAATCGACTTTTGTTCGACATGCTTGTGCGCGAAGGAGAAGGGTGGCTCTCCGAAGAAAGCGCTGATAGCAGGGACCGATTAAAGTGCTCCCGGGTCTGGTTGGTGGATCCGCTCGATGGCACGAAAGAATATATCTCAGGAATCCCCGAATGGTGCATCTCGATTGCCCTGCTCGAGGAGGGAACGCTCGTCGCAGGAGGCGTGTTCAATCCAGTCACCGGCGAGTTGTTCTACGGTTCCCGTGAAGCGGGAATCGTCTGTCGGAATGGCTCGGGAAGCAAACCCGAAACCGATGACACATTCTCGCAGCGGCCGCTAGTGCTGGGCAGCAGAAGCGAATTCGGGCGTGGAGAGTGGGACCGATTTCGGGCTCTGCCTCTTCGACTTCAGCCGATGGGTTCGGTAGCTTACAAGCTGGCGCGAGTCGCTGCGGGAAAGGCTGACGCGACATGGACGCTTGTCCCAAAACACGAGTGGGACGTAGCTGCCGGCGTTGCGCTCGTGCTGGCCGCTCGCGGATACGTGATAAGGTCCGACGGCTTGACGCCAACCTTTAACCAGCCGAATCCTCTGCTTCCCGGATTGATTGGATTCTCGGGATCGAGAGGTGAGCGCTTCACAGATTTCGCTGAAGGCATCGCTCAGGATCCCGCTTTCCGAGATTGCTTGCCTTGGGCGAGCGCGTTAACTAGGCCACCTCCTGAACAGTAAAAAACCGGGGAAATTGGTAAGGTCGTGGCTAAACTTGCGGTCAGATTTTGCCTCGCATTCGGAGGAAAAAATCCAGTGACATGTGCAAGTATTTGCACACAATGAGGCCATCCGCTCACTTCTCTTCCAGAGAAATTTACATCGTTAACAAGCTACCTATTTACAGTAAGTTACAATATACATCGCCATAAAGGAAACTACCGATTAGGTAATCGCATTGCA
The DNA here is from genome assembly GCA_035279805.1 of Candidatus Acidiferrales bacterium. Classification (GTDB taxonomy): domain Bacteria; phylum Acidobacteriota; class Terriglobia; order Acidiferrales; family UBA7541; genus DAHUXN01. The sequence goes on from DATEHB010000001.1 coordinate 3,769, forward strand.
CAGTATGCGCATATGATGAGACCTTCCATGACATCAAAAGACTCTGGGCGGGATCGTCCTGGCAGGTTGCCTCTGAACGCGATTGAAAGCGAGGCGTTAACGCTTGGCTGATTCATCCGTAACTCCAACTGTCTTCACGAAAGAGCGCGCCGAAAGGCAAGTTCCCTGGGGCGTTTGGATCAGCGTTTTCTCCGTGCTATTGCTTGTTCTCTATGGCCCCATTCTCAAGGCTTTGGTTTTGGACTGGTGGCGGGATCCGAATTACGGTCACGGCTTTCTGGTGCCGATTTTAGCGGGTTACGTCTTGTGGAAGGAACGCGTGCGTCTGGGACGGATAGCGATCCGGCCATCCAATTTTGGTCTGGTAGTGATGCTCGGTGCCATTGGTCTGCTTCTGATCGGGTCACTGGGCGCGGAGCTTTTTTCGAGCCGTATATCGTTAATTTTCCTTCTGGGCGGCATGGTGATATTTCTGGCCGGATGGAAAATGCTGCGCGCCGTTTCCTTCCCGCTGGGTTTTCTTGTCCTGATGATCCCGATTCCCGTGCTTATCTATAATCAAATTACATTTCCGCTGCAGCTCCTGGCCAGCCGCTTTGCTACCTTCTGGCTGCAATTGGTGAACGTGCCCGTGCTACGCGAAGGCAATTTGATTATCCTCCCGAACTACACGTTGGAGGTTGTGGAGGCATGCAGTGGAATCCGGTCACTTATGACGCTGATCACTTTGGCGGTGGCATATGGCTATCTGATGCAGGACAGGCGCTGGTTGCGCTGGGTGCTCGCGCTCATCATGATTCCCATCGCTATCGTAAGCAACGCGATCCGGATCATGGGAGCTGGGTTGCTGACGTATCATTTCGGACATGAAATGGCGGAAGGGTTTTTTCATGAATTTTCGGGCTGGGTGATTTTTCTTGCCGCACTGGTTTTGATGTTTGGATGTCATTGGCTATTGCGCAAAATTCCAGGCTCCAAGAAAGAGGAGCACGCCGATGACTAGCCGGGGCATGACAATACGCCTGTCGATCGTTGCACTCGTTTTGGCGGGTGGCGTGACATTGCTGCATGCCATGAGCCACGGCGAGGCCGTTGTAGCCCATCAACCACTCCACGATTTGCCGTACACAATGGGACCCTGGACGGGGCACGAACAGCCGCTGGAACAACGCATTGTGGAGGCTGTGAGCGTGACGGATTATACGAATCGTCTGTACATGACTCAGACGAACTCGGCCGTGCAGCTGTACGTTGGATACTATTCAAGCCAGCGGACCGGCGACACAATACACTCGCCCAAGAATTGCTTGCCCGGAGCGGGCTGGGATCCTATTCGCTCCGATTACACGACGATCCGGCTCAATGATGGCCGGCAAATCGTCGTGAACGAATACGTGATTGCCCAAGGCCTGGACAAGCAACTTGTGTTTTATTGGTACCAAGGCCGAGGCCGCGTCGTCGCGAACGAGTATTGGGGTAAGTTTTGGATGATCTCCGATGCGATTACGCGCAACAGAACCGACGGAGCCTTGGTTCGTCTGATTACGCCCATTACCCGGGCCGACGACTTTTCCGAAGCGCACGCCAGGCTAGTCAAGTTTGCGCAGGGAATGTTTCCTTATCTGAACGAAGTAATTCCGAATTAAGCAGATCGGCCACGGAGGAGTTCATGACAGCAGCATTGAGACGGACAATTTCAGGTTTGGCGATCATGATTACGGCTGCACTATTCCTGGCTTCGTGCGCGCGAGACCCGCAGAAGGCCAAAGCGAGTTACGTGCAAAAGGGCCTGGCCTACATGAAAAAGGGCCAGTATTCGAGCGCGGCGATTGAGTATCGGAACGCCCTGAAGATCGATCCAAGCTATGTGGACGCGTATATCAAGCTGGCGCAGGCGAACGAAGCCCTTGGCGACGGCAATGCGGCCTACGCTGCCTTGCAAAAGGCTGTCGAAATTGATCCGAATCGTATCGATTCGCGCTTCGAGCGGGCCAAACTTTTGCTTGCCGGTCACTTATTTCCTCAGTCCGAAGAGGACGCGACATTCGTTATAAAGCTCGATCCAAACAATGGAGAGGCATATCGAGTCCGCGGTTCGGCCCTGGCCGGAGAGAAGAAATATGAGCAAGCATTGCAGGATTATTCAAAAGCGACGGAACTCGAGCCTACCAAGCCGGGGCCCTATTTGGACGTGGCGCTGGCGAATATGGCGTTGCACCGATTCCCCGAGGCGGAACAGAGCCTGAAGAAAGCCATTCAGGTAGACCCCGCATCGGTGCAGTCCTACGTTGACCTCGCGAACTTTTACAGAGCGCAGAACAAGATTCCAGAAGCGGAGCAAATTCTTCAAGAAGGAGCCAAATGGAATCCGAATGCCGTTCCGGTCTACATTACCTGGGCTTCGATTTTGTTGGACACGGGGAAGCAGGCGGATGCTGACAGCGTTCTCGATCAGCTCCGCAATCATGTGCCGCAGTCCTCAGACGCCGCTCTTGGCATAGGTAACCTTTTTTTCGAGAGAAAAATGACGGATCGGGCCCTCGCGGAATACAAACGCGGGCTGGATCTTGCGGCAAAAGCGCCTTTGCGACAACGCGTAGCTCTGCAGGAGCGTATCGAAGACTTGTATTTGAGCACTGGGCAGTCCGAGCCGACGGTGCCGGTCGATCAAGAACTCATGAAGGAGGTCCCAAAAGATACGACGGCGCGCGTTGGCCATGGGCGCCTGCTAATGGCGCAGGGAAAATCCCAAGAGGCGGCGGATGAGTTGCAGAAAGTGGTAAGCGACGCGGCAGATTCCGCGCAGGCCCATTATTATCTCGGCATGGCGCATTGGCAGCTTAATGAGACCGGCCAGGCGGGCACGGACTTCCAGGAGACTCTTCGGATTTCACCGGGCCTTCCCATTGCCTTGCAGGCGTTAACGCAGCTGAACATCGCGCAGGGTAACTTTGCCGTGGCGCAAATTTACGCGCAAGAGCTTCTTAACAAGAACCCGTCGGATCCGAACTACCACCGTGTGCTCGGCGATATTTTGCTGCGTCAGGGGCAAGTGAAAAAAGCGGAGGCTGAATTGCTCGCCGCAAAGAACCTTGCGCCCCAAGATCCCTCAACCCATGTGGGCCTGGGACAGCTTTACGCCGCGGAAAAGAAACTTCCCGAAGCCGAGGGCGAATTCCAGACGGCAATGACCCTGGCGCCTCACAATAGTTCTCTGGTGGCCCCGTACGCCAGTTTCCTGCTGGCCAGCCATCAACAACCAAAGGCGCTCTCGGTAGCTCAGCAATTTGTCACTACAAATCCTACCGATCCCAAGGGGCACTTGCTTCTGGGTTCGATCCAACTTGCCGCGAAAAATTATGGCCCGGCGCGTTCAGAGACCGAGCGGGCGATTCAACTGGATCCGAAACTGTTCGTGGCTTATTTGCAGCTCGGGCAACTGCTGCGCGATCAGGGAGACAGCAACGGTGCGGCGGCGGCCTATGAGAAAGGACTGGCGCTGCAACCTCGCTCGGCGCCGATTGCCGCGGCGATTGGCAACATTTACTTGAGCGAGGGGAATCTCGACAAAGCGAGCGAGAAGTTCCAGCAAGCCTTGGCAATTGACTCATCCATGGCCATTGCTGCGAACAACCTCGCGTGGGTCTACGCCGAGCAGGGAAAGAATCTGGACGTGGCGCTGGGACTTGCGCAGAAAGCGAAATCGCTGAATCCCGATGTTCCTTCGTTTTCGGACACGCTGGCCTGGATCATGTACAAAAAACGGGATTATTCCGAAGCGCTTCCCTTGCTGCAGGACTGCGTGAAGAAAGACCCAAGCTCCGCCCAATATCACTACCATCTGGGTATGGCGCTTGTGGCAAGTGGACAGAAGGATAAGGGAAAGGTTGAGCTGCAGGCAGCGCTGCAAATGAAGCTCGACAGTGCCGACGCAAAGGAAGCTCGTCAGGCCCTTGGACAAGCGCAGTAAGTATATGCA
>DATEHB010000002.1:0-6381 GCA_035279805.1 Candidatus Acidiferrales bacterium
GGCGTGCTGTACATGGTAATTCCAGCCATCAAATAGTCCCCGTTTGTCCCACTCTTAAAGATGCTCTGCAAACAACGCAGATTCAATCGACGCGCCGACTGTGCGGATCAAATGACAACTTCGCGGCACCACGGCGGGCAACTTCATGCGATGGCCTTGCAGGTTTTTTAATGGCGGGAGACTTCCTCGGCAGCGCCAGCGACTCCGCTCTTCGCGGCGGCCTCCAAGCGCGCTTGTGCACGATTCAATGCAAAGCTGGCGCGATCCCAATCCGCGTCGGCAGAAGATTTCGCAGCCATTTCGCTCTTCGCCCGCTCCAAAGCCGTTCGCGCGCGCGCCACATCGATTTCCTCCGCGCGCTCGCAAGCGTCGGCCAGCACGATCACTCGCCCCGGCAATACCTCCACAAAGCCCTTGATCACCGCGAAATATTTCACTTCGCCGCCCTTGCGATACGAAAGCGTTCCAATGCCAAGTTCGGAAAGCAGCGGTGCGTGCCCCGGAAGGATGCCCATGTAGCCTTCTTTGCCCGGCACCTCGACAAACTGCACGGTCTCGTGCAGCAAGAACCGCTCCGGCGTCACGATCTCGAGCTCGATGTTTTCCGGCAGCATTGTTCCGTTATCGCTTCTTCCCTTCCGCTCTCCATCTCACGCCGTCGCCGCCATCTTCTCGGCCTTTTCGCGCGCTTCTTCGATCGTCCCCACCATGTAAAATGCCTGCTCGGACAAATCGTCGTGCTTGCCTTCGACGATTTCCTTGAAGCCGCGAATCGTGTCTTCCACCTTCACGTACTTTCCTTCGAGGCCCGTGAACTGCGCCGCCACGAACATCGGCTGCGACATAAATTTTTGAATCTTGCGAGCGCGCGCCACGATCAACTTGTCTTCCTCGGGCAATTCCTCGATGCCGAGAATCGCGATGATGTCCTGCAAATCTTTGTAGCGTTGCAGCGTCGATTTCACCGAGCGCGCCACGTCGTAGTGCTCCTGTCCGACGATGCGCGCATCCAGAATGCGCGAGAAGCTCGCTAGGGGATCAACGGCAGGATAAATACCCAATTCGGAGACTTGCCGGCTCAGGTTCGTCGTTGCGTCCAGGTGTGCAAACGTCGCGGCCGGCGCGGGATCCGTGTAATCGTCCGCGGGAACGTAAATCGCCTGCACCGAAGTGATCGAGCCTTTTTTCGTTGACGTGATGCGCTCCTGCAACTCGCCAATTTCCGTATTCAAGTTCGGTTGGTAGCCGACGGCCGAAGGCATGCGGCCCAGCAGCGCCGACACTTCCGAGCCCGCCTGCACGAAGCGGAAAATATTGTCGATGAAAAGCAGCACGTCGAGTCCTTCCGCATCGCGGAAATATTCCGCCACAGTTAGACCCGTCAACCCCACGCGCAGGCGCGCTCCGGGCGGCTCCGTCATCTGGCCGTAGATCAGCGCGGCGCGGGATTTCTCCGAATTTCCCGGCACGATAACGCCGCCCTCGCTCATTTCGAGCCACAGGTCGTTGCCTTCGCGCGTGCGCTCGCCCACTCCGGCGAACACGGAAACGCCGCCATGCTTCATCGCGACGTTGTGAATCAGCTCCATGATGAGCACCGTCTTGCCCACGCCCGCGCCGCCGAATAATCCAATCTTGCCGCCCTTGAGGTACGGCTCAATCAAATCGACAACCTTAATTCCCGTCTCGAACATTTCGAGCGACGTGGATTGTTGATCGAGCGCGGGAGCTGGCCGGTGAATCGCCCAGTGATCTTTCACCTCTACTGGGCCAAGGTTGTCCACGGGCTCGCCGAGCACGTTGAGTATGCGCCCCAGCGTGCCGCGCCCCACGGGAATTGAAATTCCCGCTCCCGCGTCGATCGCCTTCATTCCGCGGACCACTCCTTCCGTCGGTTTCAACGCGACCGCGCGCACACGCCCCTCGCCCAAATGCTGCTGGACCTCGGTAACGATGTCGATCGGCTCTTCAACCTCGAAGCCTTCGCTCGTGATGCGCACCGCGTTGTAAATCTGGGGCATGTGGCCCTCTTCGAATTGCACGTCCACCACGGGGCCGATCACCTGCACCACGTGGCCGACGTGTTCGCTCTTTCCCTTTGCCGGTTGAGGTGACGTTTGACTCGCTGTCTTGGAATTTTCTGCCATCGGAAAGCTCCCTTGCCTATGAGGACGCCGCGAAGGCTGCGCCGCTTACGATTTCAATGATTTCCTTGGTAATGCTGGCCTGCCGAATCCGGTTCATATCGAGCGTTAATGACGTGATCAACTCGCCGGCGTTGGTTGTGGCCGCGTCCATAGCCGTCATGCGCGCCGCATGTTCCGCGGCAGCCGACTCAAGGAGGATGCGAAAAATCTCCGTCTCCAAGTATCGCGGCACCAAATGCGCGAAAATTTCCTCCGGCGGTTCCTCATAGATGTAATCCACGGTTTCGAGCAGTTCCGCGGATTCCTTTTTCGTGCCAGAATCATCAGCCTTCTTTTCGGGCGCGGGCGCAAACGATTCCGGACCGAGCGGAAGCAGTTTCATCAGCCGAAGTTGCTGCACCATCACGCTCTTGAACTCGTTGTAGACGGCGTACACAGCATCGACTTCATGCTTCGTGTACATCTCCGCGATGCGTTTGGAAATTTCTTCCGCGTGCCGAAATTCAACGTTCGTCGAAACGTTCAGATATTCGCCGGCAACTTTCCATTTCCGCCGCCGCAGCGCCTCCACGCCCTTGCGGCCCACGGCGATCGATTGCACATCTTTACCTTGCAACTGCCGCAGATATTCCGCCGTCTTGCGAAGCACGTTGGTATTAAACGCGCCCGCCAGGCCCTTGTCCGAAGTGAGCACCAGCACAAGAATGCGCTGCTCCGGCCGCCGTTCGAGCAACGAATGCTGCGGCTCAGACACGCGCTGCATCGCCGATTGCAGCACGCGGCGAATCTCTTTCGCGTACGGCCGCGCGCGAAACACGCCCTCTTGCGCTCGCCGCAGCTTCGCCGCCGCCACAAATTTCATCGCGCGAGTGATCTGCTGCGTGTTTTTCACAGACCGGATGCGCCGGCGATAATCAAGCAGGGTGGGCATGGAACGGTTTCGCTCGCCGCTCAGTTCGCGGCGGCAGCCTCCGCAGTCTTATTGCTCGGGACAAACCGCTCCTTGAAATCATCGAGCGCTTTTTTAACGTCCGCGCGCAGCGCGTCATCGAACGCTTTCTTCTCCGCAATCGCCTTCAACACGCCGGCGTAGTTCGTTTCAACGAAGCTGTACATTTCCTTTTCGAATCGCCGCACATCCTCCACCGGCAAATCATCGATATACCGGTTCGTTCCGGCGAAAATAATCAGGATCTGTTTTTCGACGGGAAGCGGCTGATATTGATCCTGTTTCAAAATCTCAGTGAGCCTTTGCCCGCGGCCAAGCTGCGCCTGCGTCGCCTTGTCCAGTTCCGAGCCGAATTGCGCAAACGCGGCAAGCTCGCGAAATTGCGCCATGTCCAGCCGCAACGTTCCCGCCACCTGTTTCATGGCCTTAATCTGCGCGTTGCCGCCGACGCGGCTTACGGAAATTCCCGCGTTGATGGCGGGCCGGATGCCCGCATTGAACAAATCCGATTCCAGATAAATTTGTCCGTCCGTGATCGAAATCACGTTCGTGGGAATGTACGCCGAGACGTCGCCTGCCTGTGTTTCGATCACCGGAAGCGCCGAAAGCGAGCCGCCGCCCAGATCCTTGCTCAATTTCGCGGCGCGTTCGAGCAACCGCGAGTGCAGAAAAAAAACATCGCCCGGATAGGCTTCGCGGCCGGGAGGGCGTCGCAGCAGCAGAGAAATCTCACGGTAAGCCTGCGCGTGTTTTGAAAGGTCGTCGTAGAAACAGACGGCGTGCTTGCCCGCATCGCGGAAAAATTCTCCGATGGCGCACGCCGCAAACGGAGCAATGTACTGCATCGTCGCCGGCTCGGAAGCCGTCGCGGCCACCACAATACTGTGTTCCATCGCGCCGCTGTCGGTCAGCGTTTTCACCACTTGCGCCACGGTCGAGCGCTTCTGCCCGATTGCGCAGTAAATCGAAATCATGTCGCCGCCGCGCTGATTGATAATCGTATCCAGGATGATCGCGGTCTTGCCCGTCTGCCGGTCGCCAATAATCAACTCGCGCTGCCCACGGCCAATCGGAATCATCGCGTCGATGGCCTTGATGCCGGTCTGCAAAGGTTCGCGAACCGGCTGGCGGTCAATCACGCCCGGTGCCAAACGCTCGATCGGATTGCGCTTGTCTGTCGCGATCGGACCTTTGTCGTCAAGCGGCTGCCCCAGCGGATTCACCACGCGCCCAATCAGCGCATCGCCCACCGGCACGGACATGATCTTCTTCGTGCGCCGCACCGTGTCGCCTTCTTTGATTTCCGTGTAGTCGCCCAGCAGCACGGTCCCGACCTGATCCTCTTCCAGGTTCAGCGCGATACCGAAAACGTCATGCGGAAAAGCCAGCATTTCGCCCGCCATGGCCTTATCGAGACCATGAATGCGCGCGATGCCATCCCCTACCGAAATCACCGAGCCGACTTCTTCGACGGCCATCACCTGCTGGTAATTCTCGATCTGCTCGCGAATTATTTTTGTGATCTCGTCAGCCTTGATTGTCGCCATTCACTGCTCCTATTGAGCTTCGAGCTGCGTACGCAGCCGGTTGAGCTGCTCGCGCACCGATCCGTCGTAAATTGTCGAGCCGATTCGCACTGTCGTGCCGCCGATCAGGCTGGCGTCCAATTGATATTGCGCCTGCACTTTTTTTCCAGTGACGCGTTCGAGCGTCTGCGTCAAACGCGATTTCTCGTCCGCCGAAAGCTCGCGCGCCGAAGTCACGCTCGCATCCACGATTCCCATTCGCGCGTTAACTTCCATTTCAAACGCTCGCCGAATCTCGCTGAGAATTCCCGTGCGCCCGTGGTCCACCAGCACAAAAAGAAAATTCTTCACTTCCCCATCCAATCCCATTTTCTGCGCCAGCTCGCCAATCACGGCCTTTTTCGCTTCGGGCCCGATCGCCGGAGTCGTCAGCGCATTCCGCAGTTCAGGGGAACTCTCGTATATTGACGAAAACTCGCCCAGTCCGCGCTTGACGTTCTCCACTGCGTTATGTGCAAACGCCGCGTCCGCCAGCGCCGCCGCGTACCTCTGGGCAAGCGCGCTCAATTTGCGCTCCCGGCCAGCTCCGCAACGAATCCGCCGAAGAGCGACGCATCCGCATGCGGCGTCATCTGCTGTTCGAGCAGCGTTTCTGCGCGGTCGATGGCTACGCGCGCGGCGATGGTTTTCAGTTCCATTTCCGCGGCGCGCTCCGCAGCGCGAATCTCCACTTGCCCGGCCAACTCGATCCGTTTCGCGTCTTCCTTCGCCAAAGCTCGAATGCGCTCGGCTTCCACAGCGCTTTCCCGCTTCGCTCGTGCGCGCAACTCCGCAACCGTTGCATCGAGCATCGCCATTTTCGTTTCTGCTTCGCGCTGCTGGCGCTCTGCCTCTTCTCGGGCGCGAGCGCTTTCCGCAATCGCGGCCGCAATTGCGTCCTGCCGGCCGCGAAAATACGCCGGCGTCTTCTTGGCAAACACCCACACCAACACCGCAACAAAAATTCCAAAGTTAATCCAGCGATAAACCCAGCCGGTTGTGGTCCCAGCGGCTTCTTCGGGATTTGTTGCGGCCAGCAAAGGCGCTGCGCAAAGGGCCAGCGCAAATAATACCGCCGCTATGGAACTCGCTAGGCGCGCAACGCGTCGTGACACGGCAAGCGTCCTTGCAATTGCACACGACAGGGCGCTCAGCATGGAGCGATTCATCGCGTTCCTCGCAGCGGCGCCTTAGGACGCTCCAGGATCATCTTCGCGATTCGCCCCGCCAGATTCGCGCTTTCGCCTTCGAGTTGCGCGCGCGCCGCCTCGAATTCCCGCGCGATACGCTCCTTCTCCTTGCGCACTGCATCCTGCTCCAGCTTGCGCACGCTGTTCAACAGCTTCGTGCGTTCATCGAGCGCCGCGTGCCGCGCCGCTTCCTGCTCGGCAAACACGCCCGCACGCGCTTTCTTCAGCGCATCCTCATAGGTATGTACTTTTTCTCTTGCCGCGGCCTGGACGGCTTCGGCTTCCGCTCGCGCTTTCGTGATGCGCGCACTGCGTTCGGCCAGCGTGCGTTCGAGCGGTTTAAAAAAATTCGCGCGCAAAAACCAATAAAACAAGAGGAAAAGAATGATGGTCGGTACAGACTTGAGGAACAACCAGCCGAGCTGTTGCAGGATCGCCATCGCACACTATCGCAACCGTCTCACTCGCCTCCCTGGATTTTCTTTATTCAGCGGCTCGCCGCCGCCCTAAGGCACACGTTTAACGCATCG
>DATEHB010000003.1:0-49554 GCA_035279805.1 Candidatus Acidiferrales bacterium
GCGACGCGCCGCGCTATAAATTCCCGCTTGTCCATGTCTTTCGCCATCGTCACTCCGTTGGTTAGCGTTGCCGCAGTGTTTTTTTCTCGATTGGCCTTTCGTAGCTGTCTCCCTGAAAAATTGCATCCACGAAAATTCCCGGTATGTGAACGGAGTCCGGTTGGAGCTGCCCGAGTTCAACAAGTTCCTCCACCTCCGCAATGACGTACTTCCCCGCCGTCGCCATGGGCGCATTGAAGTTTCGCGCAGTCTTGCGGAACACCAGATTGCCCCATCGATCTCCTTTCCACGCCTTGACAAACGAAAAGTCGCCTCGGAGCCACGGGACCATTACATAATTTCGTCCGTGGAACTGGCGCGTTTCTTTTCCTTCCGCCGCGGGTGTACCGAATCCGGTGGGTGTGAAAAAAGCGGGGATACCGGCCCCACCAGCGCGAATCCGCTCTGCAAGCGTCCCCTGAGGATTCAATTCGATTTCGATTTCGCCGCTCAAAGCCAATCTTTCGAATCGTTTGTTTTCTCCAACGTAACTGGCGATCATCTTCTTCACTTGTTTCGACTCGAGAAGCCAGCCAATGCCGAAATTGTCTGCCCCTGCGTTATTTGAGACCAGCGTCAAATTCTTGGTGCCGCGCTTCTTCAACGCTCGCAACAGATGTTCCGGCACGCCGCACATCCCAAATCCGCCGACGAGGATTGTGGCTCCATCGTTCACGCCCTGAATTGCAACGTCAGCGTTTGGCACACGTTTATCCATCCGATCACACCTCTGCCCAACAGGAATGTACGTGGAGAAAACACGCAAGCCTCACGCAGGAAGTCTACTGCAAATTGGGGCGGTTGTTGTGCAGGGATTTATACACTTCGTTTGCGGCGCGGAATTCTTGTTCGAGTTCCCGGCTCGTCAGGCGCGTGCGAAGAAAATCGATGGCTTGTGTCGCGCGGTCGAGCGAGCGCGCGATATTGTCTGTATTTGTCAGGCAAATGTCCCGCCACACGTGATACGGACTTCCTGCAATCCGGAAAAAGTCCTGGAGGCCCCGGCCAGCCAGCGATACGGGCAGGCCGGTTTCGTCCGTCTCATCGGCGATCACCCTAGCCAGCGCCACGACGATCAGCTGAGGCATTTGCGAAACAATCGCCATTGCCCAATCGTGTGTGTCTGCATCGCACCACACTGGCTCGGCGCCGATCGCGCGCACAAGCTCGACGAATCGCAGTACGCGCTCATCGCTCTCGCGTTCATTCCCTACCACAACATAACGCGCACCACGAAACAGCGCGAAGTCTGCGTTGTCGATTCCCGAGAGTTCCTTCCCGGCGATAGGGTGTCCTCCCAGGAACCTGGCGCCAGCGCGAAACTCGGATTCGGCCACGCGGCCGATCGCCGCCTTCGTACTCCCCGCGTCGGTCACTAGGGCTTGCGCGTCGCACGCGGCAGCAATCGCGGGCAGTAAGTCCATTGCGGCGCCAATCGGCAGCGCTACGTAAACCAACTGTGCGTCACGGACCGCCGCAGCGACGTCCTCAACAACGCTCCAGCCGAAATCCAATTTTCTGATCCGCCGCAAAATCTCCGGCCTGTCGTAAGCCACAATCGAGACGTTTGGGTAAGCATTCTTGAAGGCAAGGCCAAACGAAGCGCCGATCAGTCCAGTACCAATTATGGCGACCCGGCTGAACGGCGCAGAGTTATTCATAAGCTAGGAAACACGCCGGCCGACCGCCGGAGCAATAATTCGCAGCTCAGTCATGAGTTGGCCGAACTGCTCGAGGTACAACGACTGCGCGCCGTCCGAAAGCGCGTGTTCGGGATCATGATGGACTTCGATGAGCAGACCATCGGCGCCGGCGGCGACCGCGGCGCGAGCCATGGGAGCGACCTTGTCGCGGCGTCCCGTGCCGTGCGACGGGTCGGCAATGATTGGCAAATGAGAAAGCTTTTTGATCGCCGGAATGGCGGCGATATCCAGAGTGTTCCGCGTTGAAGTCTCGAAGGTGCGAATGCCGCGCTCGCAAAGAATTACGTTATAATTACCGCCCGACATGATGTATTCGGCGCTAAGGAGCCATTCTTCAATCGTGGCGGACATCCCACGCTTCAGCAGCACGGGCTTTCGAACTTCGCCAAGAGCGCGGAGCAAGTGATAGTTCTGCATGTTGCGCGCTCCTACCTGCATGATATCCACGTAAGGCTGAATCATTTCCACTTGGGAAGGGTCCATCACTTCGCTGACGACCAGTAGATTGGATTTTTCCGCAGCCTCGCGAAGCAATTTCAAGCCAGCTTCGCCGAGACCCTGAAACGAATAGGGCGACGTTCGCGGCTTGAACGCGCCGCCGCGCAGAATGCGAGCTCCGAGACGCGACACGCCTTCCGCGATACGAAAGATCTGGTCTCGTGACTCCACCGCGCACGGCCCCGCTGCGATTACGATCTCTGGGCCGCCGAATCGCACGCCGCGGCCCACATCGATTACCGATCCTTCGGAGCGAAATGCGCGGCTTGCCAGCTTGTAAGGCTGGGTAACCCGCATCACTTCACGCACGCCGTCCAGTAATTCAATGTCGCGCGTGTCGAACTCTGGATGCACACCGATCGCACCCAACACTGTGTGGCTCGCGCCCGTCGACCGGTGAACATCGAACCCGAAAGACACGAGCCGGTCGATCACATGCTGAATTTTTTCTTCGGTGGCGCCTTCTTGCATCACAACAACCATGGATAATTCCTTCCCCAATTAAAATTGTTGCGGTGTTGTATCAGTGGACTAAGAGTGCCCCTGATCGATGGCCGCTTCATTCCGTCCCTGGCGTTCGAGTGAACGTGCTTCATCCAAAACGCGCTCGAATAGCCGCCGGATCGCCGTGTCCGACAGAGGGCCGCAATTGGCACGTTCCGCATTTTCCAAAACTTCGCGTTCCCTGTCGGGCTGATAAACCGTTATATTGTGTTCCCGTTTCACACGCCCGATTTCAAGCGCGCATCGAGAACGCTCATTGAGAAGTTGGATTAACTGGCGGTCGATCTCATCGATTTTCCGCCGCCATCCGTCGATTGCTTGCACCGCTTCGTCGCTCACAAATTCGCATCCCTCCGGCTGACTCCGTGCCGAGCCGCATTCTTCAACAGGCCAATGCGTTCACCCACGGCCGTTGCCGCCGCACTCGCGGACCCGGCCTTCTCAATCTCCCCAACGAAAGCCGACCCCACGACAACCGCATCCGCGATTCCTCCGAGCACTGTCACTTGCGTCGGCAGCGATATTCCAAATCCTACGGCAATCGGCAGCGTGGTGAACCTGCGGGCGCGCCGCACCATTGTAGGCAATTCCTCCGGCAAAGATTCCTTCGCACCCGTTACGCCCGTTCGCGAAATTATGTATAAAAATCCGCTCGACGCGCTCGCGATCAATTTCAGCCGTTCGTCTGTCGAAGTCGGCGCGGCCAGAAATATCGTATCCAGGCCATGCGCGCGCATTATCGTGCGATGCTCGCCTGCTTCTTCCGGAGTCATGTCCGTGACAAGGACGCCGTCCGTTCCCGCCGCCGCGGCCCGCGACGCGAAAGCGTCCAAACCCATCTGCAGGATAGGATTGAAATAACTGAAAATTACAATTGCCACGTCGGTCTTTTTCCGCAGCGCTGTCACCAGGTCGAGCACGCCGGTGAGCGTGCCGCCGCCGCGCAATGCGCGTTCGCTGGCCCGCTGGATCGTGGGTCCGTCGGCCACCGGATCGCTGAATGGCACGCCGAGTTCGATGATATCCGCGCCCGCTTTGACCGAGGCAAGCACAATCTCTTCGGTGGCGGCAAGCGACGGATCGCCTGCAGTGATATATGCGACCAAACCCAACTCGCCCGAGCGCGCCAACTCCTCGAAACGCCTTCCAATTCGCGTTTGTATCGTAGCGCTTGCTTTCGTCGCTGGTTCAGACATATCGCGCCAGGCTCTCCATATCCTTGTCGCCGCGTCCAGAAACATTGACGATCACAACCTCGTCACGCTTCATCTTCGGAGCGCGCCGCATCACCTCCGCCAGAGCATGCGCCGATTCAAGGGCAGGAATGATTCCTTCGATTCTAGCCAGCGTCTTAACTGCGTCAATCGCATCATCGTCACCCACCGCGGTATACTCGGCACGCCCGCTATCAGCGAGCCAAGCATGTTCCGGCCCAACCGCCGGGTAATCCAGTCCTGCCGAGACAGAGTGCGTTGCCGAAATTTGTCCGTCGACCGTTTGCAGCACATACGTGTACGTCCCTTGGAGCACGCCGGGCTTCGCTCCTGAAAATCCCTGAGCAGCGGCCAACCTTGCGGCGTGCTCGCCGATTCCCGCTCCTCGCCCTCCCGCTTCGACACCCACCATCTTTACGTCGGCATCATCAAGAAAATCATTGAAAAGTCCAATTGCGTTCGAACCACCGCCAACACACGCGAAGAGCCAATCCGGTAAGCGCTTTTCCTGTTGCAGAATCTGCGCTCGCGCTTCTTTTCCAATCACGCGTTGAAAATCCCGTACCATGGCTGGATATGGGTGCGCACCCAGCACAGATCCCAGTAAATAATGAGTTGTGCGAACATTCGTAACCCAATCGCGCATGGCTTCGTTGATCGCATCCTTAAGCGTTTTGCTTCCCGCATCGATGCCAATCACTTCCGCACCGAGAAGCCGCATCCGGAAAACATTCAGCCTTTGGCGCTCCATATCTTGTGTGCCCATATAGACCGTGCATTCGAATCCCAATCGCGCCGCCACCGTCGCAGTTGCCACGCCGTGCTGTCCAGCTCCTGTTTCCGCCACGACGCGTCGCTTGCCCATTCGTGCGGCCAAAAGACCCTGCCCCAGGCAATTGTTGATTTTGTGCGCCCCGGTATGAAGCAGGTCTTCGCGTTTCAAGTAAATGCGCGGCCCGCCCAGATGTTGAGTCAGGCGAGAGGCAAATTGCAGCGGAGTCGGGCGCCCGGCAAAATTCCGCAGCATATCATCGAGCTCGTTTTGAAAACTGGCGTCGCCGCATGCTTCTTTGTACGCCCGATCGAGTTCCTCGAGCGGCGCCATCAACGTCTCTGGAACGTATCGTCCACCGTACGCGCCAAATCGACCGCGCGCGTCGGGCACGGCTTCCATTCTTGTCTTCATGAGTCCCGCCGGCGCGCTTGCTTAACTGCTGCCATCAACTCTTTCACCTTTTTCGTGTCCTTTCTACCAGCACGCAATTCGACCCCGCTGCAAACGTCAACCGCGTATGGATTCACCCGCCGAATCGCCTCAGCAATATTCGCCGCGCGCAAACCGCCGGCTAAAATCACAGGACCGTATCGTTTCGCGTCGCATGCAATGCCCCAGTTGAACCGTTCTCCTGTTCCACCGCGCCGTTCTGCGTCGTAGCCATCGAGCAAAAACCCCGCCGCGTCTGTGTATCTCTTTACCTCGCTGGCTCGAAATCCCGGCCCCACGCGAAATGCCTTGATGACAGGATACCGCCGCGCGAGCTGCGCGACAGTAGCAGGCGATTCCTCACCGTGCAGTTGCAGCGCTCCCAGATTGGCGATGCGAGCGATCGACAAAATATTCTCTTCCGAAGCGTTCACGAATACGCCCACGGCAACGACGCGGCTTGGCATGTGACGAATGATTTGCTTTGCGTGTGAAAGTGCAATCCTGCGCGGGCTTTTCGCATAGAAATTAAATCCGAGCGCATCGGCGCCAGCATCGATCGCCACCTTCGCATCTTCCCAATTCGTGATTCCGCAAATCTTGACGGACGTCATCGTCGTCACGCACCTACTGGAGAGCCGGGGCGGCCCGTCGCGACTCGAGCAATTCGCGCAATGTAACCGCGGGGTCCGGCGTTGTCATGAGATGCTCCCCAACGAGAAACGCATCAAACCCCGCACCGCGCAAGCGTTCAAGGTCTCCATGTTCGCGTATTCCCGATTCGCTGACCGCGATGCAATCCTCGGGAATGTTTTCCGCCAATTCCAGCGATGCCTCCAGGCGTACCTCGAATGTTTTCAAGTCACGATTGTTGACGCCAATAATTTGTGCTCCCACGTCTGTTGCACGGTTCAATTCGCCGCGTGAATGCACTTCCACCAAGGCCTCCATCTTTAGCTCTCGTCCCAATTCGAGCAGTTTCCGAAGCATTTGATCATCCAAAATTGCAACAATCAGCAAAAATGCATCGGCGCCTGCTGCTCGCGTTTCCCACACTTGCCATGGGTCAATGATGAAATCTTTTCGCAAGATCGGGATCTGCGTCACTCTTGAGATTTCCTTCAAATCGCGTAGCGACCCCTGAAAGAACTCCTCCTCGGTCAGCACGGAAAGCGCTGCGGCGCCGGCGGCCTGCAACATTGGTCCCAACGCCGCGGGCTGATACTCCGCACGCAATAGCCCGCGCGACGGCGATGCTTTCTTCAGTTCCGCAATTATGTTGAATTTCGAGCCTGTGAGTGCTCCGGGAAAATCCCTAGCGGGGGGTGCTTTCTTTTCTACCGCAAGCTTCAGCGCTACTTCAGGTAAAACGCGTTTGCGATGCGCAATCGCTTCGCGCCGTCGCTCCACAATGTGCGCAAGTATATTTTGTGAGTCGGTTCTGACTTCCATATTCAGTACTGTCCGGCAAACGTTAGGTAAACAGATCCCCGTCGCAGGCAGGGAAAATCGCTGAGGCTATGCTAGTCTGCACCTTGCCGCCGTGTCAAAATGTTTCGCTCACCGAAATGTCTGCCATCTCGTGCAGATTGAGCCTCCATGATGTCTCCCGGAAAATTGGCCATTCTGAACCAAACGATCGTCGCGTGCCGTAAGTGTCCCCGCCTGGTGTGCTACCGCGAAAATATCGCGCGGACGAAGCGTCGCGCTTACCGCGACTGGGATTATTGGGCCAAGCCGGTTCCTGGATTTGGCGATCCGCACGCCCAACTTCTGATTCTCGGGCTTGCGCCCGCTGCGCATGGGGCCAATCGCACTGGGCGTATGTTTACCGGCGACCGCTCAGGAGATTTCTTGTATCGCGCGCTCTATAAAGCCGGCTTCGCCAATCAGCCTACGTCGATTCAGCGAGGCGACGGCCTCTCGCTTGCGAATGCGTACGTTGGCGCTGCCGTCCGCTGCGCCCCGCCGGATAACAAGCCCCTATGGTCGGAATTTCAGAACTGCCGTCAATACTTCGAGGCTGAACTCGAAGCTCTGAAACCGAAGGCGATTCTCACGCTTGGTGCTTTCGCGTTAACGGCCTATCTTAACGTCCTCAAAGACCGTGGCATGATTTCCTCGCACGCCCAATTCGCTTTCCGCCATGGTGCAGTCTTCGAGTTCACGGGCGGTCTTCCTCGCATTTTTACGTCGTACCATCCAAGCCAGCAAAACACGTTTACCGGCCGTTTGACACACGCAATGCTCGGGCGAGTTCTGCGCAGCATCCGAAAGTATTTCGCAGCCACAACGTGAGTGACGACCTTCACTGCCACCACGAGGGACACAAATTCATCCTAGGAGATGAGCGCCAAAATGGAGAGTCTAGATGCCCATCAGTGATCGCAAACTCGCAGTGATAAAATCCGCGTTCACGCTTGCCGCTTTTCTTATTTGCTCGTGTCTTGCAGCTTTTGCCGCCGCTCCCGGCGCTTCTTCACCGCTGAAGCTTGTACGGACTGTCAAGCTTCCCGCGAGCATCCAGGGCCGCTTCGATCATTTTGGCGTGGACCTTCGAGGAAACCGCCTGTTTCTTGCTGCCGAAAACGCAAAGGAAATTCTTGTTCTGGATTTGAATTCGGGGAAATTACTTCACGCCATCCACGGCGTCGTGATTCCGCACGCTATAGCCTATCGAGAATCCAGCAATCGAATTTACGTGACGGACGGCGGCGCTGGAGACCTGAAGGTGTTTGATGGCCGCACCTACCAACTGCGGAAATCAATCAAACTCCGCGCCGATGCCGACTCGATGACTTACGACCAGACCATGCGTTATTTGTACATCGTCAATGGTGGAAGCGATGCACATGAATCCTATTCGTTTGTCAGCGTGATTGACACGAACACCGACGCAAAAGTGGGCGAAGTCCGCATCGACAGCCCCCGGCTTGAAGCGCTGGCTGTTGAAACATCGAGCCAAAAATTGTATGCCAACAACACCGGCAACAATCAGATTGATGTGATCGACCGCGACAAATATCGCTTCATGACCAGCTGGCCGATCAAGCTCTGCAAACAGAATGTTCCTCTGGCGATCGACCAGGCCAATCATCGCCTCTTCGCCGGTTGCCGCAGCGGCGCGATCGCAATCGTCGACACAACGAACGGCAAAGAACTGCAGGGCCTTGCCATCGGCACTGGCATTGACGATCTTGTGTTCGATCCTCAGAGCAAGCTCTTGTTGGCATCCTGCGGAGGCGACGGCGCCGTTTACATTTACCGGCAAAAATCCGCCGACAACTACGAATCCCTTGGTCATTTTTCTTCGGGTGCCGGTGGACGCAACTCGCGTTTCGTTCCCCAGTTGCATCAGTATTACGTTGCGATCCCGGCGCACAATCCTGCGCCCGCTGAGGTCCTTATTTATCAGGCGCGATAATTATTTTTGGTGCTCTGTTCCTTAACTCAGCACAGTAAGACGTACTTCCCTCCGTCTGCGAACAGGATCACCAGGCACATTACGACTAACATCAAATCGTAGTGCCAGCCGTATCCTTCCTTACCCCAGAAACCAGTGTGCCAGACGGCGATTTTTTTCTGGATCGCTCCAAGCATCAGCAGTATCAACCCCAATGCCGCGATCTGCGTCAGGACGCCGAACATTATGCCAAGGCTTCCCGCCATTTCCGCCGTTCCGAGAAATATCGTGAATCCCTTGCTCATTCCGATTTTCTTGCTTCTCTCCGCTGGACTCTTCACGTGACTCCAGCCGCTCGAAATGAAAATCACTCCTGCCATTATTCGCAACAGTAGGATTCCGAAATCCTCGTAGCGAAGTAATTGGGGAATCATCGCACCTCCTCCTCGATGCCGAGGTGGAATACCTCACAATGGTCAACTGCGAGAGTATACTCTCCGCCTCTCTTCCATGGCTCAATCGAGCTACAATCAGCGCGTGGCTCAAGAAACGGAATCGCAAAGCTTCACTGGGACGGTGATCGAGTTCCGCGGAGCGGAGTTTCGAATTGCGGATCGCCCGGTTCTGAAATCGCTTTCCCTCAAAGTGAAGCATGGAGAGACCCTTGTCCTGCTTGGCCGGAGCGGTTCCGGAAAAACTACGGCACTGAAACTGGTCAATCGTCTTCTCGAACCCAGCGAGGGTGAAGTGCTTGTGGAAGGACGCGCGACGCTTGCATGGGATCCGATCCGGTTACGCCGCCGAATCGGCTACGTGATTCAGGAATCCGGCCTTTTCCCCCATTTCACTGTGGAGCGCAATATCGCTCTCGTCCCTGAACTCGAACAGTGGCCACGAAATCGCATCACAGATCGCGTTCGCGAATTATTGGAGAGTGTTGGTCTGGATTCCGAGCATTTCGCGCATCGTTATCCCCATCAACTCTCCGGCGGCCAGCGACAACGCGTCGGTGTGGCTCGCGCCCTGGCTGCGGATCCGCCGATCCTGTTGATGGACGAACCTTTTGGGGCTCTCGACGCATTGACGCGCGCGGAAATTCAGCGCGAATTTCAGGGAATTCAACAGCGGCTGCAAAAGACGATCTTGTTCGTCACGCACGATATTCGCGAGGCGCTGCTCGTTGGAACCCGCATTGCATTGCTTGAAACGGGAGCGCTCACGGGCGTTTATAGGCCTCAGGATTTTCTGCGCGCCACCGAGCCAACTGCCGCGGCTTACGTGGCGACGTTTCGGGGGGATGTGCCAGCCCCCGCTTCGACGAAACGAGGGGGCCAATGAGCCTCGTACATTTCTTCCTTGCGCACCGCGAAGAAATTTTGCAGGCGAGTGCCGAACATCTCTGGCTGGTGGGTGTTTCGATGCTCCTTGCCGTCATTATCGGTGTTCCTCTCGGTATCGCGGTCACAAGAAAGCCTTGGCTTTCAAAGCCGATTCTCGGGAGTGCAAACGTCGCGGAAACAATTCCCAGTCTGGCGCTCTTCGGCTTCCTCCTTCCAGTTCCATGGCTTGGATTACGTGCTGATCGTTTAGCCATCGCCGCGCTCGCGATGTACGCCTTGCTGCCCATTATCCGCAACACAGTTGCAGGGATTCAGGGTGTCGATGCCGGCGTCCGTGATGCAGCGCGAGCAATGGGCATGACAGGTCGACAGATTTTGCTTCGTGTCGAACTCCCGCTCTCGATTCCGGTGCTGCTCGCTGGAGTTCGGGTCGCAACTGTATGGACAGTTGGAATCGCGACCATCGCCGCGGCAATTGGAGCGGGCGGCCTCGGTGAATTTATCTTTCGCGGTCTGGCAATGGTCGATAATCGCGTGATTCTGGAGGGCGCGATTCCCGCCGCAGTACTTGCACTTGCCGCTGACGTAGGATTTGGAATGCTGGAGCGCCGCCTGCGACGCCCGCAATGAACCCGCCAAGAATGAACCGGCTAAGGCAGTGGATCTTTTTCGCCCTCCTGCCGATAACGTTCGCTGCCTGGGGCTGCACGAATCACCCAAACAGGATTGTTGTTGGATCGAAGAATTTTCCAGAGCAAGCGATTGTCGCCGAGCTTCTTGCGCAGCAGATTGAATCGCAAACTGGATTACGCGTCGAAAGACGTTTCTATTTGAGTGGAACGTATATTTGTCACCAGGCGCTGCTCGCGGGAAGAATCGATATGTACGTCGAATACACGGGGACTGCGTTGACGGCAATCCTAAAGGAAACGCCGGGCAGCGATCCGCATCTCGTTTTCGATCAGGTCCGCAACGGTTATGCGAGCCGATTTGGCCTGACTGTAGAACCGCCGCTGGGATTCAACGACAGCTTCGCAATCGTTGTTCGGCAAAATGACGCGCTCCGCTATGGAATTCACACAATTTCGGACGCCGCGAAATACGCACCTCTTTGGCGCCCTGGATTCGGTTACGAATTCCAAGAACGTCCGGACGGATACGACGGGTTGGTGAAAACGTATGGTCTGAAATTCGCAACACCGCCGCGGGTCATGGATCTCGGACTGCTTTATCGCGCATTACTCGCCCGCCAGGTGGACATCGTTGCGGGAAACACTACTGACGGACAATTGGTTACAGGTGCTTTCACAGTCTTAACCGACGACAAACATTATTTCCCGCCCTACCAGGCAGTGCCCATAGTACGGAGTGAAGTCCTCCAACGGCATCCCGCCATTGCGAATGTGCTTATCGATTTGTCTGGGAAAATTTCGGACAAGGACATGCAACAGATGAATTACGAGGTAATTGGAGAGCACAAAGATACAGCGCTGGTAGCCCGCGAATTCTTACGCGCGAAGCATCTCAACTAAGCAGTCGCACCGATTCGGGATAATTCAGGCTGGGATAAATATGCCTTGATTGACCGCAGCACGAAGCCATTCAACCGAAACATCGTTAAAAGAAAATTTATGTCAGTCCGATTCCTGAAGTGTCTTGAGATGGGATTCGAGAGATGCAACGTACTGACGCTCGGCTTCGAGTTCAGACTGAAGTTTCTTAACGAGCATTTCGAAGCGCCGCAACTCGAAGCGAAGCTTCTGAATCTCGGCTGCTGAGGAGTTGCTGCCTGAACGCAGAACCGCCGGTTGGTTTGCGACGGACTGGTTTGCGTTCAATGGATTTTGCGTTGCGGTCGAAATTGGCAGTGGGGCAGCCGCAGAAGACCCCATCGGCGATGCGAAAATTCCAGAGAGGAAACTCGCCGCAGGACGTGCGGTTTCGGAATCGCTACAATCTTGTCGAGGCGGCGAGTCGACCGATCGCGGATTCAGAAGATTCTTCACGCGCGCTATTAATTCTTGCGGCTGAAATGGCTTACGAATGAGCTCGTCCGCCTGGACGGCGATGGCTTTTTCCGCGACGCTCCTGTTCACCACGCCAGACATCAGAATCACCGGCGTTTTGCTCAGCTCCGGATTTTGCTTGATGAGCTGGCACACTTCGTAGCCGTCTCTGTCTGGCATAATCACATCTGTAATGACCGCGTCCGGAGCAGTCTCGCTGAATTGAGCCAATGCCGACGCTGCGTCATGACAGGTGACGACGTTGATGGACTCGCGACGAAAAGCGATCTTGATGACCTCGCGCATCGTCGCGCTGTCGTCTATGAAATAGACCGTTGGAACGCGTTCGGAGGAAACGACCGCAGTCTCGCTCATGGCCGCTCCAACTCGGATTTCTCCGGCTCAGCTTGATGTACAGAATTCGGCACACCGAGCGGCTGCTGTTGCTCATGTTTAAGGGGCGTGGATACGCCTTCGCTCTTGTTCAATGCATCTTCGTCCAGCTCCCGCATGGCATCGAGCATGAGATCAGTCGAGGAACGCAACACCGTGCGGTGAACCGCGGTTACGCCGTAAACAAATTTGTAGATACCTTTCCCTGCGCCCTCGCAGGACTTGAGAATATGTATGGCCGCCTCATCCCCAAATAATTTACCGCATTCAGCATGCGAGAGCTCACCACCGTCGAAATATATGACGCCGTCGATATCTCCGGAGTTGATGTTGAGAACGCCAGTTTGGCGCGCTTGATTGAGCATTTGAATCACGCCGGGCAAATCGAGACGCGACAGGTCACCGGTGAGCGTCGTGATCGCGCTCGGAACCATTTGCGTGGGTTGGAAACCCTCTTGCCGGCTGAGAAGGAAGGCTCGTACGTGAGCGGCGATTCCTTCCGGGCCGCGCCGCCGGTCGACATAATCGTCACAACCGTGGCGAAATGCCTCCATAAGCGCCTGGTCTCCGCCATTGCCAATGGCGATCAGTGGGACGCCCGCTGTTTTTGCGTCGGCTCTGAGCAAAGGCGCGATTTCATAGGCGTTCATTTCGCGCAGATTGGTGGCGCACAGAATAACGGCTGGCGTATTCCATTCCAGCATCGTCAAGGAGTAAGCGGCCTGTGAGCTCGTCAACACGTCGAAGCCTTCCTTTTTCAAAGCGTCGCCCAGTTTCCTGGAAAAATACACGTTACTATCGATGAGCAACACTTTCAGCTGGCCTGCGCCGCCGGTGCTCACAAACTTGGCCCCGGACCTGCCATTTCAGATGGCGTTTGACATCCTTCAATCAATTTGCCCAGGTCCACAATTCCAATGCGCTCCTCGGCGACCTGAATTGACCCGGCGATGTGTGGCTCCAAATTTGCAGTGTTGGCGTCAAGCCCCACGATTGCCTCTGCGCTGGCAAGTTCGCATTCACCGGCGACAGGGATCGCGCACCAATCCTGTGCATGGCTGTTTTTCCACTCCGCAACCAGACAGAAACGGTACATGGGCGCGGGCGCTTCGCCTAACAGTCGGCTGATATCAAAAACTGGTACGACGCGGTTGCGACGCACGATTACGCCGGAAATCCACGATGTGCGGTGAGGAAACTGCTCCAACTTGCCAATTGCAATTAATTCCACCACCGATTCCGCCGCGAACGAAAATCTGCGCTTTCCAATTGGCACAATCACATAGTTTCTTTGTGACGTTACTAGAGAATTAGTCATGGGAGCGGCCGCTGTGTTTCGCTAGGAAACAGCGAAGTCTCGCGTTCCTCAAAAGTGGCAGCCGGCTCAGCGAAAGCATCAAGCTGCGCAAGCTCGCTGCGAGTCAAAAATCCCGAAGGGCTCAAAATGGGCACAACATTATCGTCGATGAGTGCAAGGCCCCGATACCACGTGCGCTCGGGCCCCGAAAACGATTGCGGAACCGCCATAAGTCGCGAAATCGTTTCGATTCGGTCAATCTGGTCAACCAAGACGGCAATGGTAGAATTGCGAAGAATCAGCAGGAGGCTAGGGCGAGAAGCCGGCAAATCAAAATGTACGCAGGTATCGACGACGTAATACCACTTTGTTCCGCGACGTAGACGATGCCGCACTTTCGAAATACCGTTTACAACCATTGCGGAAGCGGCGGACGAAAGACTGTCCGTGCTGCGAATCTCCGCCACTGCGCTCGCGGCAATGGCGAACGTTTGCCCGGCGACGGCGAAGAGAATGATAGCTTCGGTGCGCCCTTGCTGGCGCGGCGATTGAACTTCATTGGAAACGATTTTCATCGGAGAGCTCCCTGCAATGATCGGGCGAGCTCGCGTACATGCTTGTCGGTAACCGGGACAATTTGATCGAGCGGTAGAACTTGATTGACGGCGCCCGTCTTAATTGCCTCTGCAGGCATGCCGAAAATCACCGAAGTCGCTTCGTCCTGGGCTATGACGATGCCACCCTCTGCGCGAATCGCCTGCGCGCCACGCGAGGCGTCGTTGCCCATACCCGTTAGGACAATGCCGACCGTCATCGGGCCGGCCCATTTCGCGGCAGTTTCCATGGCTACGTCAGCGCAGGGACGATAGCCCGCAATGCGGGGCCCGTCATCAAGAAGTATGTGGCCCAACGATGAGACGCGCAGATGGTGCGACCCAGGACAAACGTAAAGAGTGCCCGGACGGATTGTTTCGTTCGCCTCCGCTTCCTTCACTGCGATCTCGGTTACATCGGCGAGCTGTATTGCATATTGACTCGTAAAATTCGCGGGCATGTGCTGCACGAGAATAATCGCCGCGCTAAAGTCCGCCGGAAAAGCCGCTGCAAGTTGCATAACTGTCGCGGGTCCGCCAGTAGACGCGGCAATAACTACGATAGGAAATCGGCTGCCGTTGCCGCTGGAGGGTTCATTTGATGTTTCCTCGCGCGCGATTGCCGTATGTCCGCCGGTCGCGTGATGCTTCGGACGCGCGGCTGTTCGGATCACACGAACCTTTGCCGCCATTTTCAACTTTCGATTCAGATCCTCGGCAACCAATTTCATGTCGAGATCAATCCCGCTCGAAGGCTTTGAAACAAAATCGATGGCCCCAAGCTCGAGTGCGATCAGTGTGCTCGCCGCTCCTTCGCGGGATTCCGAACTCACCACAACAATCGGACGCGGATTTTGCGACATGATGTGTTCCGTAGCCTGAAGTCCGTCCAGGTGGGGCATATTGATGTCCATCGTGATGACGTCCGGCTTCAGCGATTCCGCCATGGATATCGCTTCGCGCCCGTCCTTGGCCTGGCCCGCGACTTCCATCTGCGGATCGGCCGCAATAATTGCGTGAAGCACCTTGCGCATGAACGCGGAGTCATCCACGATCAGCACACGAATTTTTTTTGTGGTCGCATTCATACGCTAAGCCACCGGAACCGGCCGATGCATTCCGCTTTTCTCCGAACCGATAATCTTGCTCACCGCCGCGAGCAATTGTTCTTCCTGCACGGGTTTGGTCAGGAAAGCGACGGCTCCTTCTTTCATTGCGCGATCTCGGTGCTTTGCGCCGGCCCGAGACGTCACCACCATCACGGGAATGCGGCGCGTTTCGGGATTCTGGCGAAGGTGGCTCATCAATTCGTAGCCGTTCATCCGCGGCATCTCGAGGTCGGTGACGACCAGATGCGCGCCCGACTGCACAACAATTTCCGCGGCCTCAAGGCCATCCGACGCCAGGCGGACGCAATAGCCGGCCTTCTCAAGCATTCGGGCTACAAATTTGCGGACACTGATCGAATCATCGGCGACAACCACGACACGTTCTTCATGCACTTCATCAATGGCCTCCACGGGAATGCTGCCCGAAGCTACGGCGGCGGCGCCCGGAGCAAACACGCGCGCAGCAGCAGGCGTTGCCGTTACGGTCGCATGTTCAGATAGCTCTTGTGCGGCTAGGCGATGCAAATCCAGAAGCAAGATCAGACTGCCGTCCGGAGCAATGCTGGCTCCGGGAAACAACTTCACGTTGCGCAAAAATTCGCCAAGACTCTTGATGACGACTTCATCCTTACGCAGAACGTCTTCGACGACAATGCCCACGCGGCGGCCCGACACATTGACAATTACCATCCGGAAATAGCCGCTCGCGGTTTCAAGCAGCGGAAACGCAAGGCGCACGTCGAGGCGAACCACATCGATGATTTCTTCGCGTACTCGGGTGAGGAGCTTACCTCCAACATCCTCGATTTCCTCGGGTCGTACGCGGCGGATTTCTTCGACAAACGCTAACGGCAACGCAAAAACGGAAGTGCCGCAACGAACGAACAGGGCTTGCGAGATGATGAGTGTCAGCGGAACTTTTAATGTGAAACACGCTCCCTGATGTACTTCGCCACGAACCTCCACTTCACCATTCAGCGCGTCGATACTGGATTTCACCACATCCAGGCCAACGCCGCGTCCTGCGAGTTCGGTTTTTTCACGAACCGTGGAGAACCCCGGCAGAAATAGCAGATCGCGCAAATCGCGCTCGCTCATTTGGCGAGCCTGGTCGGGAGTTGTGAAGCCGGCTTCAAGCGCGCGCGAACGAATTTTCTCAAGATCGATGCCCTGTCCGTCGTCTTCCACTTCTATAAAAATGTGATTGCCTCGATGGTATGCCCGAACAACAATTCGTCCCTGCGGGCTCTTGCCCGCTTGCTGCCGTTCCGAAGGATCCTCGATGCCGTGTGCCACGGCGTTACGAACGATGTGAATCAGGGGATCAGAGATCTGCTGAATAATATTGTTGTCCAGCTCTGTGTCGGCGCCCTCCAGAATCAAATCAACTTCTTTGCCAGTTGCTTTGGCGGCGTCACGGACCGTTCGCGAAAGCCGTGTATACAGATTGCCGATCGGAACCATGCGGGCTTGCGTGATTTGGTCTTGCAGGTGATGCGCTAGTTTCGTGAACTCATCTATATCGGCGTCCACGCGACCCATAAACCCGCCGAGTTGTCCGAGAACTTCATTTACGTCCGCCGAGATTTCGGTAAGTGAGCGTGACAAAATGCTGAAGTCATCGTAACGATCCATTTCCAGATCGGTGAAATCGCTGAAGGAGTCGCGATAGTTGCCGCCCGTGCAGGCAGCCGGACCGGCGAATCGATTCGCACCACCGTTTGCTGCGACTGATGAACTCGAGCCGATCCAATTGAATTCATATTTGTCCTGGAAGCCCGCGATTTTCTCAGCCAGACGGCCTTTCGAAAAATTCAGAATTTCAACGAGCTTTTCGAGTTCCGCCAGGCGCCCAATCATGCGCGTGCGGTTGATTACCAGCTCGCCCACCGCATTCATCATCTTGTCGAGACGTTCCAACGAAATTCGCACGGAATGAAGCTGCGGCGAACCAGATGTGGATTTTTTGTGACCTGCATCCGTTACTGACGATTGAATCAAATGCTGTCGCGGGTCGTGCTCAACCGGAGAAACATCCGCGCCGCCGGCGGGGACATGATCCGTGTTTGGTTCTGGCACACATTCCCCAAGCCGTGAAAGAAATGAGTCAACGGCGGCGCGCGCGTGCATTTCGTCCTGCCACTCGTTGTGGACAAACTTCTTTAGAATGTCGACTGATTCCAGGCAAAGATCCGTCAGCTCCGCGCTGGAAACGATCGCGCCCTCCCGCATCTGTCCAATAAGGTCCTCTACGCGATGACTGATCGCAGCGATACGATGGAGACCAACTTGGGCCGCAGAACCCTTGATCGTGTGGAACGAGCGGAAAAGCCGGTTGATGTCATCCGAATTCGGATTTGCCTCCAGCGCGAGCAAGCACTCGGTGATAGTCGAAAGATGTTCCTCGGCCTCAGGGACAAAAAATTGCAGAACTTCTTCGGGAACGTCAGCATCTGCGGGTAGCAGATCGTATTGCGACACCAATTCCGGCGAATTTGGCGGAGCTGTTTCGTAAGGACGCTCGTTTGGCTCTGAACTGAACGACGAATCGGGTCCGGGTGACGGTGCCGTCGGAAACGCGAACGCGTAACGCTGCTTGAAAGCCTGAATGTCGGCCGTGACTTCCGTGCCGCAATCGCTGATTTCGAGCAAATCGAATTCAAGCACCGAAATCGCGTCAGATAGAAATTCGGTCAGCGGCGCAATTGTGTCGGAGTTCAAGGGCGCGTTTCGCGTGTATTGAAAAACGTGCGCGAGCTTGCCGGCGATCTCTGAAAATAGCGGAAAACCGTACGTGCCTGCATTGCCGCAAAGCGTGTGCGCGGCGACGTACAGGCGATCGAGATCCGCGGGATTCGGCTGTGGCTCCTGCAGGATGCTGGAATACTCCCGCAAAAACTGCAAATGCTCGGACGCCTCCTGGAGAAAGACTTCTATCGCTCCTTTGCCCATGTCGCTCACAGGGCACCTTCGACCAGCGCAGCGCTCCGGTAAATCATCTCACCGGCAGGCTTTCGATAAAGGATGCAATCACCGCAGACAACGGAGTCGAACTTCACTGGAACATTTGAAATGGACTCCGAATGTCCCAGGAAAAGATACCCGCCAGGCTCCAGGTATTCGTAAAAATGCTGGATCAGGGAATTGCGGCGAGCTTCGGAGAAATAGATCATCACGTTCATGCAAAAAATGCAGTCGAGCCGGCCGAGGTAGACGGCCTGCGCAAGATTCATCGGCGCAAACGAAACCATTCGTCGGATACGCGGTTTTACGGTGTGCTCACGTCCTGAAATCGAAAAATAATTCTCCATCTGGCGGGAAGACAGATGCTCCAGACTACGGCTGGAATAAACGCCCTTTTCCGCGTGGCTCAGAGCGCGCTTGCTGATATCCGTGGCCAGAATCTCGATGTTCCACGCTTCCGCGAACATCAGCGCATCTGCGACGCTGATAGCAATTGAATAGGGTTCCTCGCCGGTGGCGCAACCAGCGCTCCAAATACGCAGTGTGCGCGGGTTCTCCCAAAATTTTTTCATATGCAATTCGGGAAGAACTTTTTTTTCGAGAGCTTCATAAACCGCCGGATAGCGGAAGAAAGAAGTTTCCTGGGTGAGCAGGCGCTCCACGAACTCGTCGTATTCAACGGTGGATGTGCGAAGCTTTCTCAGTAAGTCCGTGCCTCCTGTGAGATGCTTTGCTCCCACATGCTCACGGACGCGCGTGGAAAAAAAACGCTGGCGCGAAGTATCGAACAGGATTCCCGAGCGGCGCTCGATGAGTACTCGAATCTCGTCGAGTTCGTACTCGGTGATCGTGGTGAGATTCTTGTCTTTCATGCTCATTCCAGGTCAGCGCACGAAACTTATTTCGAGTGCCGTCAGCGGCGTGAGCCGGCTGGAACCGGCTCGGAAAGCTTTTCTTCGCTATTCTCCGAGCCGTTCTTTGACGAATGGCGAAACTGAGCGAGCGCTTCGTTTAACTGGTCGGAGAGCTTAACCATGGCGCCGACCGTGGAGACTGTCTGCCGGGCGCCTTGGGATGTCTGGCGCGTGATGCCAGAAATGATTTGCATCGCGTTGGCCACGCCTTCTGTACCCCGCACCTGTTGTTTCGAGGCGAGAGAAATTTCCTGAACGAGTTCCGCCGACTGTCGGACGACGCTTGAAATTGCTTCGAGCGCTTTACCAGCCTGATCTGCCAGGCCAGCGCCGACTTCGACTTCCTTCGTGCCCTCCTCCATAACGACCACCGCTTCGTTTGTCTCTGCCTGAATAGCCTTAATCAGAGCCGCAATGTCTTTCGTGGCGCTGCGGGAGTGTTCGGCGAGCTTACGCACTTCGTCAGCGACCACGGCGAATCCGCGGCCCGCTTCGCCTGCACGCGCGGCTTCGATGGCCGCATTGAGCGCGAGGAGGTTTGTCTGCTCCGTAATGTCGTTAATCACATTGATAATTTCAGAAATTTCGAGTGAGCGATCACCAAGGGATTTGATTTTCTTGGCCGTCGCTTGCACTGACGCGCGAATGCGTTGCATTCCGTCCAGCGTGTCGCGCACCGCGCGGTTCCCCTGCTCCGCCGCATCAAGGGCGCGACGGGCCGCTTCCGCACTGGCTTCAGCGTTGTTGGACACCTGCTTCATCGAAACGGTTAGTTCCTCCACCGCCGATGAAGTATTGGTGATTTCCTGGTCCTGTTGCGTGGCGCCGGTGGTCATTTCGTCCGCAGCCAGGAGAATCTGGCCGGCGCTGGTGCTGACGTCGATAGCCGCTTTGCGGACACGCTCGATAACTTTGCTGAAATTCTCGAGCATGAAATTAACTGAGTCAGTGACGTTGCCGAGCGCGTCGTTCGTGACCCGGCCCCGCATCGTCAAGTCACCTCGGGCAACCTGGTTGATCAGGTTGAGTAAATCCGTAATGCTGCGCTGCAAAGAATCGGATGCCTCCTGAGTTACTGAGGAGCGGGCAATCTTTGACGCGCTGCGATTCAAATTTTCTGCGATGAATCCAAATTCATCTGACGACTTCACATCCGCCTTGGCGCGTGAATCGCCTGAAGCAAGTCGCTCCGAGAACGCCGCCAGCTCGGAAAGTGGACCCAGGATGCGCTTGGGCAGCAACATCACATGCATCAGGAACGTGAACAGAATCACAGCCCCGGCGCCGAGCAAGCTCCCCGATGCGCTCCCCGAAAGCGACGAGAAATTCGCCAGAGATTGTCCGCTGGCCCCGGCCCCAGCGTGAAATGCCAGCGCAAGGACTCCGCAGAGCGCGGCCACATCCCACAGAATCAACATCCAAATGGTCGTGCTGAGACGCGATTTCATGACATCCTCCGAAAATCAAGAAACAAAATGGCCGCGGTGCGAACGGCGGATTCTTGCATCATTTGCTGGATTGACTTCATATCACCGGTACCGGAAACACTTCGATCATTTTGGGCAAATCGAGAACCAGAGCAAGGCGATCGTCGTGCCGCAGCATCCCTCGGCAATGCGGAACCTCGCTCGGCATTTGATCGAGCAGTGAATCATCCGCGGCGGTGTACGTTCCAACCACTTCGTCAGCGGCAATGCCGAAACGCAGGCAGGTGGGGTGGGCCTCGTCGAGCAGTGCAGCAACCACCACGTGACGTGGCGACAAGCCCGCACGCCGTCCTTCGGTGAAAGCAATGTCAACAAGCGGAACAATGGAGCCGCGAAGATTGAAGACGCCCATCAGAAACGACGGCCCAAGAGGAATTCGTGTGATCGGCGGCCAATCGACGACTTCCTCAACTGTCAAAACAGAGAGACAAAAACGTTCGCGGCCCGCGCGAAAAACACAATACTGACTCTCCGGCGGGCGCAACGCAGTGATCGGGTCATCGTCTGAAGGCTGCATCGCCTCAAGAGCGGATGGATCGCCGTCGCTCGGCTCGGCCGCAAGAAGTTCCGGCTGCGCCTCAAAGTACCGCTCAGCTTTGTGTTCGTCGGGCATCACGCAAATCTCCGCACGGTCTCTAGAAGCTCTTCCGGAGTGAAGGGTTTGGCGATATAAGCGTCCGCGCCCTGCTGCTGGCCCCAGAACTTGTCGCTCGAAGTATTTCGTGAACTGACCAGAATCACCGGAATACTTCCAAACAGCGAATTCCCTTTCAACTCACGGCAGATCTGAAAGCCGTTGCGCGTGGGCATTACGATATCGAGAAGGATCACGCCAGGATGCTCGAGTGTAATGGTCTCCTCGATCCTCAGAGGATCGCTTAAGCCCACAGAGGGGTAGCCGCCCTGATCGAGTATCCCTTGCATCATCTTGACGGCGGCTATCGAGTCGTCTACAACAAGCACTTTCTTCAACACACAATCCTCCGGAACTGGGCCGGAAACATAAATGCACGAATCGAGCCAATCTGAACCTCTGGGAAGGATAGGGCACCTGTCGGCTAAGCAACAGATTCTTAATCGGTTACTCGATCAAAGAAGGATCGGCATTTCGCTGAATTCGGTCGCACGAATTCTTGATTGTCTCACTCTGAGATTCTTTCTCACGGAACTGACTCCGGTCGGATGCGTTGAGAAAGTATGACCTGCGGGGAGATACACTTGGCAAGCTTTAGTTCTGCGCCCCTTCCATAGCCGAAAGTAAACGACGCGCGCTGATACCTATGTTCACCGCCGCTTCTGTGTTCTTCATTCGCTGCGCTTCGTCCACGCGGCGTTGCAGATAGGTCATCTCATCGCGGCCGAGCGTGATTGCCGCGTCGAGCTTCGCCGAGCTTCCGGACTGCTTTTGCTCTTCTCTCGCGAGCACCACCAGGGCGCGAGCCGCAACGGCCCGGCGCAGGTCTTCAGAGAGCTGCCCCCCATCGCTCACGAATGCATTGACTTCCCAAGCGGAGAGCAGAATTCGCGCGTCTCCGAGCGTGACCGTGCTCATCGAGCGGCCGCGCGTTGGAGGCGCTTCGATCAGTTGCTCCCAGATGCGTTCGAGGCATTCTTCAAGTTCCGGTGAAGGAATATTCCCCGCGGCTGGTGCACTCGAACTTTGCGTTGTCTTATTGCCGCGAGTGGTGGATTCGGGAGCCTGTGCAAGGAGCGTAGACGTTGTAACGGATAGGACGGGAGCTGCTGGCGGCGCGATTCTTGTTTGTGCCGGCAAGTTCGGGGAACTTTGACTTTCTTCCGAGGTATGGCTGGCGCGCGTCCCGTTCGCACGGTCTTCCTTCGGTTCTTGGGAAACAGTTGGCGGCGCAGCGGTTGGTCCGGCGTCTCTATTCTTTACAGCAGCATGTTCCGTCCTGGCAGATTCTTCCACGCTCAACGCCGGCGCGGTCTTAATCACTGCAATTTTCGGCCGGACAGGAGCTATTCCGAGGGTCCTCTCCACCGCGTCGCGAATAGCAAGCAACTGCTCGAATGTCCGGTTTGCCGATTCCGCGGCGTAGTCCGACGAAATCGGCTGGCGCCACGCGAGCGAAATTTCGCGAAGGTGGGCTACGGGTTCTTGCGCCGACAGACCCGCGGAACGGCAGTCGATCATGGCGATTCCGCGGCGTTCAAGCTCCGAGAGCCCTTCGCGGATCGCCCGCAAATCAGCATGAAGAAGCCGGAAGAATGACCGTCGCAGCAAAAAGTTAAACCGCGTAAATGCAACCAGCGCGGCAGGATCGTAAAACATGAAACCGGAGGCGTCTTTTAGTTCGCGGCCCTTTTCGAGAAGCTTCGCGGCGAAAACATCCTGAAGGCCCTGGCATTGTTTCATCGCGTTCAGAACGTGATCCAGAGGTACGCACCACTCCAGCTCGGTCGGATCAGCGTCCGGGAGGACGCCACGAAGAACTTGCGCCACATCGGCAAGAGTGATCTCGCACGAATAAAGATCTTCGGGAGCGCAAAGCGCGAAGTACGTTGCAAGCAGCAAATCGATATTATCGCGATCCGTCGGCGTTTTTTCGGGTCGTCGCAACAAACGCATGATGACCGCGCGCAAACTCTCCGGCTTGATTTCTTTCAGCGAGTGCAAAAGCTGCCTGAGTTGATTTGTCCGGACGCTCGTGTCCATCTTGTCCAACCAATGCACAACGCGGTCGAACAGATCTGACGCCGGGCAGGCCGCCGGAAGCAGGGGTTCGTGGATCGGAGCAATTTCTAGATGGAAATGAATCGTCAAATAATAATAGAGCGGATAAACCAGTCGTGCCTCCGCCCAGGCAGCGGCTATCGCCTCCGCCTTCTCGCCCAGCGAAGGAACAGATTGGTTCACAGTGGCCGGTCTTTCCTTAGGTCCGCTCATTCAATCGTTCCAATCACATCGCGTCTGACGCTGTACTTCCGCGGCTTGCAACACTTATTCCGCGCGCCGCGGCTTGCAAATACACCAACCCCGTCAAACCGAGAGACTAAGAGCACGAAAAGACCCAAATGAAGCCCCTCGCGGTGAGCTGCAACATATTGATCTCATACAAGTTATAGAAATATAGTGGCCGCTTGATTTTTTGACGTCTCAACCTGCGACAACTATGTCTCACCGGCGGCAACGATTCACGCAGTCCCTGAGACGGTAAATTTACCTAAACCCTAAACCTGCGCCAGTTCGCCAACGTTCGTCTTCGCCGAACTGCGCAGGGGAATTTGATATTGCTTGAGTTTACGGTAGAGCGTCGCGCGGCTGATCCCGAGCATCTTACCGGCGAGCGCTTTGTCACCGCCGACTTGCTCAAAGACGCGCAAAATGGTGATGCGTTCCATGTCGGCGAGAGCCGTGGAAGCGACCGTATCCTTATTCTCGCTCAACGCAGATATTTCCTGGCACGACAGAATGGCCGGAGGCAGATCCTTAACGTCGATCGTATGCCGGTCTCCCAGCGCAAGGGCCCGCGCAATCGAATTTTCGAGTTCACGTACATTGCCCGGCCAATCGTACTGCAGGAAAATTTTCATGGTTGCGGAGCTGATTCGGATATTTTCACCCGGCGCATGACGGTCGAGGAAACAGTGGACCAGCATCGGAATGTCCGAGCGGCGTTCGCGAAGCGCCGGCATGTGCACTGTGATCACATTCAATCGGAAGAAAAGATCTTTTCTAAACGTACCGGCTCGATAGGCGACCTCGAGGTCACGATTCGTAGCGGCGATTACGCGCACATCAACCGAAGCGCTTTGATTGCTGCCAATAGGCCGGACCTCCTTCTCCTGGAGTACGCGCAAAAGTTTCGCTTGCATCTCGAGCGGAAGCTCCCCGATCTCATCAAGAAAGATCGTGCCGCCATTCGCCGCCTGAAACAGGCCAATCTTTGATTTCATCGCGCCCGTAAACGCGCCCTTTTCATGGCCAAATAATTCGCTCTCCATCAGCGTAGGTGCAAGAGCGCCGCAATCCACAGCGACAAATGGCATTT
Source organism: Candidatus Acidiferrales bacterium (assembly GCA_035279805.1). Lineage (GTDB taxonomy): Bacteria > Acidobacteriota > Terriglobia > Acidiferrales > UBA7541 > DAHUXN01. Next base: position 24,682 of record DATEHB010000003.1, read on the forward strand.
GCGCCAGCGGCCCTCGAAAATGAATAGCGCGCGCAACCAGTTCCTTGCCCGTGCCGCTTTCTCCCGCGATCAGCACCGGAGTGCGCGAGTCTTTCAGGCGCGCAATCATGCGCAGAACGTCCTGAACCTTGGCGGACGTTCCGACAATGCCGTCGAGGCGAACCTCGGTATCCATGCGTTCGCGAAGAACCTGATTTTCGTTCACAAGGCGAACCTTCTCGGCCATGCGCTGTAACAGCAGTCGAAGTTTCTCAACGCGGAAGGGTTTCTCAATGTAGTCGTAAGCGCCCAGCTTCATGGCGTCCACCGCGGACTCAATCGTGCCATGGCCGGTCATGATCGCCACCTCGATCCCCGGGAGGATCCGCTTAACCTCCTGCAACAAATTGACGCCGCTCATTTGGGGAAGTTTCAGGTCGGCGATCACAACATCCGGCGTCTGCCTTTCAAGCGTGGCAAGCGCCGTCTCGGCACTTTCTGCCTCCGAGCAAATAAATCCAAGCTTGTCTCCGATGGTCATGCAAAGTTTGCGGATGGAAGGCTCATCGTCCACCACAAGGAACCTTATGCGCAGATCGTTATTCATCATTCCTCTTTTGCCACCTGGGCGCCCTCTTCAGCAACACCGGCAAGCGCCGCGACTGCTGCCGTAGGCAAGCGCACAAAGAACGTAGCGCCAATGCTATCTGTATTGTTCATGCACGAAACCTCGCCACCATGTTCGCGCACGATGCCGTAGCAAATGCTTAAGCCAAGCCCGGTGCCCCGGCCGACTTCCTTGGTCGTGTAAAACGGTTCAAAAATGCGTTCTGTGTCCGCAATCCCGGTGCCATTATCCCGAATGGCGATTTCGACCATGCCGTCGCTCTCCGAGGTGATAATTTCAATTTTCCCGGTACGTTGAGCTTCGTGCACGGCGTCATAGGCATTATTGAGAATATTCAAGAACATCTGCTGGAGTTGGTGTGCGTCGCCGAAGATTCGCGGAAGTGATGATGCAAAATCCTCCAGGATTTCGATGCTCTCTCCGGTTGAGCCGTACGAACGAAGCTGCAGCACTTGGCGCAACACGGAATGGATGTCGAGAGGTTCGCGCCGTGCCGGCGTCTGTCGCGCGAAATGCAGAAGATTCTGCACGATCTCCTTGGTACGTTCGGCTTCCTGCAGCACAATCCGAAGCTCGTCCTTGGCTGATTCCGAAATATCCGGGTTCTCGAGAAGCAAATCGGAGTAACCGACAATCGCAGCAAGAGGGTTGTTGATCTCGTGCGCCACTCCGGACACAAGTTGCCCCAGCGCCGCCATTTTTTCGCTGTGCCGTAATTGAGTCTGCAGCACGGCCGCATCGGTGATGTCAGACATCACCACGACAATGCTGTTCACCTGTCCCTGTTCGTCGCGCATCGGGCTCAGGCTAATGGAAAACCTGCCCGTGCTTCGATTGCCGCGCAGCACGGGAAGCTCCAGATTCTCAGACGCGAAACCGTGGAGCGCATTCTCGAAAGATCTCTCGAAGAGCGCCCGCCGGCTGCTTGGAATGAATTCCGCGAGCGATTGTCCCAGCAATTGTTCCTCGCGATAACCGGCTTCATAGCAACGTCGGTTCGCATAGCTCACAAGCCCCGCCGTATCTAAAACAACGATCATGCTCTGGGTGTGATTCAGGATCTTCGTATTGAAATCGCGTTCGCGCTGCAGCTGCGTTTGGTAAGTGCGCTGCTCAGTAATGTCCTTAAGGATATGAATTGTTCGCGAGCCTTCCTCCGAACCGCCGCCGATGCGCGACGTCGAAATTAAGAACGCTCGCGCTCCCGACGTCAGCACGGATTCCTCGGTTGATCGCGCAGGCTCGCGGCAGAAAGGGCAGGGGCGTCCCGTGGAATCTTGCGCGATTGAGTTGAGGGCGCGAGTACTGGTCCCAATCAGCTCCGAAGGGCGTGAGTCGAGAGCCTCGGCCAAGGACCGATTGACGCGCACAATGCGATTCGCGGGATCATGGACAATAATGAGGTCGGTGATCGCGTCAAAGTCCTCCACCCACTGGCGTTTTGATTGTTCAATGCGAGAAAACAGCCGTGAATTTTCGAGTGCGACAGAAGCATGATCGACCAACGCGAGCAGCAAGTTGCGATCGGCTTCCGAGAGCCCCCGCGCGCGGTCGATCAAACAAATCGCGCCCAAAAAATCGCCTTGGCTTCCCGTAAGGCGGACGAAACAGAGATCGCGCCAGCCAAGGAATGCCAATTCCGTTCCCAGCAGCTCTGCAGCAGGCACCACGACGAGAGGTTGCGGGTGCTCGGCCGCAAATGTCGTCAGCGCTGCATCCAGGTTCGGCCACTCCGGCTGACCCTGTGCATTGTGGGAATAAAGTGTCTCCAGACGAGAGCCCCGCGTAAGTGCCAGAATCGCGGCCCGGGCGCCCAGCATCTCCGCGGCACGAAGCGTGAATCGACCCACAAATTCAGGTAGGCGCAGCGAAGGTTTCAATTCCACGGCGAGATTCATCAGACTCTGCGCCCGAACCTCGGCCGCGTCCGCGCGCGGAACACATACCGGAGCCGCAAGAGTGGCTTCAAAGGCCGCTGCCAGTTTCGCGGCTTGCTTCGCGATGATTCGATCAGCGGAGCGTAAGGACGCCCGTCGAACGAAGACAAGAACTCCCTGCGGACACCCGTTTGGCCGGACCGGCGCAACCAAACACCACTGGAACCCAAAACCAGTTTTGCCGGAATTGAATGTCCGGCGGCTCGGCTTGGAAACGGTTACGCGACATTGCGAAAACGCACGGTTGAAGAACTCATTTTCATTTAGGCGAGCGCTCCGATGACCACCGCGAAAGGACGGATTGCCTTCCGAATGCCGGAGCATAACTTCGTTCGGAGCCGCAAGCTCCCAATAGCTCACAGCGTCCAACTTAAAAAATGCCCTCGCCTCTCGACAGTATTGGCGAATGACGGTCGTTCGAGGCCGTTTGCCGCGGTGAGAGAGAAGGCGCAGAAGAACGCCCCCGAAGTCGTCTTCGGCAGAAGATAGTGCCCTCGATCGTGGATGTGCACACATTGGACTTAAGGGACGCTTTCGAACAACCGTAGCGTGCAATCTCATTTTGAGTCAAGCAAGCGGATGCATGCCATTGCCGAAAGGTACAATCCGACAAATGCATCTCAACGTGAGACAGAGTCGCCCCGGAAGACCATCGAGTGAGACGACCAAGGGTCAAGAAGTGACACGCCACTGCAGCACTCCTATCCATTATCTTGCTGATAAATAATATCTTAACAGCATTATGAATTCCGCGAACATAGTCCTAGGACTGGTACCGCCCGTGCATTTAGATCACTGGGAAAGTACGTAACTCTCAACCAGGAGAAGTCCGTGAACAAAAAGGCCCTTTCGCGTTTTGGCATTGCTGCCCTGTTAGGTGTAGTTTTCCTGCTGCCGCCTGTCTTCAGCCAGGATTCTCCGACGAAACGCAAGGTCAGCCGCCGTGTGGTGCCGAATTACCCGGCCTTGGCGCGGGAGATGAATATCACCGGGAAAGTGAAAATCGAAGTGACGGTCGCGCCGGACGGCCATGTGAAGACCACGCGCCCAGTCGGCGGAAGCCCGCTGCTGGTCGACGCAGCCACTAAGGCTGTCAAAAACTGGAAGTTCGAGTCGGCGCCAAAGGAAACAACGGAAATCGTCGAGTTCGACTTCAATCCTCAGCAATAGAACCCGGAACTGGCCGCAACGCAGGCGGAGGAGCTTGGAAATGACGATCGGCAAGAAGCTCTACTTAGGCTTTGGCGCCATTCTGACGCTGCTTTTACTCGTATTCGTCGTGAATCTTTCCGCGCTGCTCCGGGAGCACTCGGTCCGCAACAAGGCGGCAACGACCCTGCAGAGCATACAGACAATTGAGTCAGTCCGATTTCAAATGATGCAGGCGCGGCTCGATCTGAGAAATTTCCTGCTAAGTGGCGATCCTCGGCTCGAAACCAAGGTCAATAAAGAAGAGGGCGAGCTTTCCGATTACCTTCAGAGCCAACGGATGAAGACAAGCGATGAAACACTCCGAAGCGCACTGTTGCAGGTCGGCGAAAGCGAGCAGGACTGGAATGAAAACTTCGCTAAAGCGCTGATTGATAAGCGCCATCAGGTTGACTCTGGCGACAGCACCGTTTCTGATCTTCAAGTTTTCTATCTGGGAAAGAAACCCGGGTCCTGGATCGGCAAAGACGTAAACACTCTCGACGACGCAAACACTCACATCCAAAAGTCCCTTGAGGATGCAAACGCATCTGCGGCCGAAGCCAGCGCCATCAGCACGATTGGAAGCTCGTTCGGAATGGCGATCGCCGTCCTGCTCGGTTTGGCGATTTCATATTACACCGCGAAATCGATCACCCAGCCGCTGGGACACTTGATCGAAGTTGCGCATGAGATCGGCAGTGCCGGCGATCTGGACCACAACATCGATATTCATCGCAACGATGAGGTCGGCAGGCTTGCTGACAATTTCCGCGCCATGGTTGAACACTTAAAACGCATGGCCGACGTTTCAGCGGCCGTTGCCGAAGGCGAGTTGTCCGTAGAGATCGATCCGCTTTCGAAGCGCGACACAATGGCCAGAGCATTCTCGCGTATGGCGCATGGATTGCGCGAAATCGTTCGGCAGGTCCGCGGCAGCGCTTCTCAAGTCGCGGCGGGAGCAAATCAAATGGCCGCCGCTTCTGAGGAATCGGCGAAGGTCAGCGTGCAAGCCGCATCCGCCATCGATGAAGTGACCAGCACAATGCATGAGATGAGCATCAATATCCAAAACGTTGTAAAAAACACTCAAGTACAGGGCTCCAGTGTCGCCGAAACCTCGGCCTCCATCGAACAAATGGTCGCGTCGATTCAGCGCGTTGCGGATACCGCGAAGATCCTCCTGGACATTTGCCATCGTTCTCGCGTTGAAGTCGAAACCGGAATCACCACCATGGAGAAAGCCACCGATGGATTGAACCGCACAAGCGCCTCGATCCAATCGTCCTCGGAGATCATCGGAGTTCTCGGCAATCGCGCTGACGACATTGGCAAGATCATCGAAGTCATCGATGACCTTGCAGAGCAGACAAATCTCCTTGCTCTTAACGCCGCGATCGAAGCTGCTCGCGCCGGCGAACACGGCCTTGGTTTCGCTGTCGTTGCCGATGAAGTGCGAAAACTCGCTGAGAAATCGACGCAGTCCACGAAGGAAATCGCCGAGCTGATTCAGGGAATACAGAAGGAAGCGCGCGAGGCTGTCGACAACATGAGCAAGAGCACCCAGATGGTTCAGGAAGGGCTGCTCCTTGGCCTCGATTTGAACAAGGCCTTCGGAAAAATCTCCAACGTCGTCACGGAAGTCTACAAGTTCGCGCAGGAAATTGGCGCGGCAACCACGGAACAGTCGAGCGGATCCACCCAAATAGCCAAAGCCACCACGCGTCTCACCGAAATCACGCAAGAGATCAATTCCTCGGTGGAAGAGCAAGCTTCCGGGGCGCAAGGCGTTGTACGCGCCATGGAGAAAATGCGGGAATTGGTGCAGCAATCCACTTCCAGTTCCACGGAGCTCGCTGCGGCGGCGGAGCAAATGTCAAAGCTTTCCCGGATATTACTCGAAAGCATGGACCGCTTCCGAATCGAGCACGATGCGAAGGGCAAGGAACGCGTTCCCACGTGGCGAAAGGAAAACCAGCGCGAACGCGACTCGGAAGATTCCTATCATGCTGACTTAGTGCGGGCCTGACCCAACGGAGCCGGCGATGGCGAAAGACATCCAGATCGTTGGTCTTCGAATCGGGCGCGAGACATATGGTATCCCGATAGAGCAGGTGCGCGAAATCGTGCGCGTGCCGGAGATCACCGCAGTTCCCAATGCGCAAGAATATGTCGAGGGAGTCATCAATCTCCGCGGGAAAATTGTTTCGGTAATGGACCTTCGTAAGCGATTCGGTGAAAGCAACCTCGAAAATAACAAAAAGAACCGAGTCGTCGTCGTCGAGATTGGCGGCCGGACTGTCGGACTCATCGTCAACTCCGCATCGGAAGTCCTGAAGCTTTCCCCTTCCGAGATCGCGCCTCCCAGTTCTGTCTTTCTCGACGGTGAAGTTGGTTACGTTACGGGAGTCGGCAAACTAAACAACCGTCTCATTATCTTGTTGGATTTAGAAAAGGCCCTGAAAGGCGGGGAATTGCATCACCCAGTCGAAGTCGTCGCCCCAGTCGCTGCAGTTTAGATCACAGATCCGAAAACAGGAGCGCTAGCCCAACGCTATGGCCACGTTCACGGCCCCTATCGCAATGACCGAGCCGGAGCTCAAGTTGCTCCAGACGCTCGTTTACCAGGAATGTGGAATGTCTTTCGACGAACACCGCATCCACTTCCTGTGTGATCGCCTGCAACGCCGCCTCAAGGCATGCAATCTCGATTCGTTCTACAGCTATTACCGCCTGCTCACCAGCCACGAAGGCAAGAAGGAACTGGCTGCGCTGGTGGAAAATCTCACCGTCAACGAAACGAGTTTCTTTCGAAACCTCCCGCAGCTCGAGCTCTTCTCAAAAAACATACTCGAAAGTCTGTTGCACAAGAAGCAGGAGCGTCGGGACTGGACATTGCGATTCTGGTGTGCGGGCTGCTCGACGGGCCAGGAACCCTACACCATGGCGATTCAGATCTGTGACGCGCTCGCCTACTACTATCTCCGCAATCCCCTCCCGTTCGATATGCCGTCGCCAAAACCGCTGATTCCACCGCCGTGGAAAGTCGAAATCGTCGCCTCGGACATCAGTTACTCGGCGCTGCTGCAGGCCGAACAGGGAATCTACACCGATAATCAAATGGAAGCCGTGGATTACACGTGCCGCCTGCGCTATTTTGAAAAAATTGCCGACAAGTACGCAGTGAAGGCCGCCTTGAAACGTCTCGTCCAGTTCGATTTTCACAATTTGAAAGCCGAGTTCCTTCCGCAGGGAAACGACATTATTTTCTGCCGCAACGTAATGATCTACTTCGATGAGGCCGAGCAAAAGCGACTGATTGACAAGTTTTATCGCTGTCTGAATCCCGAAGGTTATCTTTTTGTGGGACACGCAGAGAGTCTCTTCGGCCTCACTACGAAGTTCAAGATGATTCACCACAACAATGGCACTGCTTACCAGCGGATCGAGGTGCCGGCGTGAATTTCTTCCCCGAAGAGCGCTCTGCCGAGTTGCGTGAACTCTTTTTTGAGAGCGCGCAGGAGCTGTTGCAACAGCTCAACGAGGCTGGCTTGGAGCTCGAGATTCGCCCTGGCGATCCAGAGATTATTCGTAGCGTTCGGCGCATCGTTCACACTCTTAAGGGAGATTCCGCAGCTTGTGGATACCAGCAACTCAGTATGTTAGCGCACGAAATGGAAGACGCGCTGGCGCCCCAGGCGACTCCCAACGCGCAAGGCTCGCTCGTCGAAGTCATTTTCACCGCTGCCGACACTTTCCAGGCAATTCTCGGTGCTTATCGCAAAGGGCTCGAACCTCCGGCCGGGGACGCTCTCCGCGAGCACATACGCCAGATTGCCAACGCACAGCCATCTCAACAAAATTCAGCGCCAGCGCCGCTTGAAGCGTTCGTTCCCCATTTCGATTGGACGGAGAACCAGCGTGAACAGATCGAAGATGCATTAAGCCGCGCCGAGACCGTGTACAACGTAGCCTTGCAAATCGATCCGGCGAATGGAATGCGCTCGGCGGCATTTCAGATGATTCGAAAGGTGCTCGCAGCCTCGGGAACTGTCCTTGCCATCCATCCGTCGGATGCGGTCGCGGCCGAGCACGCAACCTACATAGAAGCGGCTATCGCGAGCGAACTTTCAAACGACGAACTAAAAAAGAAATGCCAGGTGCCTGCCGTTGTGACCGCCGTTTTCGTCGAGCAGGTTTCCGAGGCGCGGGAGCCTTCGCAGGACCTGCTCGGCGCAAAGGCGTCCGCCAAACATGAATCCCACTCCGTTCCCGATTCCCAGCCTGCGCGTGACGATACCCCAACTTCGGGCGCGCGACCGTCGGCCACGCTGGCATCCGCAGCCAATACGTTGCGCGTTGAGGCTTCGCGGATCGACACCGTCCTCAATCTCATCGGAGAACTGATCATTGGCAAATCCATGTTGCACCGCACGTTTTTGGAATTTGATAAGCGTCACGCCAAAGATCCCTTGCGCAATCGGCTGGCCGATGCTCTCGCATTCCAGTCGCGCGTGCTCGAAAATCTGCAACGCTCGGTGATGAAAATTCGCATGGTCCCTGTCGAGCAGTTGTTCCGCCGGTTCCCGCGCTTGGTCCGCGACGTCGCAAAGAATTGCGGCCGGGATGTGGCCCTCGAAATCCTCGGAGAAAATACCGATCTCGATAAGAGCATTCTGGATGCTCTGGCTGAGCCGCTTGCGCACCTCGTACGCAACGCCGTAGACCACGGCATCGAACCGCCACAGGAACGTGAGTCCGCCGGCAAGCCCAGGCGTGGAACCGTGAAACTAAACGCGTATCACCAGGGCAATCAGGTAGTGATCGAAGTTTCCGATGACGGCCAGGGCATTGCCCAGCAGAAGCTGGTTCGTCGCGCAATCGAACAGGGCGCGATTTCTGCGGACGAAGCGGAAAAACTGACGGAGGCTGCTGCGACGCAATTGATTTTTCATCCCGGGCTCAGCACTGCGGACAAAGTGACGCAAGTGTCCGGACGCGGGGTCGGAATGGACGCGGTCGCCGGCGCCTTGGAACGACTGAAGGGCACAGTCGAAATACAGAGCGAATTGAGGGTCGGTACGACCTTTCGCTTAATGGTCCCCTTAACCCTCGCCAGCATACAAGCACTGTTGTTCCAGGTTGCCGGGCGTCTGTATGCCGTGCCGCTGGCAAATGTAAGTGAAATCACGCGCGTCGAAAATGCAAACATTCATCGCATCGACGATTACGACGTCATTCGCCTGCGAGACCAGCTGCTCACGCTTGTGCACCTCGGCCAGACCACTCCACAACTGGCGGATCCAGTCGCGCAAAAGTCTTTCGTCATCGCCATCGGAACAGCCAATCGTAAATTCGGAATCGTTGTCGACGGACTGTTGGGCGAGGAAGAATTGGTAATCAAAGCGCTCGATGAACGCCTCACGTCTTCCGATATGGTCAGCGGTGCTTCGATTTTGGGCGACGGCACCGTTGTCTTGGTTCTGAATGTCACCGCTTTAGCACAAAGCGTCTCGCATATTCCGGCCCTGGGAGCGATCGCATGAGTAGTCCGGTCCGCGTGTTGGTGGTCGATGATTCCGCTCTGATGCGGAAGCTCATTCCTCAGATCCTTGAGAGAGACGGAAGTATCAAGGTGGTGGGAACGGCTATGGATGGCGCTTTCGGATTGAGAAAAATTGACGAACTCAAGCCGCAGGTCGTCACTCTCGATCTCGAAATGCCGCGCATGGATGGAATCGCGATGTTGCGTGAGATCACGCGCCGCCACCGTTTGCCTGTGATTGTTTTCAGCGCGCATTCGCGCGAAGGGGCGCAGGCAACCTTGAAAGCCCTCGCTCTTGGCGCATTTGATTTCGTCACCAAGCCCAACAACGCCGCTTCGGGACACTTGCATGAAATCGCCCGGGAGCTTGCACTTAAGATTAAGACCGCCGCCAGTTCGGGCTTTCCGAAGTTGATGCCTGAAATTCCACCCGCGCGACTTAGAAATGCAGCCTGCAAAGACCAGCGCCACCGCCCTCCCACGCGCGTGGTGGCAATTGGAATTTCTACCGGCGGACCCAACGCACTCGAGTACATGTTCTCCAAAATTCCTGCGGATTTTTCCGGATGTTTTTTGGTTGCGCAGCACATGCCGGAGGGCTTTACGGAAATGCTGGCAAAGCGGTTGGACGAAGCCTCAATGATCAAGGTGCGTGAAGCGCGCTCCGGCGATGCACTTGTCGCAGGCCAGGCTCTCATTTGCCCTGGCAATCATCACTTGTTGGTGCGTCGCACAGAAGCCGGTCACATAGCGATAGTTTCCGAATCGGCCAGAGTCAACGGTCACCGGCCCTCGGCGGATGTGTTGTTCCGCTCGGTGGCGAAAGAATTCCGCGAACAGGCCATTGCTTTGTTAATGACAGGAATGGGAGACGACGGCGTCGAGGCAATTCTTACCGTTAAAAAGGCCGGCGGATTAACACTCGCCCAGGATTCAAGTTCCTGTGTTGTTGACAGCATGCCGCGCAGTGCCATCGAACGAGGATACGTGGCCCGCATCTTGGATCTCGAAGATCTGCCCAGTTTTCTCTATGCCCAGTGTGCTGAACCTCCGGTCGTCGCCGTTCACGGAAAAAGTTCAGCCGAGCAGAACAGTTGAACGAGGAATGGGAGACACTTCGTAAGGAGAAAGTCATGAAACCATTTACGCCATTGACTCGAAAGCAGGACAGTCAGCCCGTCCGCTATCTTGTGGTGGACGACTCCGTCTTCGCGCGCAAAAGCCTGGCGAAGATGATTGACACTTTTGGCGGCGAGGTTGCTGGTGAAGCCGGCGACGGCTGCACCGCCATCACGGAATATGCTCGCACGAAGCCGGATATCGTTCTGATGGACATCACGATGCCTCAAATGGAAGGTATCGAAGCTGTCGAGCGCATCGTCCGCCAGCATCCGGAAGCGCGTATTGTCATGGTCTCTTCTGTTGGATACCAGGACAATATCCTCGCGGCCCTGCAGAAAGGCGCGCGTCATTTCGTTCAGAAGCCTGTGAAACCGGAAGTGCTTTACGAAATCATTCGGTACGTTCTGAATGACGACGAAGGCGTCACTGCGCCCGCCGGCGTGGGAGAAGCACACTCATGAAGATGCAACTAATACAACCGTTCATCAGCGCCGCCGATTCGGTTTTGGCGCATGCGCTCGATGGACCGACCAGCATCGGTGATCTCAGCATGGAAGAAGACGGTTACCGTCCAAAAGGCTTCTCCGCGCAAATCGCGGTTCGCGGAGAAATCGAAGGCCGCGTGATCCTGGACATGGACTCCGCCACGGCTGCGCGCGTGGCAAGCGCATTGGCAGGTTATGAGATCGATGAATCAGAACAGGTCGTCCGGGAGACCCTCTGCGAACTGGCGAATATGATGATCGGCAATGCTGTTACGCTGCTCAACGACCACGGATATCAATTCAAAGTCCATCCGCCCGAAGTGCGCGCGAGCGGAGAAACGGTCCGGGGTTCCGCTGACACAGAGGCCATGGCTATCTACTTCGATACGTCGTGCGGCCGCATCTTTGTCAATATTTCGATGCGCTACAATGTTAGCCATCGCACAGAGCGCGATACAATTCTCCGATAAGAATCCGCGGCAAGCCTTTGGTTGAGCGCTCCTGTTGTTCCCGCTCTTTAGCGAAACCCTCAAGTATCCTTCCGCAGGTATTTCACTCCGTGACGATAAAGACCCGCTGTCGGCAGAGCGCGAACATGCACAACTGTCGCGGGAATAAACACATTCGCCGTACCTTGTGTGTACGGAACCGCAACTTCCACTTGCGTTCCCTCGGCATACTTACGGCGGCTGCGAAACGCGATCCCCTGCCGTGAAACATTCTCGCAAACGGCGATTTCCTCGGTGCCAACACGCTCGCGGACACAAGCCGTCAGTCGCGTATCGTAACGAGTGGTTTCGCGGTCAGCTGACGTAACTGCGCCGTCTGCCCCTCTGTCCTCGCGGTGCGAATCGCTCGGCGCGTTATGGTGCAAAGATTCTAAAGGCTGTTTCCAGATCGTTGGTGAAGCGCAGATGCGGCAATTCCGCGCGAACAAACGGTTCAATTCGAACTCCTTCAGCTCCCGCGAATTAAGATATGCCAGCTCTTGGCCGCCGCAATGCAAACATTCCACCAGCAGCCGCACTACCGCATCCACGGCCGCAGCCGTTGAAGGAAACTCGATGCCCCAGAAATCTAACTTTGTGTCTGCGAACGTAATGCCGTAGGCCGAACCTCCCGAAGCATTCTTCTCGTGTGCCACAACGCGCACTTCCGCTTCACGGCGCGAGCCGTCGAACAGTTGCCTGTTTACCCGCAGCGTCTGATCAATACGGAGAGGCCGATCGAGAGCGATCAGCGCGCCGTCGCGATTCACCACCACCGTTGCGGCGGTATCGATAAACGGCTGATTGTTCGCGTCAATTCCGGCCACCTGCAGCGGTAACGAAATGGAAATGCGGTCGCTGCGCCGATTGCTCCGCGAGCCCATAAAATGCTCTCCTCAAGAAAACTTGAAACGTCCGCCTACGTTAACACACCAGGATTCCCGAAACGCGGCTCAAATTTTGCGTTTCCCGTGCGAAACTACCGGATTAATCCCCAAAAGGATGCTCGATCGAAGGACTCTGCGGCGTAAAAAGCTTTGCCCCGTCTTCCGTGATGTGCATGCAGTCCTCGAGCCGAACACCAAACTCTCCGCGAATGTAAACACCCGGCTCGTCGCTGAAGCTCATCCGCGGCTCCAGTTTCAACGTGTCGCCGCCGACCAGGTAGGGCCATTCGTGATCGTCCATCCCGATCCCGTGGCCCAGCCTGTGGCCGAAATATTTGTATCCGGGACCATACCCAGCCTCTTCAATCACTTTCCGCGCCGCCACGTCCACCGATTGTGCTTCGACTCCCGGCCGCGCCTGCGCCAGCGCCGCGCTTTGCGCTCGCTGAACAATCTCGAAAACCTTTTTCATTTTGTCCGTCGGCGTTCCGAGAACAAACGTCCGGCTGATATCGGAGTGATATCCCTCGACCGAGCAGCCTCCGTCGATCAACAGAATGGTTCCCTCTTCGACTTTCTGTGGCTCGATGGATCCGTGCGGCAGAGCCGAGTACTGTCCAACCTGCACGCCCGCGTCGCCCGGGAATCCGAGTTGCTCATGAGCTTGCGAGACCATGCGCGAGAAATCGTGTTGCGTTATCCCCGGTTTCAACGCGCGCCATGCCGCTTCATACGCCTTAAGCGTCACTTCGTTCGCGAGTTGCAGCAAATCAATTTCGTGCTGCGTCTTGTGCATCCGGCAACCAGCGGTGACAGGCGTCGCACTCGTGAACGCCACCGTCGGCGCGGCGTGCGCGACACCGTCGCTTTTCACAAACCACACCGTTTCCTCGATGCCCAGGCGCCCTGTGGAAATGCCTCTGTCTTTCAGTCCTTGCGCAACACGCTCGTACGGACTCTCGTTCTCCTGCCAGATCCGGATATCCGGGCTTCCCGCGAACGGCCCGCGATTGATCTGTTCCCTCGCGCGGCCTTCTTCAAACGCAGGCGAAACAAAAAACGCATCGCCCTTTTCCGGCAGAATCAGCGTGAACGTGCGCTCGCTCAGCCACCAGTCGATGTTCGCAAAATACTTCATCGACGTTCCGCCGATCAGCATAATGGCGTCCAGATGATTTTCACGCATCAGCCGCCGCGCGCGCTCGATGCGTTCCTGCCTCTCCGCAACCGAAATAGCCTTGGCCTGATCGCGCAATGACTTCAAATTCGAGATGGATGGAGGCAGCTGGCCACAGGCTGCGTCATTTTGTGCAACCAGCAAACGTGAAGCGAGCGGCATGCTCGCGGCCGCTCCTGCCAGCTGAAAAAACTTCCTTCGGGAAAGCATGCGTTCATTCCTCCTCTTGATGCCTTTTGATTTTAGCCGTGACGGCCAGAGCGCCGATTTGGCAACACGCCTCCAGCTCCATTGCCAGCCGCACGGAATCATACCCGCGTTTGCGATTTCGAGCCTTGATTTTTGCAAAGTCTTGTCAAAAGAATTGCTGCGTTTGCGCGGGTTGAATCACAGGAAATAAAAACATCTCGCCGATCTGGCGGATACCTGCGGGGGACTGGTAGCGATACCGGGACTCGAACCCGGATTTGAGCCTTGAGAGGGCTCCGTCCTAACCTTTAGACGATATCGCCGCTGGAAACCACTTCGAATTCATCAACTGGCCGCGACTCATCGCACCCGATGCCGATGAATAATAACGCCAGTATATCGCGTGTCGCCTGACCCCTCAACTCTTTCGGTAGTGGGTCAGTTTGAATTTTCTTGATCGTGACACAAGGAGTCAAAACTCAAACTGACCATTACCACTCTTTCGCGCCCGTCGAGTCCATCCGGCCTCATTCATCGATAATTTGACGCCTGCAGTTCGAACATCTCCGCATAGCGTCCGCCATTCTGCAGAAGCTCGTGGTGTGAGCCTTGTTCTGTAATCTGTCCGTGTTCAAGAACTAGAATCCGATCCGCCATGCGCACGGTCGAAAATCGATGCGAAATCAAAAGCGACATCTTGCCTTGCGTCAACTCCGCGAAACGTTCAAATACCTGGTGCTCCGCGCGAGCATCCAGAGCGGCGGTCGGCTCATCCAGAATCAATAACTGCGCATCCCGCAAATAGGCGCGCGCCAGCGCTATTTTTTGCCATTCGCCTCCGGAAAGATCGACGCCTCCTTCGAACCGCGAGCCAAGAATTTGCTCGTAACCTTTGGGAAGTTTCTGAATCACGTGCCCGGCAAGGCTTTTCTCAGCGGCCGCCTGAATATTGCCCTCATTTCCTCGGTCGTTGATTCGTCCGACGGCGATATTTTGTGATGCAGTCATCTCGTATCGCACGAAATCCTGGAAGATCACGCCAATTTCTTTCCACAGATCTTCCAGGTCATATTCACGAATATCGATGTCATCGAGCAGGATCTGGCCGGAGGATACATCGTAGAGTCGCGTAAGCAATTTCACGATGGTTGTCTTGCCCTGCCCGTTTTCTCCAACCAGCGCGATGCGTTCCTTCGGTTCAAGTCTGAAATTCGCGTTGCTCAGAACCACGCGGGAATGCCCCGGGTAGGAAAAGGAAACATTCCTGAACTCAAACCCTCGTTGAATGGGTCGCGGAGCCGGCAAAGCATTGGGCTTGGAAAGCACCTTCGGCCGAACTGAAAAAAAGTCCAGCAGATCCGTCATGAACAATGCTTGATCGGCGATCCCCGAAAACGTGGAAAAGACAGTTTGAATATTCGAACTCGCGCCAGCGATAGCGCCCGCCAGAAACGTCAGTGTGCCGATGTCAAAAACGCCGACTGCCGTCTGATAAATCACGTAAGCGTATGGCCCGTAGTATCCCGCTGTGCCAAGAAGCGTCAAAACCGTTCCTGTCTTCAGTTTTCGTTTTGCGAGCCCAACGTTTTGCCGGTGAAGCCGGTCTGTGATTTCCGTGTATCGGCCTGTCAAGAAAGCTCCCAGCCCGAATAGCTTCACTTCTTTGACGCTTTCCTTGCTCCCGCCCAGGACTCGCAGGTAATCCAATTCGCGCCGCGCTCGCGTCTGCTGAAAACTCAATGAATATCCCAAAAATGAAAAATGCGTCTCCGCTGCGAATGCCGGCAGCACAGCCGCGATCAAAATCAGGAACAGCCATGGCGCGTAAAACACAATTCCCGCTGCCAGGCTGACCGTCGTGATGATCTGTTGCAGCAACTGCCCCATCGCTCTGATCAGTGCGACGCGGTCGGTGCCTTGCGCCCTCGCTCGGTCCATCTTGTCGTAAACCAGCGGATCTTCATAAGAAGTAAGATCCAGACGCGACGCGTGCTCCATAATCCGCGTGCTGATGTAGCGGGTGAACCGGTCCGCCAGCACCGTGTCGCAAAAATCGCCCAGGCGTGACAAGCTCGTCGCGATACACGCCAAAAGAAATTCAGCGACCACGAGCCACCAAAAATAGTGCGGAAGCGCCATTTTGCGATTCTCATGTTCGACCAGCGCCTGAATGATGTATTTCGTAACGGCCAACGCTCCAACCGGCACAACCGCCAGCAAAATTCGGGAGATCACATCCAGCAGCGCCACTCTTGGAGCGCACTCCCACACCATCCGCAGAACCGGCGGCACGTTGTGCAGCGCCTTCAGCCGGCGCCGCCACTTCATCGACGAAGAAACCGCCCCGCTGACAGGCGACTTGGCGGCGTCCTGCCCTTCCGCGCTCATCGGATAAATCCCAAAACTTGCCCTCTCATCAAATTAACGTTCATCGATGTGGGTCCTCATATGTAGCTCAGTCTTTGTACTGGCGCGGCCTGCTCTCTTTCTCCCTGCTGCGTCAGGGCACGGCCTGCTTGCCGCTTGCCCGCCGTGGCGGGCAGGTAGGCTTTGCGCCGCCATCCCTTCTCCCTCTGCTGCGTCAGGGCACGCCTGCTTGCCGCTTGCCCGCCGTGGCGGGCAGGTAGGCTTTGCGTCGCCATCCCTTCTCCCTCTGCTGCGTCAGGGCACGGCTTCAGCCGTGCCGTAAAGTGCGCAAAATCAATGCGGCTTTAGCCGCTGAGGTCTGTAGGGTTGAGTTGCCACGCAGGCTAATTTCAGCCCCTGAGGTCGGTCGCGCACCGCGGCGAAGCGAAAGAACCATTCACTCAGAGCCTCGATTCATCCGCCTTTTGAAGATTCTGCATAACAAAGAAATATGCTGGACCCCTGAAGATAATTTCCTCGACGCACTGAGCTGCCGTGCCTCGTCCAACCCCGTATAATCTCTGCACGTCCAGTTTGGCAGAACAATACGCACTTGTATGTATTTGGATGCCGTCCTTTGGATTATGTTTTTACAGTAATTCACTTAGCGGCTGCATCTGGTTTCACAGAGCTCGTTACCGGTTACCCAGTGTATCGAGGCACTTTTACAGAAACCCTGCCAGTCTTCCCCGAGCGAGTTTGTTGTATTTTCCTCGTTTTATTGCTGCGCTTTTTCCTCATGCGCGAGAAATTGGAGCAGCGCGTCATTGAATCCCTGCGGGTTTTCGAATTGCACTCCGTGGGAGGCGGCGGGTATCTCGATTTCACTGCTGGCCGGGACGCAAGCGTGTAATTTATCGAGGATTGTGCGGAGGAAAACGGGGCTATTCTGACCTTTCACCAGAAGCATAGGCGCTTGGATTCGGCGAGCATCGTCACAAGTGAAGGCCGGAAACGATTGATCGGGAGGCATTCGAAGCTCCCCACGCATCTCGCGAGCGTTCAGAAGCATATGTTTTTGAATCTCAGGTGACAGCCGCTCGAAGCTACCGGCTCCATGGGCTCCTTCAATGAAGGCCCTCACGGCCGCATCGTCTTCCCCTTTTGCGAACAAGTTTAAGGCAGCGGTAATAAAGGGCGGGCGTTCCGGATGAGCGGAGAGAAGGGAGAAGATCGGTGGCTCGATCAGGGTTAGCGTGCGTATCAGCTCCGGATGATCTTTCGCTACGAATGCGCAAATAAAACCGCCGTAAGATTGACCCACAAGGTGTACCGGCGCAATCTTCAACGCACGAATGATCGCGACCAAATCATTCGCGTGTAATTGCGGGGTGTAGTCTTTCGGCTCTTCTTTCAACAGGATCGGCCAATGGTAACGCCTGCTGAGCGCAATTACCCGATGGTTGCGCGCCAGAGCATCCATTTGAGCCGACCACATGGTGAAGTCACTCAGGCTGCCGTGAACGAGCAAAATAGGCACACCGCGCCCTTTTTCCACGTAAGCGAAGTCTGCGCCATTTGCGTTGACGTGTTTGATCCTCTGGCCGGATACCGCGGTCGGAACAAGAAACAATAAGCTGGGAAGTACGCCCCTGAGGTTCATCTTCCCTCCCTGTCTTTCACAGGCGCAATATTTGAGCGTGTCCCACGTTTGGTTAAAAGCGGCGGCTCTCGATGGTCTGCACTTTACACCGCCTGCTGCTGCGAAGTCGAGGGCGCGGCTCTCATGCTTCCCATTGGGCCGCCTGCAAGGGTCCAACCGGCTTCGAAGGTTGTCCTTTGGACCTGCGACGATCCGACTCTTGATGGCGCGGGAAGCATCCTCAGGAAACGAGTTGCAATCCGCGCGCGTCCCTGATAGCAAACCAAATAAAGGGGTGTGCGATGACGAGCAAACGCATGGTGAGCCGGATCCTGCTGACTCTCTTTGCCTGGGCAGTCACTTCATGTATGGCCGTGTACGTAATTCGCGCCGATGGCCCGCGCGGAAAGCAAGACTCCGGGCCTCTCGAAAATCAATCGCAGCAAACTTCACAACAACAAATGGACGCGCAGTATACGGCCCAGATCCGCCAGTACACCACTGAGCCATACTTAATCACTCCCCTCGTCGATCATTTGCCTGCCTCCGCCACAGTTCCCTCTCCGGACAAAGTGCTCGGCTACATAATCGGAACGCCGAACAAACTCACGCACACAGCCGACATATATCGCTATTACCGCGCGCTCGAAAAGGCTTCACCGCGAGTCCGCGTATTCACCACGGGCAAAAGTGAGGAGGGCCGCGACTTCATGGTCGTCGCAGTCAGCGACGACGCCAATATTTCCCAGCTTGACCATTATCGCGACATCACGGCGAAGCTCGCTGACCCGCGAAAAATTACTCCCGCCGACGCCGCTCAACTTGAGAAAAATGGCAAGCCCTTCTACTGGCTGTCCGGCTCAATTCATTCTCCGGAAACCGGCTCCCCCGAAATGTTGATGGAGCTTGCCTACCGCCTCGCTGTCGAAGACTCGCCGATGATCGATCAGATTCGCAAAAATACAATCGTGCTCATCACTCCCGTGCTCGAAGTCGACGGCCGCGATCGCGAAGTTGATCTCTACAACTGGGAAAAAGCAAATCCCGGCAAGCCCGCTCCCAGCCTGCTCTACTGGGGACATTACGTCGCGCACGATAACAATCGCGATGGCATCGCCATGGCGCTTCAGCTGTCCAAAATACAAATGAAAACTGTTTTCACCTGGCATCCCCAGGTCCTCCACGATTTGCACGAATCGATTCCCTTCCTCTATATATCGACAGGAACAGGACCCTATAACGCATGGCTCGATCCCCTCGTCGTCAGCGAGTGGCAGGAAATGGCCTACAACGAAGTCCAGAAAATGACCGGCTTCGGCATTCCCGGTGTGTGGACGCACGGTTTCTACGACGGTTGGGCGCCCAACTACATGATGTTCGCCGAGCAGGGACACAATGGCATTGGACGTTTCTACGAGACCTTCGGTGGCCGTGGCGCGGACACGGCAGAGCGCACCGTCCCGCCGGAAGATACCACTCGCACCTGGTTCCGTCCGAATCCTCCGCTTCCCAAAATCAAATGGTCAATTCGTGACAACATCAATCTGCAGGAAAGTGCTCTTCTCGTCGGTCTCGACTACATGGCTCAGCGCCCCGAGCAATTCCTCGAACGTTTCTACGACATGAGCCGCCGCTCGATTACCAAAGCCACCACGGAAGGCCCGGCCGCGTGGGTCATACTGAACGACGGCAAGCGTCCCGCGCTTTCTGCTCATCTCGCGCGTCTGCTTCAGGATCAAGGCGTCGAAATTGCCCGCCTCAATCAGGAATTCACTGTCGCGCCAGCCCGCTCAAACAGTGCTCCCGAAAACGGCAAAGAGAATACAAAAGAAGCCGCAGCGAAAACTCCGAAAGAAAAACCGCCAACGCCTGCGCGCATCCCCGCGGGCAGCTACATAATTCGCATGGACCAGCCTTATAGCCGCGAAGCCGATATGCTTCTCGACACGCAGTATTATTCCATCCACGATCCCGCGCCGTACGACGACACAGGCTGGACTCTAGGTCCGCTCACTGACGTGGCGACTCTGCGTGTCACCGACACAGCAATTCTCAAAGCGCCGATGACGCTGATTGATCAGCCCGTTCGCGCTCCCGGCAAAATCGATGGCGCCGGAGTTTCTTTTGTCGTCAACGCCAATGCTGAGCCTGCTCTCGCAACACTTCGCTTCCGGCTTCACGACGTCAAAATGTTCGCCGCGGAAGATGCATTCAAGATCGGCGCCCAAAATTTCCGCGCCGGCTCTTTTATCATTCCCGCCGATGGCAATCCCGCAAATCTTCGTGACGAACTTTCATCAGCCGCGCAAGACCTCGGCCTCGAAATTCACGCCACGTCGGTAAATGTTTCTGTCGCCCGCCACTCACTCGAAACGCCGCGCATCGCCATCGTTCACAACTGGATGAACACGCAGCCCGAGGGCTGGTATCGCCTCGCGCTCGAGGAATGCAAGGTGCCGTATTCCTACATCTCTGACGCAACGCTCCGCGAAACTTCTAATCTCAGGGAAAAATACGACGTCATCCTGATTCCTCCATCCACGCCGGACCTCGCCCGCCTCGTAAATGGCATACCGAAAAGGATTCTTCCCGACGGGACTGATGCGAGCGGCCCAATCCCGTGGCAAAAATCTGCACTCACGCCAAGCTTTGGCGATGGCCCTGATCAAACCGCCGACATTCGTGGCGGACTTGGCTTCGACGGGCTCGCCAACCTAAAAAAATTTGTCGAAGAGGGAGGTCTGCTCATTCCCGTCGCATCCAGTTCGGTTCTCACCACGGAAACAGGAATCACGGACACAGTTTCGATCGCCCCCACGCCGCAGCTTCACGCCCGCGGCGCTATTTTTAATACTACTGTCGAAGATAGTCGCAGTCCGATTGCTTACGGTTACGACGCTGATGTGCCCGTCTATTTCAATCAGGCGCCAGTGTTTCACGTGTCGCTCACTGGCGGAGGTGGCGGCTTCGGAGGCGGAGCTGGTGGAGAGTCGCGCGAACGCCCCAGCGGCCGCGGTTCACTGACCGATCCAGACATTCCGCAGGGCCGTCCGTGGAATCCGCCTGCGCAGACTCCGCATCGCACTCGCGCCGAGCAGGAGCTGTACGTAAATCCCGAGTCGCTCGAATTTTTGCGCGCGTTCATTCCGCCGAAGCCGCTCTATCCGCGCGTCGTGCTGCGCTTCGCGGACGAGAAAGATCTCTGGGTCAGCGGGATGCTGGATGGAGGTTCAGCGCTTGCAGATACCCCGGCAGTGGTTGACGTTCCCGTCGGGCGCGGCCACGTCGTGCTGTTTGCCATCAATCCGATGTGGCGGCAAATCACGCAGGGAAGTTTTATGCTCGTCCTGAACGCCGCCATGAACTACAACCACTTGAGCGATGTGGCCGCCGGGCACTGAGGACTGAGGCACGAAATCGAATCCCCAAGAAAACTAACCAGGCCAAATTGTCTCTTTGGTGGCTACTTTTTGGCTGGAAATTGGCCTGGTAGAGCAGTCCATTGAAAATCATGTTTTTTAGTGATTCTCGAGGACCGCATTTTTATTTTTTGCAAAAAAGTCAATAAAAACGTGTTTTTCGATACATACCCCTAGGACGAGCGGAGTGACGCGCGTCGAGTCGCGAACAGGCCAATTTCCAAAAACGAGGTGAATTTCGGTTATAGTACCAGGCCATTCCACTAGAACGTCAATAGGAGGGGAAAAACCGTAGTCAGTGGCCAGTGATCAGTGGTCAGAAAAGGCAAGCGCGCAGCAAATGACATTGATTGGAGGTCGGCGAGCACATTCCGGAGGACACACAAGACAAGAACGCGGCCTGCGATGTAGGCCGACGGGCGGGGGTGAACCCCGCCCCTACGAAGACGAACAACAAAACAGTGGCGAGTGAGTGGTCAGTGATCAGAAAAAGGCGCGTGCGAGGCAAGACAAAGGCGCGCGGCCTGCGGTGCAGGCCGACGGCCCGATTCAAATCAATCGGGCCCTACGAAAGCCATGATGCCGATAGAACGCCGAGAGACGGGCGGGGTGAACCCCGCAACAAGACAGTGGTCAGAAAAGGCTACTAAAACAGTGGCCAGTGACGAGTGGTCAGTGATCAGAAAAAGGCGCGTGCGAGGCAAGACAAAGGCGCGGCCTGCGATGCAGGCCGACGGGCGGGGGTGAACCCCGCCCCTACGAAGGCAAACAAAACAGTGGCGAGTGAGTGGTCAGTGGTCAGATGACCAACGCAAGACAAAGACCCCCTCCTGCTAGCCGGGTCAGGGAGAGATGAAAGTCTCCCTGGCTCGGACTTTTCTCCCAAAGCCAGCGAGCGCAGAATGCCCTTGACACGCCTAGCGTTCTAGGCGTAATTGTTATCAGACTGAGTTGTCTAGGGGTGTTGTGGGCCAGTTTGAATTTTGACTGCTTGTGTCACGATAAAGAAAATTCAAACTGACCCACCACGTGCGTAGGGGATATTGGAGAATGGCGAAAAACGATCTGCAGGGAAGTCTGGACCTGCTGGTGCTGAAAACTCTTTCACAGATGGGGGAGCTGCACGGTTACGGAATCGTGCTGCACATCCAGCGGGCCTCGGACGAGATGTTGTCGGTGGAGGAGGGCTCGCTCTATCCCGCGCTGCACCGGATGGAGCAGAGCGGATGGATTCGCTCGGAGTGGAAGCTGACGGACACGAATCGCAAAGCGAAATACTACCGGCTGACGGCTGCGGGCCAGAAGGAATTGCGCAAGGTCGAAGAAAGTTTTGAACAAGTAGTGAAGGGTGTGCGCGCGCTGTTGCGGCACGCGCAAGGGTGAGCCATGTCCATTCTTCGCCGCATCACGAATTTGTTTCACCGTTCGAAGCTGGATCAAGACATCGACGCGGAACTGCACTCGCATATCGAAATGCGCACCGCAGATAACGTCGCCGCCGGGATGCCGCTGGAAGAGGCGCGACGGCAGGCGGCTCTGCGATTTGGCAGCCAGGCTGCGCTGAGAGAGCGAGTAATTGCCGCCGACGCGCATATGTTTCTCGATTCTCTATGGCAGGACCTGCATTACGCGTTTCGCATGCTGCGCAAATCCCCCGGATTCACCGCTGTGGCCATCCTTACCCTCGCGCTGGGGATTGGCGCGAACACGGCCATCTTCAGCATAGTCGACGCTGTTCTGCTACAGCCGTTGCCATTCCACAGCCCGACTGAATTAGTGAGCGTAGTTTCTACTACGCGAGGAAACGTTCCGGACAATGCCTCGTATCCTGATTTCGCCGACTGGAGGGTACAGAATCACGTCTTTTCGCAAATGGCCACCTATACAGACGACGACATTACGCTCACCGGCCAAGGCGAAGCAATTCACATTCATGGTGCGGATGTTTCGGCTGACTTGTTTTCTCTGCTTGGAGTTAAGACAGTGCTCGGGCGCGCGTTCCTGCCCGATGAAGACAAGCTCCCGACGGCCAATGGAACATTCGCGATTATCTTGAGCCATCACTTGTGGCGGGAACATTTCGGCGGCGACCCTAAAGTCATCGGCCGGACCATCCAAGTTGACAACCGAGATTTCACTGTCGTGGGCGTGATGCCCGCCGGGGTCCAATTTCCTATCGAGGCACAGCCTATCGATTTCTGGGTGACGATGGCGCTCGATTTCTTACCTCCTTCTATGACCGATCAGCGCGGTGCACACTTTCTGGATGTTATTGCGCGGCTCAAGCCGCAGGTGTCCGTCGCTCAGGCGCAGACGGACATGAGCCTTATCGTCGACCACTTGAACAAGCAGTACCGGGACATCCGTCCGAGTGGCGTGATGGTTCTTCCGGAAATCGATCAAGTTACAGGCCCAGCCCGGCCTGCCTTGCTGATTCTGCTCGCAGCCGTTGGCTGCGTGCTGCTGATTGCTTGTGCGAATGTTGCGAACCTGATGCTGGCGCGCGGCGCGGCGCGGCAGAAGGAAATTGCGGTTCGTGGCGCACTAGGAGCGAGCCGCGGACGAATGATCCGGCAGTTGCTCACTGAAAGTGTTCTTCTTGCCTTTATCGGAGGTGCGCTCGGCGCGACGGCGGGACCCTGGGCCATTTCCGTACTGATTAGCCTGCTTCCGGTGGATATTCCTCGTCTTTCCAGCATCGGCATTGACAGCACCGTTCTGCTCTTTACAGCGCTGGCAACGATGCTTACCGGGATACTGTTTGGCCTCGCGCCGGCCGTGCAGGCAGCAAGGCTCGATTTTGTGGAATATCTCAAGGAGGGCAGTCGTGGGCTTTCCGAAAGCCTTCATCGGAGCCGGGGGCGTAGTGCGCTGGTGATAGCCGATGTGGCCATAGCGGCTGTGCTGCTGATTGGGGCGGGTTTGCTTACGAACAGCTTCTTGCACCTGGAGCATGTAGACCCCGGATTCAACCCGCAGCACGTGCTGACGTTCAAGATAGATTTGCCTGATGCCCGTTACTCGGGGCTTCGCCAGACTCAGTTTTTCGAACAAGCCATCGCAAGGCTCAATCGTTTGCCAGGCGTCCGCTCTGCCAGCGCCGTGATGCCCTTGCCACTCGACGGTGGTTATGCCGGTACGTTCCTTACGATCGAGGGCCAGCCCGTGACGCAAGCCAATCGCCCGCGAGCGGACTATAGCTGGGTCGAGCCCGGCTACTTCCAAACCGTCGGCATTCCGCTGGTCGCGGGACGAGATTTCACTGCGACGGATGATCTCAAAACGGTGCCCGTGGGGATCATCAACGAGGCATTCGCAAGGCGATACTTCCCGCACCAAAATCCTGTCGGGAAACGTATCAAGCCGGGAATCGACAACGGCTACAACACTCCGCCTCTGCGCGAGATTGTGGGCGTGGTAGGAGATGTGAGGCAGGAGGGACTTGCAAGTCCGCCTTACCCGGAGATTTACGCCCCTCTGGCTCAGAGTCCACTTGGCGGCATGAACTTCGTCGTTCGCACCAACGTTGATCCTCTCACCATAGTCAGCGCCGTGAGGAAAGAAATGGCTGAGGTGGACAGGAACGTACCGTTATACGGTGTCGAGACATTCGGGCAGTACCTCCACGAGGCGTTCGCTGTGCCTCGGTTTGTTACCACGCTCTTCGGGCTTTTCGCCGCTTTGGCGCTCGCGCTTGCGTCAATTGGGCTTTACGGGCTTGTCTCCTATTCCGCAACGCGACGCACTCACGAAATCGGCGTTCGCATCGCGCTGGGCGCACAGCGGATCGACGTCCTCAGGATGGTCTTCGGCCAGGGAATCAAACTCGTCCTCATCGGTG
>DATEHB010000004.1:0-15673 GCA_035279805.1 Candidatus Acidiferrales bacterium
CTGTAGCGGCCCATTGTGGCTCTGCGCCGTCGAATACAGGACCATCAGCGTCGACGGATCTTTCACAGGAACGGCTTGCAGGAAAATCGCCTTCGCCAGCGTGAAAATCGTCGTGTTCGCGCCAATTCCCAGCGTCAGTGACAGCACCGCCACCGCCGTGAACCCCGGCGCCTTTGCCAGCATCCTCACCGCAAACTTAACGTCCTGCCACATAGAACCTCCTCGTCACCTCTCGCCTCGCCGTCGTAGGGGCGGCCTTTAGGCCCGCCCTCTTGCTTCTCGCTTCTCGCTTCTCGCTTTTCGCCTTTCGCTGACCACTTGCCTTTGCTGACCACTGGCCCCTGTCCACTGACCACTTGCCTTTACGCGGGTGCCCCATCCTTCGCGCACTCCGCGAAGGGTGGGGTTTTTACTCTAAACGTTTTCGCGGCCGCCAATAGCTTTGCCTTCGCACTCGCCACTAGCCACTTGCCTTTACTCGCCTTTGTAGCGGCGGCCTTCAGGCCGGCCGTCTCGCTCCGCTTTTCGTCTTGCACCGATCTTGGCCTCTACTGCCCCTGACCGCTCGCCACTAGCCACTGATCGCTTCCAATTTCATCTGTCACTCTCGACTGTCAACTCTCGACTGCCTTTCTCTGCACTCCGCGAAGGGTGGGAGTTTTTACTCTAAGTGTTTTCGTGCGCCGCCAAAAGCTTTGCCTTCGCACCGGCCACTAGCCACTCGCTACTTGCCTTAACGCCCATTCAGCCGCCCCCGTAAGCTCATCTACATCCTTTTCGAGTTTCGTCTGTCACTTTCGACTATCAACTGTCAACTCTCGACTGCCTTTCTCATTCATACCTCAACGCCTCCATCGGCTCGATTCGCATCGCCCGCCGCGCAGGTATC
This sequence comes from Candidatus Acidiferrales bacterium, assembly GCA_035279805.1. Classification (GTDB taxonomy): domain Bacteria; phylum Acidobacteriota; class Terriglobia; order Acidiferrales; family UBA7541; genus DAHUXN01. The sequence goes on from DATEHB010000004.1 coordinate 890, forward strand.
CAACACGCCGCCAGCGCCACAATCGACAGCACAGCCGCCACACCAATAAACGTTGCCGGATCCGTCGGCTTGATCTCGAAAAGCAAACTCCGCAGCACTCGACCCAGCGCTAACGCGCCCGCAACACCTGCCACGATTCCCAGCCCAGCCGGGAGCATCCCTTCCCGAATCACCATGCGCAACACATCGCGCGGCTGCGCGCCCAGCGCCATGCGCACCCCAATCTCGCGCGTCCTCTGCGTCAACCCATACGAAATCACACCGTAAATTCCCACCATCGCGAGAATCAACCCGAGCGCGCCAAACGAACCAAGTAACAACGCCTGAAAGCGTGGCTGAGCGACCCTCTGAGCGACGACCTGATTCATCGTCTTTAAATTGGTGAGCGGCGCGTCTTTGTCCACGCTCCAAACCTGCTGCTTTACGGCGACCGTCATCGCCCTCGGATCTTCGGTCGTGCGCACGATCAGGTTTCCGGCCATACCTTGTTCCGACTGTGCGTACGGTTCATAAAACTCCGGCATGGGCGGCGCTGTGGGACCAAAAACCAGAGTGTTTCTGACTTCTCCGACCACGGTCGTCCATTCTGGCTGTGCATTCTTGGCGTTGGGGATTAGGCCCACGAAGCTGAATTGTTTCCCGAGCGGCTGGCCCGAAAGAAATTTTTTCGCAAACGTTTCATTCACAATCGCAACGCGGTCAGCCCCTTGCGTGTCGCCGTCTGTAAAATCTCTGCCTTTTAAAAATCCGACTCCCACCGCGTCAAGATATTCCGGCGTCACGATCCGGTAGAAGATAGGTGCTCCGTTCGAAAATCCCAGCTTCTGCGTTCGCCCCTGTATACTCACGCTCATTGCTGGTCCAACGCCCTCGAGCGGGATTGTCGAGACAGCCGCAACTTTTTCCACACCCGGCAATGATTTCACGCGGTTTAGAATCTCCTGCACCGCCAGGTGGCACTGTGTCGCGGAGTTTTTGTTGTCCGCATCACAGACTGCTTTGCTGAAATTGACAGTCATCGTCAAGACGTGATCTGTCCGGAATCCCCAGTCGATGCTCGCCCAGTTCTCGAAACTTCTTATGCTCAGCGCCGCGCCAACGACGAGAATTACCGCCAGGGCCACTTCGACAACAACGAGCGCGCTCCGCTGATTTCTTGGCGAACGCCCCGAGAAGCCAGGCAGGGCATGGCTCAGGTTTTCGTGGAATGTGGTCCCGGCGCGCCGCGCGGAAGCTTGCAATGCCGGCGTGACCCCGAAAAGAATTCCCGCCAGCAGCGATACGCCTAGAGCGAACCAGAAAACGTTGGCGTCGAGCTGCACGTTGCTGAGCCGGGGCGTGTCGGGAGGAGCGGCCGCCCTCACCAGCCAAATACCCCACACCGACAAAACAAGCCCCAATGCTCCGCCCGCGAGCGCAAGCAAAATGCTTTCCGCCAGAAACTGCCGGATGATGCGCAGCCGCGTCGCGCCCAGAGCTTGGCGAATGGCCACTTCTTTCTGCCGCACCCATCCGCGCGCCAGCAGCAGCGCGCTCACGTTTACGCAAGCAATCAGCAGCACGAAACCCACGGCCCCCAATAATTGCAACAGTAGATCCTGACTGAAGTCTCCGTAATCGAATTCGCCCTGCTCTACGCCATTCGCAGAGAGTTTCCAGCCCCCATCCGTCTTTGGATATGCGGCGGCTAGGCGCGCGCTAAGCGTTTCTAGTTGCGCCTGCGCCTGAGTCAACGTCGCGCCGGGCTTCAGCCTCGCGACGACTTGCGCTCCACGTGATTCGCGGTCAGTGTCGTCCGAAGCTTGCACGCTCGGCAGCCACACTCCGCGCTCGCCTGCTCCGTAAGTGAACTCACGCGGCATCACGCCAACGACGGCGTATTCTTTGCCGTTCAGCGTAATTTTCTTTCCTATCCAGTGTGGATCGCCTCCGAGCAGACCCTTCCAGACGCCATGGCTCACGACAACAACATCGTCGTTTCCCGCCACTGTGTCTGACGGGAGAATTGGTCGGCCCAACATAGGACGCACGCCGAGCAGCGTGAAGAAATTTCCTGAGACGCTCGCGCCCGACAAAAGCTCCGGCGCTGTCTGCCCAGTAAGCCTGTACCCGCTCGATTCGTACTCGGCCAGTTGTCCGATTGCCGGGCACTGTGCCTCCACGTCTTTCACCGCGCCCGCCGAAACGGCGTCGTATAGCGAGGTACTGCTTGCAACCTTCACGCTTCCGATGGAAAGCAGCTGTGACGCGTCCGTATAGGGCAGCGGTTCAAGCAGAATCCCGTTCACCGCGCTGAAGATCGCCGTGTTCGCACCGATGCCCAGCGCCAGCGTCAGCACCGCCACCGCCGTGAACCCAGGCGCCTTCCCCAGCATCCTCACTGCAAACTTAACGTCCTGCCACATAGAACCTCCTCATCGCCTCGCCCTCGTAGGAGCGGCCTTCAGCCCCGCCGTCTTGCTTTTCGCTTTTCGCCTTGCACCGATCTTGCCTTTACTGATCACTTGCCACTAGCCACTCGCCACTAGCCTTTCCTTCGCTTTTCGCTTTTCGCTTTTCACTGTCCACTGGCCCCTGACCACTGCCTTCAAATCAATGCCACGCGCGTTCTCGCTTCTTGCGGATGCTCCGCCATCGCCCGCCTGCCGCCTTTCTGCTTTTTCCGCATCTCCGTGTCAATCACTGTTCCCAGCTTCGCCAATCCCTGCGCGACGTCTCCCTCATCAAGCCCCGCGAAACCCAGTCGCAGCGTGTTGGTCTGCGGATTCTGAAAATAAAAATATCTTCCCGGCACGAACAGCACGCCGCGCTCCCGTGCATGAATCAGCAACTCGCCCGCATCGAGCCCCGGCGGCAGCGTAATCCAAACGGACATGCCTCCGTCCGGCCGCGTCCATTGCACGTCCCCAGGCAAATGCCGCTCCATCGACTTCTCCAGCGCCTCCAGCCGCTTCGCGTACACCCGCACCATTCGCTTCATGTGCTTTTCGAGCATCCCGCGCTTCACGAACTCCGCCAGCGTCGCCTGCGCCAGCTGATCCGTGTGCAGATCGCTCGATTGCTTCAACAGCCGCAGCCGTTCGATCACGCGCTCCGGCCCCGCGCACCATCCCACGCGCAAACCCGGAAACGCCACTTTCGAAAAACTGTCGATCTGAATCACGATTCCGTGGCGGTCCATCGCTTTCAGTGATGACACGGGATTCCCGCGCAGCCGCAATCGCGCGTAAATATGGTCCTCGACAATCGGCACTTTGTGCCGTGCTGCCAGCTCCAATAGCTTTTGCCGCGCGCTCACCGGCAGCGTCGTTCCCGTCGGATTTTGGAAATCCGGCGTGACCAAAATCATTTTCACGCGGTTCTGTTCCAGCACCGCTTCCGCTGCCTTCACGTCCAGTCCCGTATAATTTTGTCGCGACCGGCTCGTCTCGACCGCCGCGGGTAAACATCGCACGCGCGCCGCCGACAAAATTGACAGCGCGCCCGGATACGCCGGATTCTCGACCAGCACCGCGTCGCCCGGCCGCAGAAAAGCCTTCGCAAGCAGATCCAGCGATTGCTGGCAGCCATCGGTAATCAAAAGCTGGCGTTCGTTTACGGCAATTCCCTCGGCGCGCAGAATCTCCAGCAGTACTTGCTTGAGCGGGCCATAACCATCTGACGCGCCAAGCTGCAAAATGTCTCGGCCTTCGCGTTTCAACACCGCGTTCGCGCACGTGCGCACATCTTCTACCGGAAAAAATTCCTCCGACGGCCGCGCGCTGATAAACGCGATCGTCCCCTCCGGCACTTCCGGCATCAACCGGCTCAGCCCGTCGCCCGCGCGCTCGTCCGCGAATAAAGCCTCCCATCGCAATACGCCGCCCTGCTCTCGCGGCGGCGGCGTGAATTCGCGCGTCGCAGCGGACTCGCTGATATACGTCCCGCGTCCCACGAAGCCTCGTATCAGTCCCTCGGATTCGAGTTCCGCGTACGCCGTCGCCACCGTGGTGCGATGAATTTGCAGTTGATTCGCAAGCTCGCGGCTCGCTGGAATGCGGTCGCCCGGCTGCAAGTCTCCCGAATGCACAAGCGCGCGCATTTGATCGCGCAATTGCGCGTACAGCGGAATATTGCTTTCCGGTTGCAAATGTAGAGGCGCAAATGGCCTGCCCATACAGGCCAATATAGACCCAAAAACAGGCCCCAAAAGAGCCAATTTGTCTCTTTTGCATATTTCCCTCGACTGTTATCCTTTGCAGAATCAGGTAGTTGTGGATCGCAGCCGAAATCGCTGGATTTTTCCCGTTGCGGTTTTTGGCAGTTTTTCCACGAATTGGACTGTTTGCGGACATTTGTACGAAACGATTTTTTGCCGCAGCCATTCGCGAATTTCTTTGTCTAATCCATCCTTTAATTGCATTTCATTTTTCAGCACCACGAAAGCCGCGGGATGAATCAATCCGTTTTCGTTTGCTTGCGCCACCACCGCAGCCTCCGCGACCATCGGATGACCGAGCAGCGCATTTTCCACTTCCCCCGGCGAGACCCACATGCCCGCGACTTTCATCATGTCATCCGCGCGCCCGCAATAATGGTGGTACCCGTCCGCGTCGCGAGTAAATTTATCTCCCGTAACCACCCATTCGCCGCGCTTCGTTCGCGACGTGAGTTCCGGCTTATTCCAGTAGCCCGCGAACGCGCCGCCTCCCCGCACCCACAAATTCCCGATCTCGCCATCGGCGACTGTTTGCTCTTCGTCATCGACGATTTTCGCGCCGCATCCGGGAACTTCCGTGCCGCAGCTTCCCGCCCGCGCGTGACCCGGCCGCGGAGACAAAAACATGTGCAGCATTTCCGTGGAACCGATGCCGTCCAGAATCTCCACGCCGAATTTCTCTTTGAATCGCTCAAAGATTTCCGCCGGCAGCGTTTCTCCGGCTGACACGGCCATGCGCAGCGACGAGCAATCAATCGCAAGTCCTCGTTCCGCTTCGCGCAGCATCGCTGCAAAGAACGTGGGCACTGAAAATAAAATTGTCGGCCTGTACTTCGCCAGCAATTCCGCGGTGCGTTCCGGCTTCGGCTTCCCCGGATCGAGGACCGCGCTCGCGCCCGCGGAAAACGGAAAATACATTCCGTTGCCAAGCCCGTAAGCAAAAAATAATTTCGACACCGAATACGTAATATCGTCCGCGCGCATTCCCAGCACGCCGTGCGCGTATCCACGGCTTGTACGCACCATGTCCGCGTGACGATGAATTGCCGCTTTCGGCGTTCCTCCGCTTCCCGATGTGTACAGGAAGAACGCTGGATCCGCCGCCGCGGTCGGATGCAGTTCGCAACGCGAACTCGCCTTATTCCACGCGTCATCCCAGGTGAACTTCCGCGCAGCCGCGAAATTTGCCGGCGCTGACCTGATCGCCGCGTCAGCGCCGGGCCCCGAGATCGCAAGCACGCGAAGACTTGAAGCCGCTTCAATTCGCGAAAACTCAGCCATCGCCGGCGCGTGCACAACCGCGATTCGCGCGCCCGTGTCCGCCGCGTAGTACGAATAATCCGCCGCGCGCGCCATCGAATTCACGGGGACGGCAATCGCGCCAATCTTCGCCGCGCCAAAAAACGCCGCAATAAATTCAAGGGAGTCCGGCAGAATAATCAGAACGCGGTCGCCAGCCTCGCAGCCGCACTCGCGCAACACATTTGCCGCGCGATTCACCGCTTCTTCAACCTGGGCGTATGAGAAGCGCGACGGCTCGCCGAGAATCGCCGTGCGTTCAGGGTGCTGCCGCGCGGGACGCGACACAAACTCCTCGGCGATATTCAGCTGCGCGGGAACGTCAAACGTCATGCCCGCGATTCTACTCCGCCGCGGCTTCCGGGCCCAAGCGCGCGGCGCGATTTGCCAGCCGTTTCCGCTGGCCAAAACGAATGCGCCACGCGGATGCCGCGATCACAATCACGCAGCAAATCTCGACGAAGACTTTTCCGCCGTCGAGATAATCAACGGGCTGCCCATTCAAGTTCGGATCCGTCAAAATCCCGTGAATAAAAACGCCGGTGGCCGCGGGATAGGTCAAGTAGTGCAGAAGTTTCCAAAGATGGCGGCCGAGCTCGATGCGATAGAGCGAAGTGACGACAATTGCCACAAGCAGGTACAGCGCCGCCGCCCCGATCGTATTTTGCAGCGGCTGCTGCGGCGACCACAGCGGCAATAAAATATCTGCGATCCGAAAATGAGGTTTCGCGCTCAGCAGCAACGGCAACGGATGAAGCAGAGTAAAGCCTAGCGTGCCGTAGCCCGTCCAGCGGTGAATGCGAAAAATATCGAATCGGCGGTGCGGCCAATAGCGAACCGGGCTGTAGCGCCCAAAAATCATCAGCCCAATCAAAATATTTGCCGTCGCAAAACCGACAGCCACAAGCCCGATGTACGCCGATAAATCCAGCACAGTCACGCGATGCAACGCTCCCTTGCAGCCGTTTGCCACCTGGTTTGCGCGGCTGTGCCCGGCGGCTTGCTAGTTTTCGGACGCGCTTTGCTGCGCAAAGGTTTCACGCAGGAGCAGCCGCCGCTGCCGAAAATGAACGATGATTCGCGAGGCCCGAGCGCGAGAATTTCCTGAATGAGCTGATTCGCGATTTCCGTCAGTAGAGAACAATCCGAACCTTGCTTGCGCCGCTGACACCGGGACCCAATCTGACCGCTTGCGATGACGCAAACATTGCCAGGTCGGCGAACCACGCCGGCCACATCTACACGACCGCCACCCGGCCACCTTGTGTCATTCCGAGGAGTCCCGACTTGTCGGGATGACGAGGAATCTGCTTTTGTATCTCAGCAGAACCCTCAGGTCAGTCCCGACGAAAAAAGTCGGGACGGGACCTGAGCTGCAGACGAGGCCCGTGCAACCGCGAATATCCTTTTCATATCATAATGGAGTGACGCACATGGCCGGACGCGACGCACACGTTTTAGGCTTACTGGCATTGGTTGCTGTTTTGCTCGCCTTCGCCGGAATCGCGCCTGCGGGACTTCCACTCCGGCCACAAGCCTCGCAAAATACTCGGCAACCCACAGGAACCTATCTTGGTTTCGATCGCAACGATTATCCCGGTGACGCAACGCTCGACGCCCTTGCCCAGGAGTTTGCTTTTTCCGGTTACTGGCTGAATGCTCCGCCAGGGGAAAAATCCGATAGCTGGCTCGGCAAACGCGCGATTTTGCGTTCGCATGGTTTCGGATTCCTGGTGCTGTTCAACGGCCGCATGGACAAGGAGCTGAAGTCGTCGCGCGATCCGAAAACTCTTGGTTCAAGAGACGCGACTGCCGCCGTGAACGCCGCAAAACATCAGTCATTTCCTCCGGGCGCGATCATTTTTCTCGACCAGGAAGAGGGCGGGCGCATGCTTCCTGAGCAGCGTGCCTATCTGTACGCGTGGATCGACGCCGTGAATTCGTCCGGCTACCAGGCCGGCGTGTACTGCTCCGGAATTCCCGTGCGGGAATCCGGCGGCGTCGAAATCACAACGGCAAGCGATATCCGGAGCAACGCGCGAGGCCGCAAAATTAATTTCTTCATCTACAATGATGTGTGCCCGCCCGCGCCCGGCTGCGATTTCGACAGCGAACCTTTGTCGCCTGGTCAGAGCGGCGCGTCCTCCGCAACAGCGTGGCAATTCGCGCAGTCGCCCGGAAGGCCGCAATTCACCGCGCTGTGTCCGTACAAATATAATTCCGACGGCAATTGCTACGCTCCGCTGCCCGGAAACCAAAAAGTCTTTGTGGATTTGGACTCCGCGGCAACGCCGGATCCTTCGCGTGGCCGCTGAGTTCCGTTGAAATTTCCTGGAAAATTTATTGCGTCGCCGTTTTTTCGCCGAGTTTGCGCATGCGCTCGCGCAATTTCTGGCGCAGTCCGGTGGGCGCATTCGGGTTGAACGCGACCAGATACCAAAGCGGCTGCGTGCGGTCCTTGCTGAGAGATGTAAGCGTGGCGGCGTCGGCGTTGGGATGCCGCGCGATATTTTCGCGGATCGCCGCGTACTCATGTTTCGCCAGGCGGCGCAGCGTCTTCGCGGAAACTTTCGGATGCTCGCTGATCAGGCGCAGCAGGTAAAAGTCTTCCTTCGGAGCCTCGCGTGAAAGTTTTTCCAGAGCCTCCGGCCTCACCTCGGCGCTCAAAACGAAGCCGACTTTTTCATCCCACGAAGTATTGATGCGATTCAGTTCCTGCGTGCGCGCATGGATAAGCTGCTCGACCACGCGCCGCTCCTGCTCCAGCCGCCCGTGAGGCAGCGCGCTGTGCTCCACCGAATCGAGCACGCGCAGCAGATGCTGCCGTTCGCCGAAAACCACTTGCGAAGTTCTCGGAGCCTTGCCCTTCGCTGCATTGTGCACCAGATCCGACCGTCTCATGATCCCCTCACCACTCTCCGCGTGCGAGTAATGCCGCAAAATTCCAGTTTGGATTTATAGCGAGATTCCCAAGTATGCGGCCCAATTATGCCTCGCGCGGCACGCGCTTTTCTTTCCGCATCGATTATGTGTCGCGTCCGCAAAACTGTAAAGCCAGCGTGCGCGCGAGGTTCCTCGATTGCAACACCAGCTTGGCACTACAGCACGTCCTGCTGCAAGTCCCCGGGCACCACATGACGCGTGGCCACCAATCCTACGATGTTGATGGCCGCTCGCGATGCGAGTAACTTTGAACGTCAGGAAATATCTTTGGAACACGAGGGAGCGATTGCCGATGAGCGTTTTTGAAGAGCATCGCGACGAACTTGAGCATTACGAAACGATGATGGGACTCCAGCGCGGCCGCCTCGCCGTATCGCTCGACATGCTCACGAACGCGATGGTTCTTGTCGGCCAGCACGGCGTTTACTGCCATCGCGCCGGAAATCCCGCGACGCCCGCGATGGATATTCGGACCATCAGCTCGGAATTGCAAAAGGCCAAGCAGCTCATCCAGAGCGTCATGGAAACTCTGCGCGCCGAGCGCGACGCCCGGCATGGCGCGAAATAGATACCGCGAATTTCAATTTTCATACTGACTATCGAGGCTGAAGAAACGGATTTGTCTCGCGCTCCTCAGCAAGCGTCGTCGAGGGCCCGTGGCCGGGAAAAACGACCGTCTCAGCCGGAAGCGCAAGGAGCTTTGTGCGGATCGAGCGGATAATTTCCGGATACGAGCCGCCCCACAAATCCGTGCGTCCAATCGAGCCGGCGAAAAGCGTGTCGCCCGCGAAAAGCCATGGCGGCGAATTGTGATCGTGCGCGCGCGGCGTCTTGGCTGGCTGCGCTGGCGTTACGCGCTTCCCTTCTTCTTTTTGCGCCGCAAACGGCAAATACAAACTGACGCTCCCTGGCGTGTGCCCCGGCGTATGCAAGACGCGCGCTTCGTATCCGCCCCATCGCACCACGTCGCCCTCCGCCAGCAGATTGTCGATCTTCGCCAGCGGAGGCGGCGCGACGCCCAGAAACTGCGATTGAATGTCCATCGCGCGATACAGTTCCAGGTCGCCTTCGTTCATCAGCACGGGTGCGTGCGTCGCGTCGTGCAATTTTTTCAGCCCGCCAACGTGATCGATGTGCGCATGCGTGCTGACAATCGCGGTAACTTTCAGTTTATGCTTCGCGATGATCGCCAGAATGCGCTCCGCTTCTTCGCCCGGATCGATCACAATCGCCTGGCGCGTCTCCGGATCGCCAACGATCGAACAATTGCATTGCAGCATCCCGACCGGAATAATTTCGTGAATCAGTTGATTCGCCACTTCCGCCAGTATAGCAATAATGACAATCTGCGGAGGCGCGCCGCCCCGCCTCTACAAAAACCGTCTCGCTACCTTCTCTTCGTCTGTCATTCTGAGGGCCGGGTTGCCCGAAGAATCTGCTTTCGCCCGATTGGCCAGCCCACCGACCGAGCCTCTGCAAAAACCGTCTCGCTACCTTCTCTTCGTCTGTCATTCTGAGGGCCGGGTTTGCCCGAAGAATCTCGCCTTGTGTGTCATTCCGAGCCTGCCTGCCGCTCGCCCGTCGCGGCGGGAAGGCGGGGAGCGCAGCGACGCGCGCGTTTTGCGCTCCGGATGGTTCTGCGGAGAATTAATCCCGCCTTGTGTGTCATTCTGAGGAGCCCCGCGACGAAGAATCTGCTTTTCGCCCGATTGACCATGCGATCTGTGGAGGCGCGCCGCAACGCGTCCATCTGCTAAGATTGAATCAGCAGCCCGCGCGCTGCGTTCAGAATGACCATCGAAACGCCGCTCAAATCCGAACACGAAAAGCTCGGCGCCGTCTTCAGCGCGAAGCCCGGCGAGTACTTCGGCTGCAACTTGCCGCGCGATTATGGAGACGTGACGCGCGAATACAAATTCGCCCGCGAATCCGCCGGCCTGATCGACAAAAATTATCGCGCCGTAATCTCATTCACCGGAAACGACCGCGCGCGCTATCTGAACGCGATGCTCACCAACAACATTCGCGACCTCGCGCCGGGCCACGGAAATATTTCGCTGCTTCTCAATCCGCAAGGGCGCATCATGGCCGAAGTGGAAACGCTCGCGCTCGAGGATCGCCTGCTCGTTATTTCTTACGCGATGATACGACAGCGACTGATCGAGACATTCGACAAATTCATCATCATGGACGACGTCACTCTCGAAGACCTGACCGACCGCACCGGCACGCTCGCACTCGAAGGGCCGAAAACGCCCGCTATCGTGCGCGAACTTTGCAGCCTCGATCTCGATTCCCTTGGCGAATTCGGCCATGCCGAAGCCAACGTGAAAAAAGACGGCGCGGAAATTTCCTGCCGCATCGTGAAATATTCACGTGCAACAATTCCCGGCGCCGACTTCATCACTGGCCGCGAACATTTGCCTGCGCTGTGGAATTTGCTTCTCGAAGCCGCGCGAAGTCATGGCGGCGGCCCCGTCGGATACACCGCGTTGAATATTTTGCGCCTCGAAGCCGGAATCCCGTGGTATGGCGTTGATTTCGACGAAAATCAAATCCCGCATCAAGCGGCGCTCGAAAAAACGCACATCAATTTCTCGAAGGGCTGCTACACGGGACAGGAAATCGTCGAGCGCGTGCGCTCGCGCGGCCACATTCAACGTCAGCGCGTCATGCTTCGCTTCCCGGGCGACGCGGTTCCAAATCCCGGCGAGCCACTTTTCGCCGCTCCCGTCGAAAGCTCCGCGAAAGCTGGCGCGCCAGGACCCGGCGAAATCGCCGCGGAAGTTCCTGCGGAAGTACGTGCAGAATCTCGTGCAGAAGTTCGCGTAGAAGTCGGCTTCGTCACCAGCGCGGCAAAATCTCCCGCCAGCGGCGCGATCATCGGCATGGGCTATGTCCGCCACGAACACGCCGCTCCAGGCAGCAAGCTCACATGGAAAAATGGCGAAGCGGAAGTTTTCGAATTACCTGCGGCTCAAAAGAAAGCGGACCCGTGCCGTTAACAGCGCCCTCTTTTCGCGGTCATTCCGAGCTTGCCTGCCGCGGCGGGAAGGCAGGCGAGGAATCTGCTTCTACACGCGCTTAGTTGCTGATGCCGGGCGCGTCGCCGGGATTTCTGTTCTTGCCGATGTTGATGGCTTCGAGGAAGCTGCCGCTTTCCTTGTCGATTTTGCGTTGCAGTTGCATCAGCGCGTAGAGCAGCATCTCCGGACGCGGCGGGCAGCCAGGAACGTACACGTCCACGGGAATCACCTGGTTCACGCCCTGCACAATCGCGTAATTATTGAACACGCCGCCGGAAGTGGCGCAAACGCCCATCGAAATCACCCACTTCGGCTCCGGCATTTGATCGTACAGCTGCTTGATCACCGGCGCCATTTTCTGCGACACTCGCCCGGCGATAATCATCAGGTCAGACTGGCGCGGCGAGCCGCGAAAAACTTCCGCGCCGAAACGCGCCACATCGAATCGCGAAGCGGCGAAACACATCATCTCAATCGCGCAGCATGCCAGGCCAAACGACATCGGCCAAATCGAGCTGCGCCGCGCCCAGTTCACCAGCTTGTCGAGCTGCGCGAAGAGTATCCCTTCCTTCTTCAGGAAATTCGTCGCCTCTTCGGGCGTCTCCAGCGTCACGCCCTTCGCCAGTTGCACCGCCATCCGCGCCTCTCCTCGTCTCACCGCTGCCGTTTGGTTACAAACTCATTTTCCCACTTTGTTTGCGCGAGTGCAAATCACTCTCCGGGCACGCGTATAACTATCAGCGGTTTGCGCGGTCGATACATTTTGGCGCGAGATACCGGGCCGCTGTGAGCCGACCTTAATCCCCTGTTTTCGTGATGGAAATTGCGCGGGCAAGCAGCGACGCCATGAAGTTCTCGAAGCGCAATTCAGGTACCGGCTCTTGATACAGCCCTCGAGGGCCACTCTTCGCGTCGGACATCAAGAAGCACGCGGAATCATACAGCCTCTCGCGCACCAGCTTGGTCAGAAGGATTTCGTAGCGCTTCGCATAGGACGCAGATTTGAATTCAGGAAAAACCTTGAAGTGCGGCTCCTGCGCTCGAACAGGCCGCGTCGAACCGGGAGCATACTCCAAGAGCATTAAATATCCAAGCCACGGCCGAGCCGCCGGTTTGAATGCTCCCTCCCGATAGGCTGCCCAAATGTCAGCCGCGCTGCCGATCGCTTCCTCCGTGCGGTTATTGTAGTTGTTCCCGAAGGAGCCGACTTGAGATTTGAACTCAATGCCGGCCAGCAACTGCCCCGCAGATACGACCAAAAGATCCCATTTCTTCTCAGGACGGTACCAGCCGGGCAATTCTAGCTTCGCTTCGCAATGAACGTCCGTCTTGACGAGTCCGTTTTCGCAGAGAAACTCACGTACCAGCGATACGAAGCCATCCATTTGGCGTCCACCCGTCACTGCCGTCCGTGCGCCAGCGTCCCGCGAGCCGGTCACAGCGCCTTGCTTCTGGGCCTGAGTTTCGCGCGTTGACCAGAAATGCCGAATGGCCTGACGGAGCCGGCCGTCCAACGTCGAGCCGGGATTCATAAGGATGGTTGGCTGGCCGCCACAACGATATCCGCCTTGCTGAAGAGAGACGACGTTTCTTGAGCGATCCGCTTCTGTGCGAGCGCGAAATAATGCTGGTCGACTTCGCATCCGATGCTGTTGCGGCCCCATTTCGCGGCGGCGACCGTCGTCGTGCCCGTACCCAGAAAGGGATCCAGCACCGTGTCGCCGACAAAACTGAACATCCGAACCAATCGCTCCGCCAATTCGATGGGATACGGTGCCGGATGCTGCTTCGTCGAGGCCCCGGTAACACCCGCCCAAATTTGCTGGAACCACTTAGCGTGATTTTCGGCGGAGATGAGGCTTAGAATTTTAGTGGGAATGTCGGGCGCGCGATAGCCGCCAGGCTTGCGCTCCATCAGGATGAACTCGATATCGTTTTTGATGACCGCATTCGGCTCGTACGGCTTGCCGAGAAAACCCGAACCATTTTCGACTTCATACGCCGCATTCGAGATCTTGTGCCAGATGATTGGCGCAAGATTATCGAAGCCCAGCTTTCGGCAACGCTCCTGAATCGAAGCGTGCAGCGGGACGACCGTGTGACGGCCTCCGTTTTCTCTTCTCGAGAGGCAGACGTCGCCAACCACGCAAACCAACCGCCCCCCTGGCACTAGGGCTTCGAAACAATGTTTCCAGACTTTATCCAGTTCGTGAAGGAACTGGTCATAATCTTCAACGTGGCCTAATTGCGCTTCCGAATCCCTGTATTCCTTCAGCGTCCAATACGGCGGCGACGTAAGCACCAAATGAACGCTGCCCGGCTTCAGGGTGGACATCTCTCTGGCGTCGCTCATACAAAGGCAATGCGCGGTAGGTACGGTCTGGACGGCGTGCTCGATGAGCCGAACAGATTGCTCGTCTTTCGCCAAGCGCGGGATCGCCGTCTGCGGATCGCCCAAGTCCCTCAGTTCTGCAGGTATAAACAAAGACAGGTCTGCTCCCTTTGCCGCGGAAAGATCCGCCATCGATTTGCGTTTGGTAGCTACCTGCATCGTTCGTGAAAACAATAAGAACGCAACTGCCCGCCCCCGTCAAGGTCTTATAAGGCGAGATCGGCCTCCCGACGCGGGCGTTTTCTATCGTCAAATATGTTAACTTATGCTACAATTACAGCCTATGGTTAATGTAGCCGACAAACCGATTCCCGCGCCTCGACAGAAGGCACCACGGTGGAGTCCTCCCTCCGCCTAGCGCCTCTCACAAGGCCCCCAGCGGCCATCCTCACCCCTGTTTTTCGCATTTCTAATCGCGGTAACTATGAAGAATTAGAACCTCGCATAACTTTCACAAAACAAACGATCGGCCTCGATTCTAATCGAGTAATTTCGCGGTTTTCACGGAGCATTTCGCATTTTCGGACACCGCGCTTGCCTTCACACTCGCAGCAAACAGCGCCCGTACGAATTCAACGACAAAAGCAACAGCAGATTCCTCACCCGGCCATAATCCGGCCGGTTCGGAATGACAATCCTCAAACTTTGAGCACGATTTTGCCGAATTGCGCGCGGTCTTCGAGGCGGCGATGCGCGGCGGCGGCTTCGGCGAGAGGGAAAACCTTGTCGATGACGGCGTGGACTTGCCTGCGCGCGAGAAGCTCCAGCACCGGAAAAAGTTCGGCCTTGCTGCCCATGTACGAGCCGAGAATCGACAAATGCCGGCTGAAGAGAAAACGCAAATCGATTTTCGCGTCGTACCCGGTAGTCGCGCCGCAGGTGACCAGCCGCCCATTCACGGCCAGGCACGCGACGCTTTGCGCCCA
>DATEHB010000005.1:0-10148 GCA_035279805.1 Candidatus Acidiferrales bacterium
TTGCCCGCCGTGGTGCCGCGAAGTTGTCATTTGATCCGCACAGTCGGCGCGTCGATTGAATCTGCGTTGTTTGCAGAGCATCTTTAAGAGTGGGACAAACGGGGACTATTTGATGGCTGGAATTACCATGTACAGCACGCCGTGGTGTGGCGATTGCCTGCGGACGAAGCTCTTCCTGAAAGAGCGCGGGATAGAATTTCGCGAAGTGAATATCGATAAATCGCCCGAGGCTGAAGCGCTGGTCCGGCGCGTCAATCATGGACGGCGCAAAGTGCCTACGCTTGAAGTGGATGGCCGGTATTTTGCGAACAGCCCGTTTAATCCTTACAAACTCGCTGAAGAATTAAAAATTCCGCTGAATTCGTGATTGTTTGAACGAGCAGACGAAAGGCGCTGCGCGCTACTGCGCGGCGATGCCGCGAGTGTAGATGCTTGCGACTTTTAGTTCTGGAGTGAGAAGGATGAGATCGGCGTCCGCGCCCACCGCGAGGACGCCTTTTTTTTTGTCGAGCCCGATGCGGCGCGCGGGATTGAGAGTGGCCATGCGGACGGCTTCGAGCAATGGCACGCCGAGGCGCACCATATTCTGCAACGCGCGGTCGAGGGTGAGCGTGCTGCCGGCGAGCTTGCCTTCGCGATTGCGGCAGACGCCGCCCGAAACAGTCACATCGAACGTTCCCAAACGATAGCTTCCGTCGCGCATGCCCGTGGCCGCCGTGCCGTCGCTGACCAGGATGACGAGTTCAGGTCCCTTGGCTGCCAGCAACAGACGAATTGCCGGATCGTCCACGTGGACGCCGTCCGCGATGATTTCAGCGGTGACTGAGTCGTCTGTGAGCACCGCGCCGAGGACCCCTGTTTCGCGATGCGAAAAGGGACGCATGGCGTTGAAGACGTGGACCGCATGCCGGGCGCCGCGGAAAATCGCGTTGTGCGCCTGTTCGTAAGTGGCGTCGGTGTGGCCCAGAGCTACGACAATGCCTCGTGCATAGCCGTGTTCTACCAGGTCGAGGGCGCCGGGAATCTCCGGAGCGAGCGTCAGAATGCGCACGTTGCCGCCCGCGGCTTCGAGGTAGCGATCAAGGAGCGCGATGGAGGGTTTGGCGATCGCGCCCGGGGGATGAACGCCGCGGCACGTTGAGCTGATGAATGGCCCTTCGAGATGGATGCCAACGATCTCGGCGGTTGGTGTAGCACGCGCATCGGTATTCGCAGGGCTTGCAATGTAACGCGCAATGTCTTCGAGGCAGCGGCGTGTTTCGTCGGGCGGCGCGGTAACGGTGGTCGCTACAAGGGACGTAGTCCCGTGACGCGCCACTGTTTTCGCGACGGTGCTGAGTGCTTCCTCTGTGGAAGACATCACGTCATGGCCGCCCGCGCCGTGAATGTGGATGTCGACGAAGCCGGGAATCAGGATCATGTCGCGCGCCAGAATTTCCTTCGCGCCCGCGGAGAGTTCAATTTCATCGCGACGCCCGATGCGCGCGATCTTTCCGTCTTCAACGGCAACGACGGCATCGCTGATTTCTTCGTGCGGCGTCAGCGCGCGACCAGCGTGTATGACCATGGAAGACATAGCGCACCATCGTACTTGAACTCGTCAATACGCGCGGTAAATCATAATGCGGGGTTGCAAGAATGTTACGCTCCGCTACAATCGATAGGCTCGCAATCGATCCGGAGGACACGCATGGCAAACGACAAGCGGTTCATGGCCTGGAAGCGCCACCATAAGAAACGGAAGTCGGCGAAGGCCAAGATGAAGCTGTACGAGCAAGGAAAGCTGGCGCACGACAAACTTCCCGCTCTGGCCAAGACATTTCTCAAACGCAAGCAGCGTTCACTAACGAAAGCGGAATAGGGTTTACACAAAAACAAAAAAGGGAAGCGTCCCTCAGGAGCGCCTCCCTTTTTGTGGCTTGCCGCCTCTCGTCGTAAATCGGGGAACGCGAGGCTCTTGTTCAGGTGAAATCGAATCTACTCGCCCGTGCCGGTAGATGCCGTGGTCTGGGTGGTCGTGCCAGTCTTGGGCACGCTCACATAGCCGACCACTTTGTTCTTGCCTACCGAGTTGACCACCAGTTCGAGTGGCGACTGGAAGTCATGCGTGTAGAAATAAATCGGTTCGTCCACGGAGCGGTTCTTCTTCTCGAAGCGCTTGTCGTCGACGTAAAGAACGATGCTGAAAAGCTGCTTTTTCGTATTCGTGTTGCGCAGCTCCACATTCAGTGAACCCACGTGTTTGCGCTCGCCCTTCTTGTCCACGGTGAATTCGTAAATGTTGCGTTCGCCAGCGAGTCTGAGCTGGGCGATTTCATCGTGGTTGCGGGCGATCAAATTGCCGAACTGGTCGCGCGCCATTTGAAGGTTCTGCTTGGTCGAGTCCAAATCGGTCTTGACGCCGTTGACGTCGCCACTGAGCTTGTTGACGTCGTCCGAGCTCGCCTTGGTGGCCAGCTGGCTCGTCACCTGTTCCTGTTGCTGTTGGAACGCAGCGAACTGCTTGGCGTCCATGTCCTTGATTTTCCTGGCCTGCGCACGCGCATTGGCCAATTCGCCCTGCGTCAGTTTCAGGCGGTTCGTAATGACGGTAACTTCGCCCTGCACTTGCGCCTGGGCTTCTGCAGCCGTCTGCAAACGCTGTTCCAGGACGGATTGCGCCTGCTTGTCGGCTTGAACCTGCGCCGTAAGGGCTTGCTGATTGCTCTTTGAAGCGCTTTCCGCGCTCCAGCCCACACCGAGCGCCACCAGCGAAACGATCGCCAGCACTACCACAATGATTCCTACCCACCGGGGAGTCGCCGCTTCTTGCGGGACGACAATGTGTTCACGTTCTTCGATCATCGAATGCTCCTTGGAAATCGAATTCCCCCTGCCGAAACTATAATGAGCACGGGTATCACCAATCGTCCCGCAGGGAGCCTTCCTCCGCTAAGCTACTGAATACATAGACGTTAATGTATACTGGCCTTGGGGACAGGGATACGGTAATACCCGTATGCCCTGCAATTTTTACATGTATCTGTTGTTTCTGCACTCAGAGGCTAAGCGCCCAGGAAAGCTCCCGTTTTTGGAAGCGTCGAAGAGGCATTACCGCGTGATTTGCAAGTTCTTTAAAGCCTCAATGCGGTCGTCGAGCGGAGGATGGGTGCTGAAGAGGCCTGCAAGCATCTGGCGAGCCTGCAAAGGCGCGACGATGCAGAGCGCAGCCGTTGGCGACGAAATCTGCATCGGAATTTTCTTATTATAGGCTTCAAGCTTCTGGAGGGCGCGAATCAGGCCGTACTGATGGCCGACCATTCGCACGCCCGAAGCGTCGGCTTGATATTCGCGCTGGCGGGAAATACCGAGCTGCAGCAACAAGGCGGCGATCGGTGCGAGGATCAGCATCAAAATCGCGGTGAGGGCATTGCCTTCGCCTTCACCGTCGCGCGAGCCGCCGTATCCGCCAAAAATCATGCCCCAGCGGCCCATCTCCGCCACCCAAGTGATCGCGCCGGCGAGCGTGGCGGCAATCGACGACGTGAGGATGTCGTAATTGCGCACATGCGACAGCTCGTGGGCAATAACGCCTTCCAGCTCTTCGTCGTCCATTAGTTGCATCAACCCGGCAGTGACGCAGACGGCGGCGTGATTCGGGTTGCGGCCCGTGGCAAAGGCATTCGGCGCTGCTTGCTGGCTGATGTAGAGCTTGGGCATGGGCAAACCAGCCTTGCCGGCGAGGCTCTCCATCACGGCGTAGAGACGCGGAGCCTGTTCGCGTGTGACGGGCTGGGCTCCGGCAGAGCGGAGTGCAATTTTGTCCGAGAAGAAATACGAAACGCCGTTCATCACGACGGCGACAATCAGGCCGATGGTCATGCCGCGGGATCCGGCAATGGCGCGTCCGCCGAGTATGAGGAGCAGCGTGAGTGCGGTCAGCAACACTGTGGTCTTGATGGTTTTCATTTGTTCTCCGCAATAAATTCTAGCGCCGGCTTGCGCCCTGACGATTGGATGCTTAGCGCGCCGCGCTCGATTTGGCTTTCTGGCGATTGAAGCGCATTTCTCCCGTTTTGGCGTCCGCATCCACAAGCACTTCGTCGCCGGGCAGAATCCTGCCATCCAGAATCTCGAGCGCAAGAGGATCCTGAATCATGCGCTGAATGGCCCGACGCAACGGCCGCGCACCGTACACGGGATCGTAGCCTTCGCGCAGCAAGAGTTCGCGAGCCGCAGGTGTCATTGTCAGCGTAACACGCTTGCCTTCAAGCAATTTCGATACGTGCGCCAGTTGCATGTCGACGACGTGTTGAAGCTGCTCTTTGCCAAGAGGCAAGAAGAGCACGATGTCGTCGACGCGGTTCAAGAATTCTGGTCTGAAGGTTTGCCGCAAAGCTTCCATGGCCTCCGTGCGGGCGCGCTTGGGATCGGTGGCCGCAAGCTCGAAAATCGCGTGCGAGCCAACGTTTGAAGTCATCACGATCACCGTGTTGCGGAAATCGACCGTTCGGCCTTTGCCGTCCGTCAGGCGGCCGTCTTCGAGAATCTGCAGCAGGACGTTGAAGGCGTCCGGATGCGCTTTTTCAATTTCGTCGAGAAGCACAACGGAATACGGATGCCGCCGCACTTGTTCGGTGAGCTGGCCGCCTTCTTCATAGCCCACATAACCTGGGGGTGCGCCAATCATGCGCGCGACGGAATGCTTCTCCATATATTCGGACATGTCAAGGCGGATCATCGCGCGTTCGTCGTCGAAAAGAAATTCGGCAAGCGCGCGAGCAAGTTCCGTTTTACCGACGCCAGTGGGCCCAAGAAACAGAAACGAGCCAATCGGCCGGCGCGGATCGGCCAGACCGGAGCGGCTGCGTCGAACCGCATTCGCAACCCGTGAGAGCGCGTCATCTTGCCCGACAACGCGCTGCCGCAGGCGCTCCTCCATGTGCACGAGTTTCTGTACTTCGCCTTCGAGCAACCGGCCGACGGGAATCCCTGTCCATTTAGCGACGATGCGCGCGATGTCTTCCTCGCCGACTTCCTCCTTGAGCATCGCGCGGCCGCCTTTCTGCCGCTGTGTAAGCGCGTCCTGCGCTTTTTGCAATTCGCGTTCTGCCGCGGCCAACTTGCCATAGCGAATCTCCGCGACTTTCGCAAGCTCGCCGGCGCGCTCCATGCGCTGCTCTTCGGTCTTGAGCTGATCGATCTCGCTTTTGATTTTGCGGATGCGGCCGATCGCTTCCTTCTCGACTTGCCATTGAGCTTTGAGCCCGTTCGATTTTTCGCGCAGCGCCGAAAGTTCCTTTTCGATTTCCTTTAACCGCTCGCGCGAGTGTGCATCGGATTCCTTCGACAGCGCCTGGCGTTCGATTTCCAGCTGCATGACGCGCCGCTCGATTTCGTCGATTTCCGAGGGCATGGAGTCGAGTTCCATTCGCAAGCCTGCCGCGGCTTCATCAATCAAGTCGATGGCTTTGTCAGGCAGGAAACGGTCAGAGATATAACGCTGCGAAAGTATGGCGGCGGCGACAATGGCGGCGTCTTGAATGCGCACGCCGTGATGTACTTCGTAGCGCTCCTTCAGGCCGCGCAAAATGGCGATTGTGTCCTCGACGGAAGGCTCCGGAATCATCACGGGCTGGAAGCGGCGCTCGAGTGCGGGATCTTTTTCGATGTACTTGCGATATTCGTTGAGGGTGGTTGCCCCAATCGCGCGCAATTCGCCGCGTGCGAGCGCCGGCTTCAGCATGTTCGAGGCGTCCATGGAGCCTTCGGCGGAGCCCGCACCGACAACTGTATGTAATTCGTCAATAAAGAGAATCACGCGGCCGTCCGACTCGGTCACTTCTTTCAGGACGGCCTTCAAACGATCTTCGAATTCGCCGCGATATTTCGCACCCGCGACCAACGACGCCAAATCGAGTGCAACGATTCTTTTCGGCTTCAAAACTTCCGGCACATCTCCAGCAATAATTCTCTGCGCCAGGCCTTCCACGACGGCCGTCTTTCCCACGCCCGGTTCGCCGATCAGCACCGGGTTGTTCTTCGTGCGTCGCGCGAGAATCTGCATCACACGGCGAATTTCTTCGTCGCGGCCGATGACAGGGTCGAGTTTGCCGCGCCGCGCGAGTTCCGTGAGGTCGCGGCCGTATTGCTCCAGGGCGCGATAGGTGGTTTCCGGATTTTGGCTGGTGACGCGGTGGCTTCCGCGTACGCTGACGAGCGCTTGAAGAATCGCATCGTGACTGGCGCCATTGCGTGCAAGGAGGGCGCCTGCCGGATCGCGGTCCATTTGCGCGAGGGCGAGAAGGATGTGTTCAGTAGAGACATATTCATCTTTGAAGCGTGCTGCTTCATCGAAAGCGCGGCTTAATACGTCATTTGACGCCGGACTCATGTATTGCTGCGCGGCGCCGGATATTTTCGGAAGACGCTCGATCTCGCGGCGCACTTCGGCGGTGAGGGCTTCGGGCGCAGCGCCCAGCTTCGCCAACAGCGGCGCGACAACGCCTTCGCTCTGCGCGAGAAGCGCGGCCAGCAGATGCAGCGGCTCGATCTGCTGTTGATTCCCGGACGCGGCAATTTCCTGCGCGGTCTGCAGAGCCTCTTGAGCTTTCACCGTTAATTTGTCGTAACGCAGCATGTTTGGTGTCTACTCCCCAATATCGCAATCCCGATCTATTTTAATCCCGTACAGAGATGCAAAGGGGTCCGAAATCGCCAGACCCCAGTCGCACGCCGCTCAGTTCTTGCCGTTTGAGATGTTGATCTTCACTTGCTTCGGTTTTGACTCGGCGCGTTTCGGCAAAGTCACGGTGAGGACGCCATTCTTGTAATCGGCATGGATCGCCTCTGTATTGACGCTATTCGGCAGCGAGAAGCTGCGGCTGAAGGAACCATACGCCCGCTCCATACGCAGGTAGCTGTCTTCCTTCACCTGCTGCTCAAACTTCCGCTCTCCACGTACCGTGAGCATGTTGTTTTCAACCCGGAGATCGAGATCCTTCTCGCTGATCTCCGGCAAGTCCGCCTTGATTACAAGCTCGTTTTCGGTCTCGTAGACGTCTACTGCTGGTACCCAGGCCGTCAATGTGGAGTCATCGCCCTTGCGCGAGAAAGTGCCTTCAAGAAGCCGATTTACCTGTTCATGCAATGAAGAAACGTTCCGGAAGGGTTCCCAACGGCTGATACTGTTCATGTTCCCGCCTCCTTTTGATAGTGCTTCTAGAAAACTTATATAATATGAGCATACCATTGTCAAGTATCTTCGAGCGGATTATCGCGAAACTATTTTGTCCGAGCGCAGTTCTATATGGCTCTAAGAATGAAGCACTTGAGGTAATGGGTTTCGGGCATCGTCAGCAGGATTGGATGATCTCGTGATTGCGTTCTGCGCTCAACTATCTGCACACCCCTCCTGACGTCATTCGCCGCTTCAGCTATGACCTGGAGGAACAATGCCTCCGGGATGTGATAGGAACAAGATGAAGTGACCAGGAGTCCGCCGGGTTTCAGCAGCTTCAGCGCTCTTAAGTTTATCTCTTTGTATCCGCGGAGTGCGGCGGCCACGCTGTCGCGATTCTTCGCGAAGGCCGGCGGGTCAAGAATAACGGTATCGAATCGGCGCCCGGAGTCGTCGCAGGCCTTCAAGGCGTCGAAGGAATTGGCTTCGCGGAAGCTGACGTTGGTAATGCTGTTCAACTGCTGGTTGCGGCGGGAGATTTCGATGGCTGGACCAGAAAGGTCGATTCCTTCGACTTGCGTTGCGCGAGCCGCCACTGTCAGTGCGAAGCCGCCGTGGTAAGTGAAACAATCCAGTGTTTCGCCTGACACATAAGCCGCTGCGGCTCGCTGGTTCTCGCGCTGGTCGAGGAAGCCGCCCGTTTTTTGACCTTTGTACAAATCATGCACGAAGCGTATGCCATTGCGCGAGGCCACCACTTCCTCCGGCACTTCGCCATACAGAAGCGAGACCTTGCGTTCGAGTCCCTCGAGTTCGCGAACTCGAGGATCGTTCCGTTCCAGAATGCCGCGCGGCGAAAAAAGCTCGGTAAGAATTGAGACAAACTCCTCTTTGCGACGTTCGGTTCCCTGGCTCAACGTTTGCACGACGAGCCAATCTGCGTAGCGGTCGACGATGAGCGATGGCAACAAATCGGCTTCGCTATAAATTAGGCGGCAAGCTTCAGTATCCTCGACCACGCACTTGCGATATTCCGCAGCGACCCGGACGCGCGCCTTGAAGAACTCGCGATCGACGGGGATATCCTCCCGCGTCAGCAAGCGAACAGTGATTTGGGAGCTGCTGCTGAAGAAGGCGCGTCCCACAAAATTGCCGCGTTCGTCTTTGACGCAGACAATGTCGCCGCTCTCGGCTTCCGCGCTGCGCACATCGCTGCGGTAGACCCAGAGATGGCCAGCTCGCAAACGCTCGGCGCCTCGCTGACTGATGCTGACGTGACCTTCGGCCATTCCCTTCCTCACCACGGAGTTTCGAGCGGGTTCTTCGTTACAATGGATTCGTACGGCCGTGTACAGATGAATTTTGATATAGGAAAGATCGCCGCGGCCGGATGAACTTGATTGCAGTCATAGCACAGTTTGTCGCTGCGCGCCAATATCTTGGTGGTGATGCGGCGACGGAGAAACCGGCGCCTTGAACCTGAGCGATTTCGATTACGATTTACCGCAGGAGCGCATTGCGCAATGGCCGCTGGAAAAGCGCGACGCTTCGCGCATGTTGCTGCTCGACAGGCGTTCGGGCGCATGGGAGGACCGCCAGTTCCGCGACTTTCCCGACGTGCTGCGCGGCGATGAGCTCATCGTCATCAATAACGCTCGCGTCCTTCCAGCGCGGCTCTGGGGACATCGCAAGGGAGTGCGCGCACAGCCTGTTGGGAAAAACAGTCCGATTCGGCACGAACATCTGAGCGCGGCGGTAGAGGTGCTGCTGCTGCGGGCATGCGGAGCGAACGAGTGGGAAGCGCTTGTGCGTCCGGGACGGAAAATTCCCGTCGGCGAGACGCTTATTTTCGGCGACGGCGAGCTCGAAGCCGAAGTTGTCAGTCGCGCGGGCTACGGCTTGCGCCGGCTGAAATTTACATGCGCCGGAAATCTCACCGAGGAAATCGAACGGCTGGGCCATATTCCGCTTCCGCCTTATATCAAACGCGACGATTCGGCGGTGGATCGTGAGCGCTATCAAACTGTTTTTGCGCGGCGCGGAGCGGCTGTCGCGGCGCCGACGGCGGGTTTGCACTTCACTCCGGAAATCCTCTCGCGCGTGCGGGAGCGCGGACTGGAAGTGGCCGAAATCACGCTCGACGTGGGCCTGGGCACCTTTGAGCCTGTTCGGACGGAACGCCTAGAGGACCACCACATTCACACTGAGACGTACGAAATTCCGCCAAGCACGGCGGACGCCATCACGCGAGCGCATGCCGAGCACAGGCCCGTGCTGGCGGTGGGCACGACGGTGGTCCGCGCCCTGGAAGACGCGGCGGAGAAATGTGCGACGGGACATGACACGACGCAGAGGGCTCCCATCAACGCTGCGGCGAACGAAAAGTTGACCATTGCTGCCGGTTGCGCCGAAGCGGATATTTTCTTGTTTCCCGGCAAGCCATTTCGGATCGTCGACCAACTGCTGACAAATTTTCATTTGCCGCGCTCGAGCCTGCTTGCGTTGGTTGCCGGATTCGCCGGCCGCGAGAATGTATTGCGAGCTTACCGGCACGCCGTCGAAGCGGAGTACCGCTTCTACAGTTACGGCGACTGTATGTGGATCCGCTAACCGGGCAGCAGGAATCCCGTCGACGATTATCGGGCTGGTGCAAGCGGCAGGGGCATCGTCTATAATCCCTGCGTCATTCGGGAGCGCGCGAGCGGATGCGGTTTCTGATCCTCAGCGATATTCATGCGAATTTGACGGCGCTCGAAGCCTCGTTGGCCGCGTCGAAAGGGCAGTGGGACAAAGCCGTGTGCCTTGGCGATATCGTTGGATATGGTCCCGATCCCAACGAGGTGATCGACCGCATTCGCGAACTCTCCGCCGTGACGATTCGCGGCAATCACGACAAAGTCGCCTGCGGGCTCACCAGCGCCGAGGATTTCAATCCCATCGCACGCGCCGCCGTCCTTTGGACGCGCGAGCAGCTTCGGCCGGAAAATCG
>DATEHB010000006.1:0-29380 GCA_035279805.1 Candidatus Acidiferrales bacterium
GCCATAGGCCCAGAGCCTCGAATAGAACCATGGTTGCCACCATGCACCCACTGCGCTTGCCACGTTTCAGAACCAACTGAGTCGTCGCCATTGGGTTGAAGCCTTGGAGATGGAACTTCGGTCTCACAAAGATACAGCGCTCGGGCGTTCAAAACAGATAAAGAAAGCGTGTTCGCGGGGCTGAATGGGCAGATGGAAGCTGGCAGCGCCGTCAGTCGAGGGGGAAGTTTTTCCACTTGACATCTCCCTTTTATAGAACAGATAAAGAAAGCGTGTTCGCGGGGCTGAATGGGCAGATGGAAGCTGGCAGCGCCGTCAGTCGAGGGGGAAGTTTTCCCACTTGACATCTCCCTTTTATAGAAGAAGTTAACGAAGAGCGCCGGAAGTTAACCGCGAGCGCCCGCGATTTCGTAAGTCACCGTGAGCGAGCACGTTAACCAAAAGCGCCTCGCGGCGCTTTGCAGCAACCACTTCGTGGGTGGTGTGTCCACAAAACTGCCGCTGCGAAGCAGCGCCGCATTACAGTTCCCCGTATTCGAGCGCGAGTTCGTCCCAGGCCATGCGTACTTCAGGCATGTCCCAGGCGCGGCGGAACAAGGCTTGCACCGTCTTCCACTCCTTCTCGGAAAACCCGAAGGTGATGCCGTTCGCGTGCGCGCGAAACCAGACATCTTCCTTCGCCTTGCTGTCCTCAGAGGCAGCGACGTACCCGAAGAAGTGCTCGCCATTCCAGCGGCGAGCCTCTGTCCCTAATGCATCGAGCATGGCGCGGAACTCGGTGATGCGGGGATACCCGCTGATGGGATACTGCGGCCCGCGCGGGCCGGGGAAACTCAGAAGCAGCGAGAAGTCTCCGCCTTCGGCGCGGGCAAAGGCGAGCGAGTACTCGCCTTCTTTCACCGGCGGGATGGGCGGCTGATAGAATGGTTCCTTATCCTTAGCTGGCAATCGAATCGGCTGTTGCTTCAGGAAGTAATGTCCTCGCGCAGCCAGCCGCCAGAGAATCGGCCAAAAGGGACGGAGGACGCGGTCTAGTGCTTCGGCCCCGGAGAGCTTCTCTTCTTCCAGAATCACATACAGATTTCGCGCTGCCAGCAACGGCTCCGACTTGGTTCCCGCATCGCTCAATCGCTTGCGGGTTTCCTGCACCGTCCGGCGCACGATTTCGGGTGTCGGTTGGTCGTCTGTGCTCTTCGTTTTGGCAGGCCGATACTCGGCGGGCAGGTTGCCAAGGTAATATTCGTCCAGTTTGGAAGTGCGTTCCTTTCGCAGTTCATACACGGCGAGGAATGCATCGAGAACGGCGGTCAGGGACTCGCGCGAAACAGGATTGGGTGTGCGGTCGGAAAAGGCCTCGAAGCCTTGCTGCACAAAGTAGGCGAGGACAGCCCATTCCGCCCGCGACAATACATGCTGTGCTTCTCCCTTCCTGCGGATTTGGAGAAGCGTTTCCGTTGGTTGGGCCATCAGGTCCACAACTTCGAGCCGATCTTCACGCGCCGATTCGAGGAACTGCTTGGCCACATCGGATGTCGTGACACTCTCTCCGGTCTTCGAGGACATGAGTTCCTTGGCCCGATCCAATCGCGAGCGCAAGGCGTCGCTGATGCGGACGGAGATAGTCTGCTGCTGCAAGGGCCTCTCTTCGCTTTCGGGTCTCCTAGGCATCCGGGAACCTCCTTCCTGTTAGGTTGATGCAACCCAGCCTCTTGTTGTTGCATCTGTACATTACAGTTGCAAACGTATTATACTGCACACAAGAAGTCAAGCTGAATACGAAAATAAGGGAGACTCAAGAGAAAGTCAAATGAAACCCCGCACGGCCCAACTCGGCGCGCGCAAGAACCCAGACTCGCCAAGAGTGCATGGCTTGCGCCTTGCAGTAAGTCCGTTTCTCGTTGCATCCGGCAAAAACCAAGAACAAGACGATGCAGACTTCACATCCTCGCGCGCAATTGAAACCTCTGAGCTTCTACTCGCAAACAGCCCGAATGGAACCACAGGAGGAAGAGAGCGAGAGCAAGGCCAGTTGCTCACGGTTCATGAAGTAGCCGATCTGCTCCACGTGCCTGTCTCTTGGGTTTATGGACGTATGCGCAAACGATCCCGAGAGCGATTGCCGGGCTACCGGCTCGGCAAGTATTGGCGCTTCCGCGAAGCCGAAATCCTTGCGTGGCTGCGATCCCAAATTGAACACGCGGGGGAAGTATGAATGTATCGTCCCAATTACTTTCTTGCCGCGCTTCGTCGAAAACTTCGCGTACAATCACGGGCAGCACAGAACAGACTAGGCGGGCCATCACCAAGGAGGGTTTGATGGCACGCCGTCATTACCAAACTGGAAGTATCTTTGTCAGAGGGACAAAAAGGAAGGTGTACGTGCTTCGTTACTATGAGCGTGTGCTCCTTCCGAATGGAAGGGTTGGCAAGACAAGGAAGTCAGTCGTGCTTGGGCCTGTCAGTGAAATCGGAACGAAAAAACAAGTGATGATGACTGCTGAAAGCTGCCTACGTCAAGTCAATGACGGACAGTATCGTCCGCAATCCATCATGACGTTTGATCAATTCGTCCGCGAGCGCTGGATACCAGCAGCAATGCCCTTACTCGATCCCGAGACCTTGCGGCTAAACGAAGTAGCAGTCGCACAGCTTGGATCAAGGGAAAGGCCAGGGTCAGTCGCGACTTACGGCTCAAAGCTGCGTACTCACCTGATCCCGGCGTTCGGCGGGAAACGTCTGAACGAAATTACTCGTTGGGACATTCAAAACTTCCTGACCGATCAGGCCCGACATGGCTACTCGGGTGCTCACGTACACGGGATGAAAACTACGCTGAGCAAGGTCATGCAAACTGCCGTGGAATGGCGGTTCATCAATGAGAACCCCACTCGCGGTTGCCGCGTGGCTCGTCAAGCTCTCGCCAAGCAGAGAATCTTCTTGGATGTGCAGCAGATTCAAAAACTCTGCAACGCCCTGTCAGAACCGTGTCGCTCAATTGTGCTAGTCGCGGTTCTGACAGGATTGCGCATTGGCGAGATTCTTGCTCTTCGATGGGGCCGCGTCGATCTCCTTCACAACATCATTAGAGTGGAGGAAAGCTACTCGGGCCGCTTTGGTCCACCGAAGACTCGAAGTAGTCGGCGTACCGTTCCTATCAGCAGTCCTTTGCGCGCGCTTTTACAAACTCAACAAGCGCGATGCAAGAGTACTGCCGAGCGTGATCTGGTTTTTGCGACACATAAGGGAACGCCGCTTAGTCCCAAGAACCTGCGTAACCGAGCACTTGAGCCAACACGGAAGACACTCGGACTACCAAAAATCTCGTGGCATACATTCCGATACACCCATGCTACTTGGCTGAGCGAAGCCCAAGTGCCAGCTCGCATCGCTCAGTCAATCTTGGGTCATTCGGATGTGTCCATGACGCTCAACGTCTATACACAGGTGGTTCCTGAGTCGCAGAGGGTCGCATTAGAGAAAATCGGTGCGGTTTTGGACTCAAATGGACCCAAGTCCGGGCCGAATGAAAACAATGATTCCATCAGAGTGAATTGAATCATCAACTTGGGAAAGAAGTGGTGAGCCGCCCAGGACTCGAACCTGGAACCCGCTGATTAAGAGTCAGCTGCTCTACCATTGAGCTAGCGGCCCACAGGGAACGCCCGGCAGAGCTGTCAGGCGTTTGCGCAAGCATGTTGCGAACTAAAATTCTATCACGGAAGCCTCTATTTCATTTCCGCCCGCCGCCGCTGCCCCCACGCAGTGTCGCCGCAATTTCCTGCGCCACTTGACGCGCCCGCGGCAAGTCCTCCGGCGCCAGAGAAATTGCGGCCACTCGCGCGTGCCCTCCGCCTCCGTATTTTTCGCACAGCGACGCCAGATTCACTTCCTTTGGCGGCTCTTTCCACGGATTCGTTCCCACAGACACTTTCGCGCGCGTTGGAGAAGCGCTCACGCCCACCGTATACAAAAAGTCCGGAAACAAAAAGTAAGGAATAAATTTATTATAGCCTTCCAGATCCAAATCGCTGACGTCGAAATAAATCACGCCGTCGCGGGCGTCTGCGCGCTCTTTCAAAATCCCGATGGACTTGCGGTGACGCTTCAATAACGGCTCCAGATGCTTCGTCACCATCGGCAGTTTCACCATTTCCGCCAGCGGCCGCGCCGCCATTTCCGGAATCAGCCTCGGCACCAAGTCGGCTTCCGGAGCCGCTTCAATCACAAGCGCAAGTTGCATCGCCGGCTCGCGCATCGCCACCGCCGCTTCCGATGACTCGAACTGCGCCCCATCAATGATGTCGCCCCAGTGAATCAGTTCCTCAAGCGGACGCGCATCGAATCCGAATTTTTCGCTCGCCACAGTGGCCAGAAATTTCGTGCAGGATTTGTAAGTCGGATCGTAGAATTTTTTTCCTGAATGATCTTGCCGGAAAGCCGCCGCGTCTTCTAGCGTCAGAAAAGCGCTTTGGTGGTGATCGAACCACCATGTCAGCTTCGGCGAACTCGAAAACTTGAAATCCACGATTGCGTTCTCGTCGCCGTCAAACGTGCCTTCTTCAAAGGGCCGCGATGCTTTGTGCGTCATCCCCGTGAAGCAGAATTGCGCATCCGAATGGATGCGCTCGCGATAGAAGCGCGAGAAAATCGCCGCAGAGGCGGCGCCGTCAAAACATTTATCGTGGAAGCAGACCCGAACCCTCATCACCCTCGCCGTTCGCCTCGACAGCCCAAAACTTCTCGCCAACCAAAGCCAATAAAGATGGCTTCACGACGAAAGAAAGTCAAGCTCGGCAGGTTCCGTCGCGCGGCTGCTGATGCCGCTCGCACACCACCGTCGCGATGCGCACAGCCTTGGTTTACAGGAAGGCGGCCGCCATTAGTTCACACGGCCGAGGCCCACTCATTCGAAGCACTGATGGTTGTAACAGATCGGCGGCGGATGAAGGGTCGTTCAACAGCAGTTCGTTACGTGCCGCTTGTTTCTTGCCCGGCAGCCGACCCGTCAGATTTGAGCACTACTTTCTTCCCCGTCTTAAGGCTGAAGATAATATATTCGCCCGCGCGTGACTTCGCCAGTTTCTGGACAAGCAACTTGGCTTCTTCGAACGCCGCCGCAGTCCCGCGCCACATCACGCTGCCGCTCGGTTCAACCTCGAAAATATCGAACGCATTCGTCATGGCCTGTCCTTTTTCGCAATTCCCGGCGGGCTGACCTCAAGCTTGACCGTTTTTCCTTTTTCAACAACCTCCGCGTCGGCGAGACACTTAACTGTTTCCACCGGAACTTGCTCAAAATGTGTTTTCAGCGCTTTCACTTGAATTCCTCCTCGCAACCACCAACAACCTACCAGCCCTGAATTCATACGGGTCATATCTTTAACACCTCAATCCTTGCTCAAACCGCGGCTCGACTGCGCCGTTCAGCGACACCACGACGCTGCGCTGATTCAATTCTGCCGTCGTTTATTTTGCTTGACGAAAGCGTTACGGTTCGATACGATAGCGTCACGTTACGTTAGCTTGGCTTTTACGATCCGGAGGAGAGTATGGGCAGCAGTGCCAAGAAGGCTCTTCCGATGCATTTCAAGACGATGGTGCAGGCGGATGTTCCCCAGGGGCGTAATGGAAAACACAAACAGATCGTCTCGATCATCCTCAGGGACTTGGACCGGATGAATGAAGATTCCGCGCTTAAAGTGCCCCTGGCAGAGCTGGCAGACGGCAAGGAAAAGGTACGTTCAGCCTTGAACCGCGCGACGCGCAAAGCCGGGCGCAAGGTCGCCACCGCCTCCGACGGGGATTTCCTGTACGTCTGGAACGTTGCCGAGTAAGCATCCGTCGCGACGAAGCATTCCGCCCGGCGTTGTCTCTTCGAATGGAATTGCCGGCACCATCTGAATTGCTTTGGTAACGCGGAATCTCCGTTTTTTCGGCGATTCTGCGGCTTTGCCACAGCTGCCGCCCCTGAAAAGCTCCGCAAATTGTGCTACGCTCCTTCCGGGGCGATGTGATTCCATGCAACTGGCAACGCAGCAAGATGGCGCGCAGTTTCGCCTCTACGGGTGTCCAGTTGTTCCGAGCAAGTTCTGCGAAGAAATCCTGTTTACCCTGACGCAAGTAGGTACCGCCCTTTGCGAACTGAGCAGTGTCGGCAAAATGAGCAGTGGTCCCCGGTTTCGCCTCTGCGCGTGCCCCATCCTGAGCGCCCGTTGTGGACAATGGCGCGAAGTGTGGGAACTCCGCGTTGCAGACAAAGCCGCGCTGGATAGGTCATGTCGTGTCATTTCTAATCGGTACACCAAATTATTAGAATTGCCTGTAACTTACACAAAACAAACAGTCGCGCGCCATTCTAATCGGTACAAAAACGCACTTTCGCGCAACCACTTCCTTGCATTGAAATGCGCAACCTCCTCCGGTACAATCGCGCCCGCGAAAGACATTTCCATTGGCCAAGAACAACCTGCAGCAGCAACATTCGAAGAGGTAACACTGCAATGACGCCGGAAACGCCAGATCTCCGCCGCCCTGACCTGCAAAGCCCCGAATTGCAGAGAATGTCGCGTCCGCTTGATCAAGTTGATCCCGAAGTCGCGGACGCGCTGCGGGACGAAGTACGCCGCCAGGCCACCGGCCTCGAACTGATCGCCTCGGAAAATTTCATTTCCGAAGCGGTGATGGAAGCGATGGGCTCCGTCTTCAGCAACAAATACGCGGAAGGCTATCCGGGCAAGCGCTATTACGGCGGCTGCGAAAATGTCGACAAAGTCGAGCGGCTCGCCATCGAGCGCGCGAAAAAATTATTTGGCGCTGAACACGCCAACGTGCAGGCGCACTCCGGCACGCAAGCGAATATTTCCGTTTACATGTCCGCGCTTCAGCCCGGCGACACGGTGCTGGGAATGAATCTGGCGCACGGCGGTCACCTGACGCACGGCCATCCGCTGAATTTTTCCGGCCGCACCTACAAATTCGTTCCGTATGGCGTCGCAAAAAACACTGAAACGATTGACTATGACGAAGTGGAGCGGCTCGCGCGCGAGCATCGCCCAAAAATGATCGTCGCGGGAGCCAGCGCCTACGCGCGCATCATCGACTTCGCGCGCCTTGCCGAAATCGCGCGCGGCGTGAACGCAATATTTTTCGTCGACATGGCGCACATCGCCGGACTCGTTGCCGCCGGAATTCATCCCAGCCCCGTGCCGCACGCCGATTTTGTTTCCACCACCACGCACAAAACTTTGCGCGGCCCACGCGGAGGCTTGGTATTGTGCCGCGAAAAATATGCGAAAGAACTCGACAAGCTCACGTTCCCCGGCCTGCAGGGCGGCCCGCTCGAACATATTATCGCGGCAAAAGCCGTTTGCCTGAAGGAAGCCGCCGAGCCTGGATTCCGCGATTATCAAAAACAGGTCGTCGCTAACGCGCGTGCCCTGGCCGCGGGAATTAGCGCCACCGGATTCCGCATCGTGACCGGAGGCACCGACACGCATCTTTTCCTCGTCGATTTGCAATCGCGAGGCGTGACCGGCCGCGACGCGGAACTTGCTCTCGAGCGCTCCGGCATGACTGTAAACAAAAATGCGATTCCCTTCGACACGCAGCCGCCGATGAAAGCGGGTGGAATTCGCATCGGCACTCCGGCTGTTACCACGCGAGGCATGCGCGAAAAAGAAATGCAGCAAATCGCGCGTTGGATTGCTGAAATCTTGTCCGACGTGATTGAGCAAATTGGCGGCGTGGCAAGAATTCCCGTAGACGCATCGGCGGCCGGCATGAACATGGTGTCCGAAGGCGGCCCCGCGAGGCCGCTTGAAAGCGCCCCCGCAGGCGCGTCAAAAATTGCGCCGTCTGAAATCGAACATCGCGTTCGCGCCGAAGTCGCCGCTCTCGCCGCCCGTTTCCCGCTCTACGCGCGTCGCCTCGCCGAAGCCGACGCCGCCCAGCGCATGCACTCCGCCGGCACAAACGCCTGAGCTGCCCCCAATAAAAGTTTGGAGTTTCTCATCTGAGCCTGCCCCAGGCCTGTGGCGGCAGGCAAGCGAAGCGAGGGATTTGCTTTTCGTTGATTGCTAAACAGTTTCGATTCGTAATTCCGCGACGTGGCCGTCACGAATTGAAAAAGCGCGCACGGACTGCGGCGCGTCCGCGAGCGGAGAAACAATAAAATAAGCTGCATCGGAGTAGAAAACGCTCTCGATATCGCGCGGTGACGGACGATTTTCGCCGCGCGGATGCGAATGGTAGATTCCCAACATTTGCAAATCGCGCGCGCGCATTTCCCGCATCATGCGACATAATTCTTCCGGCGCAATTTCATACGCCTTCGCAGATTCTGGATGCGCGTTTCGCGCAGAAAAAATCACGCTGATAATTCCATCGCGCCCCGCGAGCACGCCGCAGCATTCCTGCTCCGGATTCTTCGCCGATTCGTCGCGCATCGCTGCAAGAATGTCACCACGAATTTGAATCGTCAATCCCATGGGCATCAGGATCATACATGCGAGAGGACAGGGCGGAAAAGATCCGCATCGAGCAGGAACAGCGAGGGTATTTGGTTGCGAACACACGACGCTACGCGGAACAATGCGAGATTCTTCGGGCCGCCAAAGCGGTCCTCAGAATGACAACAACTGAGACGAGTTTCTAAACCTCTAGGCTTTCGCGGCCTGGCGTCTCAGGAAAGTCGGCACGTCCAAATCATCCGCGGCGACTTCCTGAATCACGTCCGTCACGTTGCGCGACACTTGCGCCACGACATCCGGCTGCTGTTCGGGCGCGCGCTCCGCTTTCCACGTTTTCGGCAAGTACGATGGACGCGTATGCGATTTCTTGTTCGCCACTTCGCGGAAGCCGGCGGCAATCACCGTGATTTTCACCGACTCCTTCATCGCATCATCCTGCACCGCGCCGAAAATAATATTGGCGTTTTCGTGCGCCGCTTTCTGGATCACCGACGACGCTTCGTGGACTTCGTGCAAACTGAGCGTGGAAGATCCCGTGACGTTGATCAAGATTCCCTGCGCGCCCTGGATGCAATTGTCTTCGAGCAGCGGACTGTTGATGGCGCGATTCGCCGCATCGATGGCGCGATTCGAGCCAGTCGCGACGGCCGTGCCCATCACCGCATATCCTTGGCCGGACATGATCGTTCTCACGTCGGCGAAATCGCGATTGATGATTCCGGGAATCGTGATGATGTCGCTGATTCCCTGCACCGCCTGGCGCAAAATATCATCCGCAATGCGGAACGCCTCGAAGAAGCTCGTGCCATGCTCGACGCATTCCATCAGGCGCTCGTTGGGGATCACAATCACGGTATCGACGCAGCCGATCAGTTCGCCTAGCGCTTGCTCCGCCTGTTGCAAACGGCGCTTGCCTTCGAAGGCGAACGGCTTCGTCACCACGGCGACAGTCAGCGCGCCGAGTTCGCTGGCGAGATTCGCGACCACGGGCGCAGCTCCGCTGCCCGTGCCTCC
This sequence comes from Candidatus Acidiferrales bacterium, assembly GCA_035279805.1. Taxonomy (GTDB): domain Bacteria; phylum Acidobacteriota; class Terriglobia; order Acidiferrales; family UBA7541; genus DAHUXN01. The sequence goes on from DATEHB010000006.1 coordinate 9,483, forward strand.
ACCGAGTCCCGACGTGACGAACACCATGTCCGCGCCGTCGAGCGCTTCGAGAATTTTGTCCGTGTCCTCAAGCGCCGCCTTGCGTCCCATCTCCGGATTCGCGCCGGCGCCCAGTCCTTTCGTGAGTTTTGTGCCGAGCTGAAGTTTGAGCGGCGCCTGCGAAAGTTTCAGCGCCTGCAAATCGGTGTTCGCCGCGACGAACTCCACGCCTTCCACCTTGGCGCGAATCATGCGGTTCACAGCGTTGCAACCGCCGCCGCCGACGCCGATCACTTTAATCTTTGCGCCGTTTTGCGGCTCTTCACTGAACGAAACTCGAAGTGCTGCTTCTCTTGGCGTCATGCTGCCTCCCCTAAAATTCCCCCGTTGAAATTTTCCTGCTCAATTCCCCGCAAAAAGCCCTTTCAACTTCTCCGTCCAACCGCCGGAACGCTGCGCCGCATGCCTCCGGGCGCGCGCGCCGTAGAGCACCAGGCCGACGGCAGCCGAGTACTCGGGCTGAGAAACGCCTTCTGTGATATCGCTCAAGCCGCGTGGCGCGGCCAATCGCACGGGCAACGAAAATATTTTCTCGGCGAGCTCGACGAGCCCGCGCAAACGCGCTCCTCCGCCGGTGAGCACGATCCCCGCCGGAATTTGCGAATCGAGTCCGGCGCGACGCAAATCCTCGCGCACCATGGTCAAAAGTTCGTGCGCGCGCGGCTCGACAATCTCGCACAAGTTCCGCGCAAAAACAGTCCGCGGCGGACGATCTCCCACGCTGCCGATTTCGATCGGCGTATCCGCTCCCATAATTTCGCGCCACGCACAGGCGTGTTCGCGTTTTGCGCTTTCTGCCTCGGGAATTGGCGTACGCAACCCGACGGCGAGATCGTTTGTAAAATGATCTCCGCCAATCACGACTGCGGCGGTGTGCCGCACGACGCCTCCGGAAAAAACAATCAGCTCCGTGGCGCCTCCGCCAATGTCGAGCAGGCAGCAGCCGAGCTCGCGCTCGTCCTGCGTGAGGCAAGCTTCAGCGGCCGCCAGCGGCTCGAGTACTGTGTCACTGACAATCACGCCGGATTTATTCACGGCGTTGACCACATTTTGCGTCGCGGTTGCCGACGAGGTGACGATGTGCACGTTGGCTTCGAGCCGTTGTCCCACCATTCCGATGGCATCGCGAATGTTGTCCTGCGAGTCAACGAGAAATTCCTGCGGAAGCACATGCAGGACTTCGCGATCCTCCGGCAGGCTCACATTTTTCGCCGCGTCGACCGCGCGGCGGACATCGTCGCGATGAATGTCACGGGGACGCTGGCCCAGCGTGATTCCTCCACGGCTGTTGACGCCGCGCACGTGGCCGCCCGCAATTCCCACAAGCGCGGATTCCACCGGCACGCCCACGATATTCTCCGCTTCCTCGACGGCGCGCCGGATGGAACTGACGGCAAGTTCGAGATTCACGATCTGCCCTTTGCGCCAGCCTTTCGATTCCGCCGCGCCCAGCCCCGCGAATTTGACACCGACGCTTTCGTCTTGAATTTCGCCAACGAGGGCGCAGGTCTTCGTGCCGCCAATGTCGAGTCCCACAACGTAACGATCCTTTTTCCCCAAACGGCCGCTCCCTTAATTCGTTTCTTCGCGCGTTTACTCTAGTGTGTCGCGCGGCGTTTCGCAGTCCGATGCGGCTTCGCATGCTTCGTAGTTCCCGGCCGCGCATGCAGAATCTTTCGCTGGGCCACCGGCTTCAGTTTCGGCGCTGCATCCCCTGCCAATTTTGCGGTGGCGACGGCTTTCGCGGCGACAGGCTGCCTCGGCGCGGGAACGGGCGACGAACTTTCCGGGTTCACAACGACTTCATGTTCGAAACGCAAATCGACCGACGCCACGCGGCCCGCCGCCGATTGCCACTGGCCAATGTTATTCAGCAAAACCTGGAACTTGTCGCGAAAACCGCTGTTGCCGAAATGCACGAGCACGGCGTCGGAAGCTCCCTGCAAGCCTGCGATCGTCGCCTGCAAGTCATTTGCGTCCGAGAGATCAATTTCGCTCACGGATTCTTCCGCGCCGGCGCGCGCCTGCCGGATGCTCGCCAGAAAATTCACCATCATCTTCATGCGCTGGGCGCGTTCCTCGCGAGGCATTCCCGTTGAAATCCCCGTGACTACGGGAAAATGAAAATCGGCCTCGAGCGGACGGTCCAGAATTTGGCCCTGCCCATCGACGAGAAACAAATTCGCGCCTTCGCGCAAAAAAGCGACCGGCGTGCGTTCGGCGACGCTGACTTCAATGCGGTTCGGCAATGCACGGCGCACCGTTGCGCGTTCGACCCAGGGAAGGTCTTCGATCTGCGCGCGGCGCTTTGCCAGCGGGATGCGCATCACGCTGCACCCGCGGTCTGCCGCGAAAATTTCGAGCACGCTGGCGCGGCTAACAAAGTGATTTCCCGCGAGATCCACTTGGCTCGGGCTCGCCAGCGCGAATTGCGGAGAAGTCAGCAGAAAATTCCCCGTGGCAAAAATCGCTCCGGCTCCGATAGCCACGACGAAAACGGCAAGCGCAACGCGGAAATAAGTCTTCCACGCTTTCTTGCCGAACTTGCGCCGCTTGATCTCGACCGGTTTCTGCCGGCGAAGATAGCGCGGCTCGTCGTCCGCGAGCGCTTCCTGCGGGTACGCTTCCGCGTCGATTCTCTTTAACTTCTCTGAACGCTTCATATATTTCCGTGCAACCAGCCTCAGCGGCGAGGGCCGCTCGAAAGACGCCACGTTACAGCACGTCCACGCACGCACACTTCGCGGTTCAAATCCCAGCAAACTTTTCCGGCGCGGGCCGTCACGGCGTCACGCGCGTTTTCGGCTGTCCGGCGCCGAGCAGGAATGCCAATTCATCGAGCGAGCGGTTGACATTGCCCGCGCCAATCGCGAGCACAGCGTCGCCCGGCTGCGCTTCGTGCAGCACGGCGTCGATTCCCGTTTGCAACGTGCCTGTAAAAATCGCGTTCTTGTGGCCCGCCGCGGAAATTGCTTCCGCGAGTTTCCGTCCTGTAACGCCTTCGATGGCAGGCTCGCCCGCGGGATAAATTTCCGAAACGAAGAGAACGTCGGCGAGATTGAACGCACGGCAAAATTCGTCCCAGAGATGTTTGGTCCGCGTATAGCGATGCGGCTGAAATAAGACCAGCAAACGCTTGTAACCGCAGCCGCGCGCGGCCTCCAGAGTGGCTCGAATTTCAGCGGGATGATGCCCGTAATCGTCAATCAACGTGACGCCGCCGAAAATTCCCTTGATTTCAAATCGGCGGCCGACACCCGCAAACTTCTCGAATCCCTGACGAATCAGATCGGCAGGAATATTCAAGTGCAAGGCGACGGCCGCGGCTGCGGCGGCATTGCGAACATTGTGAATTCCCGGCGGCGACGGCAGCCGGAAAAATCCGAGGTCTTCTCCGCGATACGTCAGACGGAAATGACTTTCGAGCCCCGCCAATTCAACTTCGCTGATAACGAGATCGGCCTGTCCCGAGATTCCGTAGGTGATTATGGGCCGCTTGACGCCGGGAAGAATTGCCTGCACGTTCGGCTCATCGAGACAAAGTATGACAGCGCCATAAAACGGGACGCGATTCACGAATTCGAGAAATACGGATTGAATTTCCTCGAGCGAGTCGTACTGATCGAGATGCTCGCGGTCGATTGTGGTGACCACGGCGACGACGGGAGCGAGCAAAAGGAAGGAACGATCGCTTTCGTCCGCCTCCACCACCATGTAATCGCCCTGCCCGACTCGCGCGTTTGCGCCCGCGGCATTGACCAGCCCGCCCACGACGAATGTGGGATCGAGGCCCGCCGCGGCAAGCACCGAGGCGACAAGAGATGTGGTGGTGGTTTTTCCGTGCGCTCCGGCGACGGCGATTCCGTATTTCAGGCGCATCAACTCCGCGAGCATTTCGGCGCGCGGGATCACCGGAATTTTCAATTTCCGCGCTTCCACGATTTCCGGATTATCGGGACGAATTGCCGACGATGCGACAAGCACTTGAGCGCCGCGCACGTGTTCCGCTTCGTGGCCATCGAAAATCTTGCAGCCGAGAACTCGCAAGCGATCCGTAGTTGCGGAAGCTTTCAAATCCGAGCCGGAGACCGCGTAGCCGAGCGCGAGCAGTACTTCGGCAATGCCGCTCATGCCGCTGCCGCCGATGCCGACCAAATGAATGCGCTGAAAATTTCCAAAGGGAATTGTCATGCGCGAGCGACCTCCTCGATCATGTCCACGATATCGACGACCGCGCGTGGACGCGCAAACGCCCGAGCACGTTGTTCCATTTCGTGGATTCCCGCGGGCTGACCCGTCTGGGCCGGTCCGAGGAGGGAGAAAATTTCGCTTGCCAATCGCTGTGGTGTCAGTTCGTTTTGCGGAATCACACGGGCGGCCCCAGCGTGTTCGAGGGCCTGCGCGTTGCGTAGCTGGTGGCTGTCTGTAGCGGCGCCGAAAGGGATAAAGATGGCGGCACGCCCCGCGGCGGCAATTTCGGCCACCGTGATGGCTCCTGACCGGCAAACGATCAGGTCTGCCTGCGCGAATCTGTCCGCCATGTTGCCGATAAAAGGACTGACCTCCGCGTTGAAATGGAAGCGCGCATACGCGTCTCGCACGGCATTATAGTCGCGTTCGCCGGTCTGATGCACCACCAAAAGCTGATTTTTTTTCGAGGCGAGCAAATCGAGCGCGCCAATCATCGCTTGATTGATCGGCTGCGCGCCGCGGCTGCCGCCAGTGACGAGCAAATGAAAAGGGGGCCGATGTTCGCGGCGGGGTGCGTTGAAAAACTCGCTGCGCACCGGATTGCCCGTTGTTTTTGCTTTCGCGCCAAATCGCTGCGCGGTTTCTTCGAAGCCTGTGGCAATGCCTCTTGCGAGCCGCGCGAGAACGCGATTCGTGAATCCAGGCTCGAGATTCGGTTCGAAAAGCACGGTAGGAACTCCGCTCAACGCGGCGAAGAGCATCATCGGGCCGGAGGCATATCCTCCCACGCCGAACGCCGCGGCGAAACGATGGCGGCGCAAAACGGCGGCCGAGTCCCAAAGGCCCGCGCCGAGCAACGCGGCGTTGCGCACGAATTTTATTCCGCGCATGCCCTTTAAGCCCGCGACTCGAATCGTTTCGAGCGGCAAGCCCGCTTCGGGAACGAGCTTCGCTTCCAATCCGTTTTCAGTGCCTACAATCACGACTTCTCTCTTTGCAAATTTTCCCGGCGCAATTTCCGTGCGCCACAGCCATTCGCGCGCCACCGCGATTGCCGGAAAAACGTGTCCGCCCGTTCCGCCGCCCGCAATCAGCAGCACGGCCGACGGCGATTTGCTTTCACTCACAATGCTTCGGCATGCTGGCTGATATTCAAGAGCACGCCGGTGGCCAGCAGCATGATCATCAGGCTCGAGCCGCCGTAGCTGATGAACGGCAGCGGGATTCCCTTCGTGGGCATCAGGCCGAGCACGACGCTCAAATTCACTAGCGCCTGGCCGACGACGAGCGTGGTGATTCCGAGCGCCAGCAAACGGCCGAAAGCATCCGGCGCGCGAAACGCGGCACGGAATCCGCGCCACGCGTAAATTCCAAACAAAATTACAACTGCAATTCCTCCGATGTAGCCGAGTTCCTCGCACAAGACGGCGTAAATGAAATCGGTGTGCGCTTCGGGAAGATAAAAAAGCTTCTCCTTACTTTCCATCAGTCCGACGCCAGTCAAGCCGCCGGAGCCGACGGCGATCAGCGACTGCATGAGTTGAAAGCCGCGGCCTTGCGGATCAGAACCGGGCGAAAAGAAGGCGAGCATGCGCTCGTAACGGTAATGCGCGTGGACGATGAGCAGATAAATCGCAGGGAGCGCCGCCAACATCGCTCCGCCGACGTATTTCATCGACATGCCCGCTTCGTACAACATCACGAGCGCGATAAGGAAAATCATGCATGAGGTGCCCATGTCGGGTTCGCGAAGAATCAACGCGAGCATCACAATCACGGGCCCGAGCGCGGGAACCAGCGTATGCTTCCAATTATTTACGCCGAACCCGCCGGGACGCAGGCGCAATTCCAAGAACCAGGCGAGGTATAAAATCACGACGAGCTTCGCGAATTCCGAGGGCTGCAAGCTGAGCGGGCCCGCGTGAATCCAGCGATGCGTCGCGTGCGAGCGATCCAAGAATAAAACGCCGATGAGCATCAGCAGAATCACGGCGACGCCGGAGTAAATCACGCGCGGCTCGCGGAGTTTGCGGTAATCGAAATTCATGAGGCGGATCATTCCGAAAAGGCCCGCGGCCAGCCAGATAATCTGGCGTTCGAGAAAGACGAAGCCGTTGCCGTACAACTCCTTGGCGGTGACGGCCGAGGCGCTGAAAACCATGACGACGCCGATGAAGCACAGAGCGAGCGTGACGCCGAATAAGTTTCTGTCTGGTTGCAAACTTCTCGGCATGCTTTATGCCTTCCTCGTTGAATTTTCCGCCGTGTGCTGCGCCGCGAGCCGCGCGACGATTTCCTTGAAGGTGCGGCCGCGCTGCTCGAAGTTTTCAAACTGGTCGAAACTTGAGCACGCCGGCGCGAGCAAGACTGTGTCGCCCGGTTGCGCTTGTTCGAACGCCAGAGCGGTGGCGCGATCGATCGTCCCCGCGTATTCCATCGCAACGGCTCCATCGAGCTCTTCGCGAATTTTGTCCGCGGAGGCGCCAATCAGAAGCACGCGTTTGGCTTTCTCGCGCAGAGGCTCGCGCAGCGGAACGTATGGACTCCCTTTATCTTTACCCCCGAGGATGACGAACAGCGAACCGGGAAAAGCTTCGATGGCCTTCAGCGTCGCGTCGACATTTGTGGCTTTCGAATCGTTGTAAAAGGCGACGCCGTTAATTTCGGTGACATATTCGAGGCGATGCTCCACTCCGGGAAACGTGCGCACAGCAGCGGCAATCGCCCCGGTGGGCGCGCCCGCGAGAATCGCAGCGGTCGACGCCGCGAGAACATTTTCAAGATTGTGTTCGCCGCGAAGAGGGATGTCACCGGGGCGCATCAGTACGTCTTCGCTGCCCTCGCGACGAAAAAGAATTTGATCGTCACGAACGAATGTTCCGGCTGCCAGGCGCTTCTGACGGCTGAACCAAAAAGTCTGCCCATGCGCCGGGCCACGCCGCGCGACTTCGGGATCGTCGGCGTTCAATACAGCGGCGTCGCGGTCGAGCATATTTTCGAAGAGACGCTGTTTCGCGTGCGCGTATTCATCGAACGAGCCGTGACGATCGATATGATCCGGCGTGAGATTCAGGAGCACGCCGACGTCCGGGCGAAAAGCCTCAATCGTTTCGAGCTGGAAGCTGCTGACTTCGGCGACGGTGACGGTAGAATCGCTGGAGGCCTCCACCTTTGCCAGCAGCGGCGTGCCGATATTCCCTCCCACAAGCACTGGAATTTTCGCCGATTGCAGGATGTGGCCGACCAGCGCCGTGGTGGTTGTTTTTCCGTTCGAGCCCGTGATGGCGACCAATTTGCCGCGCATCAGGCGCCACGCGAGTTCGATTTCGCTCCATACGGGAATGCCGCGATTCCGCGCGAGCTGCAATGGCGGCATTTTTGCGGGCACGCCAGGACTAACGATAATCAAATCCTGGTTGACGAATATTTCGGGATTGTGCGCGCCGAGTTCAAGCGCGACGCCGGCAGCGCGTAGTTTCGCGGCGACTTCGGGCAGCGCGGATTCGGGCTTTTCATCCGTCGCGGTTACTCGCGCGCCATACGCGGCGCACAGCAGAGACACAACAACGCCCGTTCGCGCCAGTCCCACGACCAGCAGCCGTTTGCCTTCGAGATCCACGCCCAATCGCACGCAATTACCTCAGTTTCAGAGTCGTCAGGGAAAACAGCGCAAACACCAGCGCCGCAATCCAGAACCGCACGATGATTTTCGATTCGCTCCAACCCATTAGTTCGAAGTGATGGTGCAGCGGAGCCATGCGAAAAACGCGCTTGCCGCGCAGCTTGAAGGAACCGACTTGAATGATGACCGAGACCGCCTCGATAACGAATATTCCGCCGATGAAGAGCAGCAGAATTTCCTGTTTGATGATCACAGCCGTCACGCCAATCACACCGCCAAGCGCGAGCGAGCCAACATCACCCATGAAAAGCTCCGCGGGATGCGCGTTATACCAAAGAAAGCCCAGGGCCGCGCCCACGACCGAGCCGCAAAAGATCGTCAGCTCGCCCACCTGAGGGATTCTCTGAATGTCGAGATACTCGGCGAAGCGCGCGTGGCTGGAAAGATACGTAAGAACGGTGAGCGCTCCCGCGGCGACAACCACGCAGCCGATGGCGAGGCCATCCAGGCCGTCGGTCAGATTGACCGCGTTCGACGAGCCCACAATCACGAAAATTAAAAAGACCACGAAGGGCACAAAGGCCAGCGGCCAGATGTGCGGCTTCAGCAGGAGCGATTGCGAGACAAGATTCGGATGCAGTTGCTTGACGAAGGGCACGCTCAGTTCCGTGGAATATGCGCCGCGCTGCTGCAACGCAAGCAGAACCGCGCCGACTCCGATGCAAGTAAGCACTTGATAAAAGAACTTCACTTTTGCGCTCAGACCCATGCTGCGCTTGCGCACCACTTTGTTGTAGTCGTCCGCGAATCCAATCACGGCGAACGCCAGCGTCGCGCCCATCGCAAGCAGCGCGTACGGACTGTGCAAGTCCGCCCACAAGAGCGTGGGCACTACAATCGCCGCGACGATCAGCACGCCGCCCATGGTAGGCGTGCCGGCCTTGGCCTGGTGGCGCTCGGGGCCTTCGGCTCGAATAAACTGCCCGATCTGCATTTCGCGCAGCCGGCGAATCGTCCACGGGCCGAACACAAGCGTTAGAAATAAAGCAGTCAGGCTCGCGAGCGCCGTGCGCACGGTGATATAGCGAAACACGTTTAACGGGCTGAAATGCGGGCGCAGCACGGTGACGAAAAGGTAGTAGAGCATCTCAGCTAGTGCCTTTCGTGCGCTGGCGACGCCGCTTCGCTGTGAATGTTTTCGGCCAAAGGAAATTTCGCTTTCAACGCTTCGGCAATCACTTCCATGTGCACGCCGCGCGAGCCTTTCACAAGCAGCAAGTCGCCCGGCGCGACAAACTCCGCCAGGAATTTCGCTGCTTCGTCCGCGGATACGAAGAATCCCGTCTGTTCGACGGTGTGTCCCGCTTCAATGGCGCCGCGCACGAACTCCTTTGCATCTCCCGCGACGCCGAGAATCCAGCCGATCGATTTCTTTCCCGCCGCATATTTTCCTCCAGCCTGATGAAGAGAGGCGGAAGATGGGCCAATCTCGCGCCATTCTCCCGCAACGAGAATGCGCCGACGATAGCCGGACACAGAACAGAGAACATCGACCATGCGTTCGAGCGCCACGGGGTTCGAGTTGTAGCAATCGTTGATCACAGCAAATCCAGCGGCAAATTTCAGGAATTCTCCGCGCATGGATGCGGGACGCAGATTCGGAAAAACTTCCTTCGCGTCGGCGAGTCCAATGCCCCATTCGCCGGCAGCAGCGAGTGCTGCAAGCGCGTTTACCACGTTGTGCTGCCCGGCCAGAGGCAGGCGCAAACGCCCCAGTTCGTTCGGGCTCTCAAAATCGAAGACCGAGCCTTCCATTCCATGGTCTTCGATATGTTCCGCGCGAAATTCGGCCTTTTCGGATAATCCAAAATAAATCGCACGGCCGCGAAACCCGCCAGCAAATCGTGAAACGCGCGCGTCGTCCGCGTTGAGCACCGCGACAGGCTCCGAGCCGCCGAGGCCTTCGATCAATTCGCGTTTTGCAAGAGCAATCTCATCCACGGAGGAAAAAAATTCCAAATGCACGGCCGCGACGTTGGTCACGACGCCAACGTCCGGCCGGGCAATCTCCGCTAGCCGCGCAAGCTCGCCGCGATGCGACATTCCCAACTCGACGACAGCGGCGTCGTGCTCGTCGTCAAGCCGGAAAAGAGTGAGCGGCAGTCCATATTCGTTGTTCAGATTGCCCTCAGATTTCAAAACGCGGAACCGCGCGGCGAGTAGCGCCGCAAGAATTTCCTTGGTTGTCGTTTTGCCGGCAGAGCCGGTAACCGCCGCAACGCGCCGGCCCGGCTTCGCGTTGCGCCACGCGTCGCAATAGCTCCGCGCCAGTTCTTGCAACGCGCGCAGAGTGTCTTCGACGACCAGGAGCCGCCCGTGGATTTCCTCGGGATATTCGGGCGAACGTCTGCGCTCGACAACCGCGGCCGTTGCTCCTCGAGCGAGCGCCGCAGCCACGAAATTGTGTCCATCGTGACGCGGTCCGCGAATCGCGACGAAGAGTTCTCCGGGCTTGACGATGCGGGAATCAATCGACACACCAGCCAGCCGCGCCGCGAAATCCGCTTCGGACCGCGCTGGGACACCCAAAGCGCCGGCCACGTCTGCCACGGTCCACCGCATCGTCTCTCCACGGGCTGGGCGCCACGCTTCCGTGCCGCGAAAAATTACCTGCCAATTCTGAACTCGTTATTGCCGTTGCATGCCGCGCGCCAATTCGTTTTATCAAAATTGGGGAGTACGCTATCTTTTCGCGCTTCCGTAGCCGCGCTCGCGAAGTTTCTGCCGCGCGACCTGGCGATCATCAAAATCGATCGTCCCTTCTTTCAAGACCTGATAAGTCTCATGGCCTTTACCGGCAAGCAGCACGATGTCTCCCGGCCGCGCTTCGTCGAGCGCGATTTCGATGGCTTTGCCGCGTTCCGCTTCTACGAGATATTTCCTGCCTGTCTTCTGCAAGCCGACGAGCACATCGTTGATAATTCGCAGCGGGTCTTCGCTGCGCGGGTTGTCGCTTGTCAGCACGACCATGTCGCTCAAATTGCCGGCCGCTTCGCCCATCAGCGGGCGCTTTGTGCGGTCGCGGTCGCCACCCGCGCCGAACACAGTGATGATGCGATTTTCGGGACAAAGTTCGCGCGCGGTCGAAATCAAATTGCGCAGCGCGTCGTCTGTGTGCGCGTAGTCTACGATTACAAGAAAGGGCTGGCCTTCGGCGATGCGCTCGAACCGGCCAGGGACACTTTCGAGCTCGTGAATTCCACGCTCAATCGCGGCAGTCGGAATTTCGAGAGCGATGCCAGCGCCAATCGCCGCCAGAATGTTGTAAACATTTATTTTGCCGACGAGCTTTGACTGTACTTCAATTTTTCCCACCGGGGTTTGCGCGGTGAATTCGAGACCCGAAAAAGCGAGCGGATATTTTCTCGTGGTGATTTGCGCGCCGTTTTTCAAGCCATAGGTCAGCGTTCGCGCGGCTAGGCCTTCGAGCTGATGGCCGTGGGGATCGTCTGTGTTCACGATTGCAACATCCGCAGGGCCCGCGCCCGTGCCCGCGAACAGGCGGCGCTTGGCGGCAAAATATTCCTCGAACGTTTTATGGTAATCGAGATGGTCGCGCGTGAGATTCGTGAACACCGCAACGGCAAAATGACATCCCCACAAGCGGTCCATCGCCAGCGCATGCGAGCTTGTCTCCATCACGACGGCGGAGCCTCCTTCATCGCGTATCTCCGCGAACATTTGCTGAAGGTCGAGTGACTCGGGCGTGGTGTTGAGCGCTTCACGGCTGACGCGAGGCGTCCGGTAACCAATCGTACCAATCAGGCCGGTTTTCCTTCCCGCAGCGCGCAAAATCGAATCGATCAAGTATGTGGTCGTCGTCTTGCCGTTCGTTCCCGTCACGCCTACGAGTTGTAAGCCGTTCGCGGGACGGGCATAAAATTTCGCGCTGACAGTCGCTAACACGCGGCGCTGTGCTCCAGGAAGAATTTCGATCCAGACGACGTCTGATGGAATTCCATCGGGACACTCCTGCTCACTCGCAATCGCGACGGCGCCGCGTTTCAGTGCATCGGGCACGTAACGGTTGCCGTTCTCCTTTTCGCCGCGCAGCGCGAAAAAAAGCGCACCGGGCGTGACTTTGCGGCTGTCGTATGCGACCGCACGAATATCCGCGTCAGCCGATCCGCCAATCGCGCCAATTTCAGCGTCCGAAAATAATTCTTTCAAATTCATTTCTGACTCGACCAGAGCCTGTCCTTCGCGCCGTGACTTCAAATTCGCTCCATCCTTGGATGCAACTTCACCTGTGTGTCAGTTGCCGCCGCGCGGCATCCGGTGCAACATCGCTGCTGCGTCCAAAATGGACCATGACTTTCGTCCCGGGCAGGACCCTTGTTCCCGCATCCGGACTTTGATCGAGAGCAATTCCGTCGCCAACCAGAATTGGCAAAAGGCCCAGGTGCGAACAGCCTTCCGTGACTGCGCGGACGCTCTGGCCGATGAGTTTTGGAACGGTGACTGCCTGTCCCTCGGCGATGGCGACCGTCGACGATTCGGGAACAGTAGCGACACTCGGGGCCGGCAGCGGCATCGACTGCGCGGCGCGCTTCGCTTCCTTTGCAAAATTCGCGTTGAATTGCGTATCGAACGCAGGCTGCCGCATTCGCCGGCGCAGCGAGGCTTTTTCCAGCGTGGGCAGCTCCGGCATGTCGTGCGGAACATTCATGTAAGAGAGCACCTGCTCGGCAACTTCCTTAAAGACAGGGCCCGCAGTCGGGCCGCCCTCGTGACCGCCAACCGGCGAATCTAGATTCACAAGAATCGTAACGACAGGATTATTCACGGGCGCATAACCGATGAATGACGCGTTGTAATTTATTTTCGAGTAGCGGCCCGTCGTGGGATCGATTTTCTGCGCGGTGCCCGTTTTCCCGGCTGCCGTATAACCAAACGGCTGCGCCGGAGTTCCCGTCCCAACAAGCACAACTTGCTCCATTATTTCGCGCACCGTGGCGGCCGTTTGTTCATCAATCACGCGGCGAGGATCGGGGTTACCGTGCATGACAACCTGATCGCCGTGTCGCACTTCGCGAATAATCTGCGGGCGTCGCAATGTGCCGCCGTTGGCAATCGCCGACTCCGCCGAAATCATTTGCACGGGCGTGACGCTGACTTCCTGTCCGATGGCGACGGAGCCGATCGAACTTGCTGTCCATTCGTCGACTGGCCGTAGGAGGCCGCGGTTTTCACCCGGCAGTTTGATTCCCGTCAACTGGCCGAATCCGAAAGTGCGTATGTAGTCGTAATATTTGGGCGCGCCGAGGCGCAGCGCCAGTTTGATGGAGCCCACATCGCTCGAATGCACCAGGATTTGTTCGACCGTGAGCAAACCAAATGGATGCCAATCGTGAATCAGGCGGCCCGCCACGACGATTGAGCCCATCTGGCAGTCGATCACGTTGCTCGGCTGCGCGACTCCTTCCTGAATCACGGAAGAAAACAGAATCGTCTTGAAAATCGAGCCGGGCTCGTAGGCGTCAGCCACGGCGCGGTCCACGCGAATCTCCGCGGGATAAGAGCCCGCATCATTTGAGTCAAACGCGGGCCAATTCGCGACAGCAAGAAGCTGGCCCGTATTCGGGTCCTGCACGACGACTGAACCGCCTCTTGCGTGCGTTCTGGCAATTCCGGCGGCCAACGCTTTCTCGGCAGTGTATTGAATCGTTTCGTCAATCGTCAAAACAACGTTGTCGCCTTTATCCACCGAGGCTTCGCTGCGGTCGAACCATCGACGGCGCGCGTCGGCGAGCACAAGCATTCGGCTGGGCCGGCCGCGAATCAGTTTGTCGAGCGAGTATTCGACGCCGCCCAGGCCGTGCTCGTCCATGTCCACGTAACCGAGGACGCTCGAAGCCAATGTACGCTCGGGATAGAAGCGCTTGTTCTCCTTCTGAAAGTAAATTCCGCGCAAATTGAGGGCCTGAATGCGCGCGGCTTGCTGTGGCGTGATCTTGCGAGCGATCCAGGCGAAGGAACGCGATTGCGTCAGTTTCTGCTCGATTTCTTCCGCGGGAATACTCAGCACGTGCGAGAGCAGCCGCGCGACCATGGCGGGATCGGTGATTTCAGCGGGATTCGCGAAACAGGAATCCACGGGGATGCTCATGGCCAGCTCGCGGCCGTTGCGGTCGTAAATTACGCCGCGCATGGGGCTGATCTCGATGATGTGTTGCTGCTGGTTGTTGGCGCGCTCGAGGTATTCGCGGTAACGGAATAATTGGAGGTAACTGACGCGCCCGAGTACGGCGATCATCCAGACGACTGCGAGCCCAAAAATTACGAGTAAACGGAGACGAGAACTGCTTTGCACCATGGGCTCCGGCGTAAATCTTGAAACTTGTTCATCCCGCAACGCGGCGGTCCACTACCCACGCCGATTCCGGGCGGGTTGCGCGAAGCCTTGAGTGCAAGGCAGTCTTTCCCCGGGGCGACTCACGGCTGAACGGGCTGCGTGAAACCGCGCTGCGCCAGGTAGGCAGTGCGTGGCGCGTCCGCTGCTGGAACGTACTGCGCCGGAGCAGAAACCGTCATGCCAAGCTGTTGCCGCGCGATTGCGTCGATGCGCATGGGCGAGCTGAGCGACGCGGCTTCGAGGTGGAGCTGCTGATTCAGTTCCACCGCCTGCGTGTGCCGCGCTTGCATGTCTTCGAGTTGATAACGCAGTTGAATGTCTTGAAAATGCTGCCACGTGTAGAGAAGGCAGCACGAGGCCAGCACCGCTCCCCAGGCCATCTTTCGCGCAAATTCGCTCAGGCGTCGCGGCGCGGCTTGCCGGACGAGCCGCGAATTATCGATATGCTTCGTCGTATAAAATTCGGTCATGACGCTTCCCTCTCGAATTCGTCCGGCCCCGGCGTATGATTTTCCGGCGCTCGTTTTTCCATCACGCGCAGCTTTGCACTCCGCGCGCGCGGGTTTTTTTGAATTTCCGCTTCACTGGGCTGGACGACCTTTTTGGTCAGGATTCTGAAATCGCCGGTGCGCGCAAGCTGCTGAAATCCGCGCTTGACCATGCGATCCTCGAGCGAGTGGTAACTCAGAATTGCCCACCTCGCTCCGGAACTTAAAGTGGCGGGGGTCCGGTTAAGAAACTGCCCGAGTTCCTCCATCTCTCGATTCACCGCTATCCGCAGCGCCAGAAACGTTTTTGTCGCGGGATGCAGTCTCTGCCTTCCCCTTGCTTTTCGGGCCCCTGCCACAACCGTTGCCAGGTGTTCCGTGTCGCGGATGGGCCGCGCGCGAACAATTGCCCTGGCGATCTTGCGTGACTCGTGCTCTTCGCCAAATTGATAGAGCACGTTGGCCAGATCTTTCTCTGACCATTGATTCACGATTTCAGCGGCCATCAAGGACTGCTCCGGATTCATGCGCATATCCAGCGCGGCGGGCCAGCGAAACGAAAAACCGCGCTCCGGAGTGTCCAGCTCCAAACTCGAAACGCCCAAATCAGCAATCACGCCGTTGACGGCTACGAGTTTCAGGCCACTCAGCACTTCGTCGATCTTCGAAAATTCTCTGTGCACCAGAGTCACCCTTCCTTCGAATTCCTTTAACCGTTCCCGCGCAATTTCCAGGGCCTGCGGGTCGCGGTCCATTCCCACCAATCGTCCCGTCGTCAACCGCCGGACAATTTCCAGAGCGTGTCCTCCGGTTCCCACAGTCGCGTCGACGTAGGTCCCATCGGGCCTGATTCTGAGCCATTCGAGAATCGCTTCGGCCAGAACCGGCGTATGCAGCACGCTCAAAACTTAAATGCCCAAGTCGTCCAGCGCCTTCACATCTTCGGCCGTGATCGGGTTGTTCTTCATTTGCTCCAGGAACCGGGCGTGATTCCAAACTTCCAAATACAACAGTTGCCCGTTGACGCTGACTTCCCCCTTCATCTGCGCCGTGTCCCGAAGAACCGGCGGAATCAAAATCCGCCCTTGGCCGTCAAGCTCGACCACTTGTCCGAAGTAGTTCGTGCGCGTCAAGAATTTCTGCCTGGCCTGATTGTGTGAGGAAAGCTTGGCAAGCTTGCGCTCGATCTCGTCCCAAACTTTCATGGGATAGATTTTGGCGCAGTCGCCGTTCTCGCTCGTGACGTAGAACCGCTTGCCCTGCCGGCGCAGTTCGGCCAAAAAATCGGCGGGGATTTTCACCCGCCCCTTTTCGTCGACTGTCGCTAGATGGCTTCCCCGCAGCATTCCAGACCTTGCCTGACGCGATGTTCCCGGCTCCGATTCCCATTTCGCCCCGACCACTTCTTACCACTTTCTACCACTTTGTGCCCCGATTCTAGTCACGCTTCGTTTCTTGTCAAGTGGAATTGCGCGAAAAAGTAAAATAATTTTCGACGCGCGCGAAGAAAATGCTTCGCTCGCGCTTCGCCACGAACCGCGCTCTATCACTACATATTGTGTATTCGCAATGAAACGCGCGCTACACGTAGGCGCGCACTTGCTTGCGGCGCGCGCAAATGTGCGCTAACGATTAACGAGGAAGATCGGAAGCAGCGAAAAATGTGCCACAACGGAACAATTATTGCCCCGGATTGGGGCCAAGACGGAGGTCGCTGAGCTTGCGCAGCAAGTCTTGCTCGTTCGAATCGAGGCCTTGCATGAATTGCGGATCCTGTAATTTCTGTTCGCGCTCTTCCGGACTCATGCCACCGAGGACACGAAGCCTGCCCGTAAGAATTTGCTTGCGGTCTGGCGGCAGATTTTTCCAGCGAGGCGCAAGATTGTTGACGACTTCCTGGCGCTCCGCGGGCGTCATGCGCTCAAGCATAAGTTCGCGGTTACGCATGGCTTCACGTTGTTGCGGCGTCAATTGATTCCACCGCTCGAGATTGCGGCGGATTTGCTCCTGCCGCTGGGGCGGAAGATTGCGGAATCGCGCGTTGTTGCGCATAAAGTGCTCTTGCTCCTCTGGGGAGCGATCGCGCAGATTCTCGACCCATTTCGGCGGCAGACCCATCAAAGCGCGCGCATTCGGCTTGCCTTGCAGCCTCTGCGCCTGTTTTTGGGCTCTTTGCTGTTCGCGAATGACTTGCCTTTGTGCCTGGCGTTGCGCTCGCGGGCCCTGGCCGCGTGCGCCGCCGAATCCTCGCTGCATAGGCGCTGCGTAGGCAAGGCTCACTGCAAAGAGCAGCGTTGCGAGTGCGGAGCCGAGTTGGGAGAATCTACGCATTCTGAATCGCAATTAAGCGCCGCTGCCTGACCCTGGCGCGTCATTTGGCGGGCTCTGCTGCTGATCCTGTGTGGGCTGCGTTAAAGCCGGCAAATCAGAAAGCGCGTCGAAGTTGCTGAGCACGTCATAGTTTTCGAGCACGCCCAGATCCTTGATCATGCGAAATTGTTCTTCGCTATTCGTCGCTGAGTTCTGCGGATTCGCCGAATTCGGTTGTCGTCCGCCCACCCAAACCGACAACGCGACGAGCAACGCCACGGCGAGAGCGAATCGCGGCGCAGGCATCACCCAGCCCCAGAATCCGGGCTTTGGCGCGCTGGCGATTCGTTGCTGCAGTTGCGCATCAAATGCCAGCGACGGCTCGACTGCCGGAACCTCCGCCATCACCTGCCAGAGCCGGCGGAATTCTTCGGCTCGTTCCCGGCACGCGGCGCACAATTTCAGATGGGCTTCGACGACGAAACGCTCTTCCGCGTTCGCGCGACCGTCGAGATAAGTGATCAATGCGTTCGAGATTTTTTCACAGCTCATGTCGTTTTCCCTCCCCCGCGGACTGCGCTGCCGGTTGTGCCACGAGCAACGCCAACTGCACCCGCAAGGTTTCATAGGCGCGGAAAAGCAGCGATTTTAGCGCGCTCTCCGAGCAGCCCAGAATTTTCCCGATTTCCGCGTAATCCATATCGTGATACTTGTGCAGCACAACGGCTGCGCGTTGCTTTTCCGGAAGCGCCAGAATGGCGCCGCGAATCATCTGGTTGCGCTCGCGCTCGATCAGCCTGTCATCCGCGCGTGCTTCCCGCGACGGCAGTTGAAACGCCGGTTCGTCATCGGCGACAGGAGCGTCGATCGAGATCTGCAGCTGCCTGTACCGGCCGTCGCGAATGGCATTCAACGCCAGATTCGTCGCGATGCGGAAAAGCCACGTAGTGAACTTCGCGCTCGGCGAATATTCTTTGCGCGCCCGGTAAACCCGAAAAAAAACCTCTTGCGCGAGATCTTCCGCGGCGGCCTGATCGCGCACCATTCGGCAGAGGAAATTGACCAGCGGCTTCCGATACTTGTGCAGCAGCAGCTCGAAGGACAGTTTGTCCCCCGCCTTTACGTCCAGCATCAGTTGGACGTCGGATCTGGCCATAACCTCCACATTGTATCTAACACGCGCAGGGCGATAAAGTTGCGGGACGGAGGCGCGTGCTCACGGCGGTAGCTCCCGGCTCAAACCGCTGCGAAGCTGCTGATTTTGATTGGCTTATCGTCAAGATAACGGTTCCAAAGCTAGACTTGGAAGGCGAGCTTGAGCGCGAGCATGATGGCCACGCCCAAAAACACCAGCAAAGCCATTTTCGCGCCCGGCTCGTGATTTACCTCGGGAATCAGGTCAGAGGCGGCCACGTAGAGCGTGACGCCCGCCGAAACCGGCAGCGCGATGCCGACGTGCGCGCGCCACACGAGCATCACTCCCACGCCGACGAGAGTCGCCGCGCCCAGCACCGCCGAGGAGAGAAATGCTCTGCGCTTCCCTTGCCCGCTTGCGATCATCAACGATGCGACGGTGAATCCCTCGGGAATTTTGTGCAGGAAAATGGCCACAAAAATCAGCAAGCCCAGCGAACGCGACACGAGCAATCCCGAAGAAATCGCCACGCCGTCGAAAAATGTGTGAATCGCCAGTCCCAGCACCGCTGCGTAGCCCACGTGCATTGCGGTCATCGCTTCCATGTGCGTCTCTTCGCCAAAATGGAAATGCGGCGCCAGTGTGTGCTCGAAAAAATGCACCAGCAAATATCCGGCGAGCACGAGCAACAAAACTTCGGCGGCCTCCGAGGTGAGTCCAACGTCCCGAGGAAAAATCGAATACGGCTGGATCGAAGCGAGGTGCAATGATTCCGGAATCATTTCGAGGAGCGCGACCGCGAGCATGAAACCCGCGCCCAGCGCGATGAAATATTTCAAGTATTCGCGCGACCAGTGCCGCCGTATGACGAAAAATCCGCCAACAAGGTCGGCGGCCGCCGCGAGCACGCCGAGCAACAACGCAAACGCGATTCCCGCCGCGGTTGCGCGGAACGGCGCGTCAGCCGGAATGGCGGAAAAGGATAACGTCGCCGTCCTCCACAATGTAATCCCTGCCTTCGAGGCGCACCTGAGCGCGTTCACGCGCCGCCGCCCAGCTTCCCGCCGCGAGCAATTCTTCCCAGCGCACCACTTCGGCCTTGATGAAATGCGCCTCGATGTCGCTGTGAATCGCGCCCGCCGCGCGCGCCGCAGAAGTTCCACGCGGAATCGTCCAGGCGCGGCATTCGGGCTCACCGCAAGTGAGAAACGAAATCAAGCCGAGCAATTCGTAGGTTGCGCGCAAAATGCGATCGCGGCCCGGTTCCATAAGGCCATACGCGCTCATCAGTTCTTTCGCTTCGGTGTCGCTCAAATCCACGAGTTCCGATTCCACTTTCCCGCAAAACGCCACGACGGCGGTGCGCGTCTTCCCCGCGAGCTTCGACAGACTATGACGCGTCACTGCGCCCTGCATGTCGGCGGCCTCATCGTCTCCCAGATTCAGCGCGAAGAGCATCGGCTTGCGCGACACAAACATGAAACCGTTCACGATTTTCTGTTCGTCCGGCTTGAAATCGAGCTCGCGCAGCGGCGTTTCCGATTCGAGCGCCTTGATACAGCGGTCCAGGACGTTTTTCTCTGCTTCGACTGAGGGGTCTTTCTTTTTCTTCAAATCTTTTTCAACGCGTTCGAGCCGCTTTGTCGCCTGTTCCAAATCGTTAAGCATCAGCTCGATTTCGACGCTCTCGATATCGCG
>DATEHB010000007.1:0-16262 GCA_035279805.1 Candidatus Acidiferrales bacterium
ACGCCGCTTTCATGCGCGATAATCTGCTGCGTGCGCAAAGCGACCGTCGCCGCAAACTCCGTCGGCAGCGCCCAGGCTTCATCGAGCGAATTCGTGTGCAACGATTGCGTGCCGCCCAAAACGGCCGCCAGCGCTTGCAGCGCGGTGCGAACCACGTTGTTGTAAGGCTGCTGCGCGGTCAGCGAACAGCCGGCGGTTTGTGTGTGGAAGCGCAACGCCCACGAGCGCGCATTCTTCGCGCCAAAGCGTTCGCGCATCGTTTTATACCAGATGCGCCGCGCCGCGCGGTACTTGGCAATCTCCTCGAAGAAATCGTTGTGCGCGTTGAAGAAAAACGAAAGACGCGGAGCGAAGTCATCGACTTCGAGCCCGCGACGAATGGCCCAGTCAACGTATTCAATGCCGTCACGAAGCGTAAAAGCAAGTTCCTGAATCGCCGTCGAGCCCGCTTCGCGAATGTGATAGCCGCTGATGGAAATCGCGTTGAATTTCGGCGTTTGCTTCGCGCCAAACTCGAATGTGTCGATCACCAGGCGCATCGACGGGCCGGGAGGGTAGATGTATTCCTTCTGCGCGATATATTCCTTGAGGATGTCGTTCTGCAGCGTGCCGGAGATTTTCTTCCAGTCCGCGCCCTGCTTTTCCGCCACCGCCAGATACATCGCCCAAATAATCGCGGCGGGCGAGTTGATCGTCATCGAAGTGCTGACGTCCGCAAGAGGAATCTGGTCGAAGAGGACTTCCATATCCGCGAGCGAACTGATTGCGACGCCGCATTTGCCGACTTCGCCTTCCGACAGCGCGTGATCCGAGTCATATCCCATCAGCGTGGGAAGGTCGAACGCCACGGAAAGGCCCGTCTGACCCTGTGCCAGCAAATAGCGAAAACGCTTGTTCGTATCTTCGGCCGCGCCAAATCCCGCGAACTGCCGCATGGTCCACAAACGGCCGCGATACATTGTCGAATGAATGCCGCGTGTATAAGGCGGCTGGCCGGGAAAGCCGAGGTCCTTTTCAGGAGACCATTCATGCAGATCCGCGGGCGTGTACAGACGCCGGATGGGGTAATCGGAAATTGTGGTGAATTGCTTCTCGCGCTCGGGCGATTTTTCGAGCGCCGGCGCCAGGACTTTTTTCTCCCACTCGATTTCTGCGTGCGAAGGTCTGCGCGATTCGGGTTCGGCGCTCGCAGTCAGTGACGAACTTTGATGTTCCTTAGACATTTCGCCCTTTCCCGGCCGTGTCGGGCGGCCCGAAGCGCAACTCGCGACACTCTGATCCGATTGTAGGGCAAGCCCAAAAAGTGGGCAAGTGCATGCCGCGCCGAATTCCGTGAAGCGAGCGAAAAAAAAGCCCGGAGAAAATCCTCCGGGCCTTTGCCGCGTGGCTGATTAAGAGGATGGTAATGGGTCAGTTTGAATTTCGACCCTTGTGTCACGATCGAGAAAATCCAAACGGATCCACCACCAAGAGGCTACTTATTCAGCCCCAGTCCGAAGACGTCTTCTCCCACCAAACGCCCGCCGAGGGTGCCGGGGATTAACGGCTGCTGCGCTTCGAAATCAAGAGTTCGGTGTCTGGCATCCGCGATGGTGATGTTATTCGCAGTGAGGGTGCGTCCCATGGCCAAATTGAAATTGACGAACGCAATCTGCAGATTCGCCTTGGCGAGTAGCTCATTGCCTTTGGTGATCGTCAGATCGCGCGAGCGGAGAATCACCTGATAACTGGTGGACGCGCCCAGCGAATATTTTTTCTGTTCGTCATCGAGGGTCTGCTGAGAGAGCTGCGTTGCTTTCTCGGTGGCGACCACCTGCGCCGCGTCCTGCTGAATGGCGATCAGCGCATTGCGCACTCCCACAACGATCGTGTTTCTCTCCTGTTGCGTTACGGTTTGATGCTGCCGTTCGTTGAGCATGGCGCGCGCATTATCCGCCTGCGCCGAGCGATTGCGCAGCGGCAAACTCAAGTTCAAGCTGGCCGAATAGCTCGGGAACTGATTTTGAAAAATCGCGGAATAGGCGTTGCCGACGCCTCCGGGAACAACTGTGCTGGTGGTGTTAAATGTGTTTCCCACACCCACGAATTCCTGCACGCCGCCAGTAAAGACGGGATTGCCGTTGGCATCGAGAATGGGAACATTCAAATTCGGAATAAAAGTGAGCGGCGTCGAGGATCTGATCGTCGAAATGCCCCCGAGGCCGGAGCTCTGATAATTTGCCGAAAGGGTGAGGGCAGGCAACAGCTCGCTCCGCGTGGCCTTGACTTCCACCCTGTCGTTCGTCAATTGGAGCTGTTCGACTTTCAATTCGGGGCGATTGGCCCACGCTTCCTTTACGGCGTCCGGCAGAGCAATGGTGGGCACGGCGGCCAATTGCTCGATGGGCGTAGTTGGGACAACATCAACGTCCTGGAACGCCGGATCCAGCAGGTTTTTCGTCATCAACTGGAGCAACAGCGTTTGCTGTTGGAGCAAATTGGTTTGCGCCTGAATCACTAACTGGTTGTCGGTCGCGATTTCCGACTCCGCGGTCAAGACGTCGAGCGGCGCGAGGGTCCCGATTTCAAGCTGGCGCTTATTGTCCTCGTACAGTTTCTGGGATGTCCCAAGCGCGGCTTTTTGCACTTCCACGTTTTGCCGGGCGAACACGAGCTGCCAGTATTGATTTTCCGTTTGCGTCACGGAATTGATTACTTGCTCCTCGAACAACAGATTGTCCTCTTTCAGGGTGTTCTTCGTCTCGATGATGAAGCGCGTCACCGGCAGTATCCCGAAACCCCTCAGGAGCGGCTGCTGAATGCTGGCGAAAAGCTGAGACGACACGGACGGATTGAAAAAGTTGGCGGACGATGAGGAAGAACTGCGTGTGTTGTCCAGACCAAAGGAAAAAAACGTTCCGGTGTGCAGTTCCTGAGCGTAGGCGATGTTGAGCTGAGTCTGGTGGCTCTTGAGAGCAATCAGGGAGTTGCTGCCTGTACCGGTTCCCGAAATAAAGGGATTGTTCACCGGCGTAGTGTTATCCGCGATGCTCGCGGTTGCAGCAATCACCGGATCAAACGTCCCGCCGCCGCCCGAGCCGAGCACGAACGTTCCGCTTGGTATTCCGCCGCCTTCCGCCCGCAGGACATCCGTTTGACCAAACCACGGTGTGTATCGCGCAACGCGGATGTCGAGATTGTTCTGGAGCGCGAGAGTGACCGCATCCTGCAGGCTTAACTCAAGCTTGCCGTCATGGATCATGCTGTAAATTGTCGGCGTGTTCGTTAAATCGGGAGGCGGCACATTAATTGGGAAATAGGGCGAGAATATATTCGGAAACCACCGTTTGCCCTTGGAATAGTCTGGACCCGAGTGAAGATTCGGATAGGGCAGCGCGGCCGGATTTTGCGGAGTGGCTGGTGCTTGAGTCTGCGCTGCCGGCGCCGGATTTTGCGGCGGCGTGGTCTGCTGGGATTGCGCTTGGGCGAGGCCGGGGAACCCGACCGCGAGCGCCGCAGCCAGATAAAGAGCAACGGCGGTCCGAATAAGCCTTCCAGTCATATAGTTTTCTTCCCCCTGAATTCAGAATTGCGGTTTAGGTCCTAGTATGGTGAAACGTGCGAGAGTGACGATATGTTTCAACTGATTGCGTGATGCAAGGCGGCGGCCAATCGTATCCGTTTGCAATCAGGCCAATAAGCAGGGACCCAGCTCCGCACGGCGTTCAAAATCGGACAGTAATAGGCCGCAACCGAACACATCAAACGGCGAAGTCTAGCATCAGACGTGTTACGTTGACAATAAAGGCTGAGCTGGCCTAGTCTAGCCGGGCGTTCTCGACCACGGAGGCCGCCCATGCATCCGGATGAAATTAAGCAACTGTTTGAGCGCGTGGGCGCGGTGCGGCACGGGCATTTTGAGTTGTCGAGCGGCCGGCACAGCGCGACCTATGTTCAATGCGCACTGGTGCTTCAGTATCCGGAGGCAGCAGAAAAACTGGGCCGGGCGCTGGCTGGGAAATTCAAAGATGTGTCGATTGAGTGCGTAGCCTCCCCGGCGCTGGGAGGAATACTGGTCGGGCAAGAAGTGGCGCGGGGACTCGGCGTGCGCGCGGTGTTTGTCGAGCGGGACACTTCGGGGCGCATGGCGCTACGGCGAGGGTTCGTGTTTCAGCCGAATGAGCGCGTCCTGGTGGTCGAGGATGTGTGGACCACGGGCGGGTCAACGCGTGAAACGATCGGCGTGGTCGAGCAGGCTGGAGGCGTCGCCGTGGCGGCCGGAGCATTGATCGACCGCAGCAGCAATCGCCTGGAGCTCAACGTGCCCACCAGAGCCTTGATCGATTTGGACATACCGAGCTACGAGGCCTTTGAATGCCCGCTTTGCCGCGCGGGCCAGGAAATCGCGAAACCTGGAAGCCATTTCGTGCGCTCGGAAAAGTAGGCCCGCCTACAGGAAAAAAGTTATTGCATTGTAAATTGACGTGGAACAGAATACCGCGAGAATTCCGCGTAGCTCTACTTAGAGGGTAGGTGCTTCGCAAATCCAGAGCTTCCGCCGCTGCGGATTCGTGTCCGTATTTGTAGGTACGGCGTCGCCCGCATGGGCGTAAGCCTTCCTCTCCTTGCTGTTGGCGAGCCCGCAGCGCCCGCCACTGAGGCTTGGGATATGGCTATCGTCAAAGTGCCTCACCTCGGCAGAACGTTCATTATGCCCGCCCAGATCGAGATGTTGCTTTCGGGCATCGGTGTTGAATATCACCGTTGGAGCTGCACAGCGCCGGTTTCCATGTCCGCGTCGTCAACTCAAATCGTAGACGCATATGCTACCGCATTGGAGAGCTACAAGAACGCCCACGGCTTCGCCAGCTATGACGTCGTTGAGCTGACTCCGGAAACGCCCGGCATTGACGACATGCTGGGCCGGTTCAGCAAAGAGCACTGGCATGACGAGGACGAGGCCCATTTGATCGTTGCGGGGCGCGGCGTATGCAACATTCATCCGGTCGCGCGGCCTGTGATGATGGTTGAACTCGAGCCGGGCGATTTTCTTTGCGTAGGCCGGGGCATTCGGCATTGGTTTGACTTGTGCGCCGAGCGCCGTTTGCGCGCCGTGCGGTTTGTCGCCACCAAGGAAACGTCATACACGCAAAGCGGCATAGAAAATGAGTACGAACCAGTGTGCCTGGGTCCCGCCTATTTCGCGTACCAACCACGCTAGAGACGCTTGTTGAGGAGGAGCTTGCGAGGCGAACGCGCCGAGGCGAGATTCTTCGCGCTGCGCAGAAAGAACGGGGGGGCAAGCCCTGCCCCTACGAGGGGCATTTTGCCGGAAAGCGGCGTCGAGCCGCCGCACTCCAGAAAAAGCGAAAAGCAGATTCTTCGCTGCGCCTGCCTGCCACGGCGGGCGAGCGGCGGGCGAGCTCAGAATGACAACGTGGAGGCGACGCGGCCTGCGTGGCAGGCCGACGGCCCGTCTTGAGACGGGCCCTACGAGGGCGGGGCATGAATTGTTGCGGCGTGCGATAATTTGCGGCGCATGCGAAATATCAAGTTGACCCTGGCGTACGACGGCGCCGCATTCCACGGCTGGCAAATCCAGCCTGGCCTGCCCACGATTCAGGGCGCGGTCACCGACATCATCCGTCAAATCACTCAGGAACCGATCATCATTCACGGCGCCAGCCGCACAGACACGGGCGTTCACGCGTTCGGCCAAGTGGCAAGTTTCAAGACGAAATCGTTGCTCGCCGCGGAAGAATTGCAGCGAGCGCTGAACGCGCTGCTCCCACCAGCGATTCGCGTGGTTGCCGCCGAAGAAATGGGGCCCGATTTCCACGCGCGCTGGCAGGCGCTCGAAAAAACATATCACTACCGCATCTTTTGCGGTCCTGTCGTCTCGCCCTTCGAATATCAGCGCGTACTGCATTATCCGTATCCTCTCGACCAATCGGCGATGCAAGAGGCTGCCAAACTTTTTGAAGGCGAGCACGACTTCACTTCGTTCGCCGCGTCCAGCGGCTCTGAAGACACGGACAAAGATCGTTCACCGCTGCGCGTAATTCTTCGCTCTGTGCTCGTTCCGCATCCGGATAAGCAGGAACTCATTTACGAAGTCACCGGCCGCTCGTTCCTGCGTTACATGGTGCGCAAAATCGTGGGCACGCTGCTCGAGGTCGGTCGCGGCAAACTTTCGCCCGCAGCTATTCCCGCGTTATTTGAATCGCGCGACCGCTCGCTCTCAGGACCCACGGCCGATCCAGCCGGGCTTTATCTGGTTGCGCTCAAGTATCCAGAGCCTTGGAAAATCGGTTAGAATCCGTGAATTGTTTATGTGACAGTATTGCGGTAACGGATAAATGGCCGATTTAAGCGAATTGATCTACGACTGGAACACGGCGAAAGGCCCTGAAATTCGGCCCGGTTGCAGAGTCATGCTCAATGATGAGACTCTGCGCGACGGCCTGCAAAATCCGTCCGTGCGCGATCCCAGCGTCGAAGAAAAAATCCACATTTTGCATTTGATGGAAGATCTCGCCATCGACACGGTGAATATCGGTCTCCCCGGCGCAGGCCCGCGCGCTTACAACGACACGGAGGCCCTGGCACGGGAAATCGTTCGTTGCAGGATGAAAATTCGTCCGAATTGCGCCGCGCGCACGCACGTAAACGATATCCGGCCCATCGCGGAAATTTCCCAACAAACCGGCATCGCGATCGAGGCCGCCACATTTCTTGGCTCAAGCCCCATCCGCCGGCTTGTGGAAGACTGGACCGTCGAGCATCTTCAACGCACCACCGAAGACGCGGTGAAGTTTGCCATCGCGGAAGGCTTGCCGGTGATGTACGTCACCGAAGACACGATACGAACCGACGCCGCGACCGTGAAGGCTCTTTACACCACCGCGATTCGCTGCGGCGCGCGCGCCATCGTGCTCTGCGACACAGTCGGGCACGCCGAACCGCGCGGCGCTTACAATCTCGTCCGATTTGCGATCGACGAAGTCGTGAAACCTTCGGGCGAAAAAATTCGCGTCGACTGGCACGGCCACAATGACCGCGGCCTCTCCGTCGCAAATTCTCTCTCAGCAATTGCCGCCGGAGCCGACCAGGTACATGGCGCGGCGAATTCCCTCGGCGAACGCGTCGGAAACACGCCGATGGAATTGATGCTCGTTAATCTGCGGCTGATGGGATTGATTGACCGCGATCTCTCGAAGTTGAAAGAATATTCAGACGCCGTATCGCGCGCCACGCATACGACAGTTCCTCCGAATTATCCCGTCGTCGGACGCGACGCTTTTCGCACCGCCACCGGCGTTCACGCGGCAGCGATTATCAAAGCCTATGGCAAGAACGACGTCATGCTGGCGGACTCCGTTTACAGCGGCGTGCCGTCTCATCTTTTCGGTCTGCAACAGATCATCGAAGTCGGACCTCTTAGCGGCCGCTCGAACGTGGCCTACTGGCTCGAGAAACATGAGATTCCGGCAACCGACGAGCTTGTCGACCGCATTTTTCAGGCGGCGAAGAAAGCTGAGCGCGTGATGACGGACGAAGAAATTGCAACGCTCTGTGGAACTGATGCGCAAAGCAAGCCCTCGACAAAGCGCTGAACTGAATTTGCGGCAAAATTCCGGCGAGCCATTTCGCTCGCCCAAGAATCACGCTCTGATAAAGTCCGTGAAAGTTTTTTTCTGGTTCGGTATCCTGTTGGCCATGGGAACGCTGACCGCGCGCGCCACAAATCCAATCGACAGCCTGGTGCAGGACAAGCGCGTGGTTCGCGCGATGTCCTGGCTGGACAAGAATCTCGACTGGGTCACGGAACAGCAAATTGCAATCACCGAAATCCCCGCGCCGGAGTTTCGCGAAGCGGAACGCGCCGCGTACGTGGCGAAGCTTCTCTCTGCCAGCGGCCTCGACGTGCGCACGGATTCCGCCGGCAATGCAATCGGCGAGCGCAACGGATCCTCGGGCAAGAGTAAAAACGTGGTGCTTGTGGTCGCGCACCTGGACACGGTGTTTCCCGCCGATACGGATGTTCATGTCAAACGCGTCAACGGCCGCCTGGAAGCTCCGGGGATCTCCGATGACGGCGCGGGACTTGCGGCGCTGGTGGCCATCGCGCGCGCGATGAACGAAGCTCAACTTAGAACGCAAACGAAAATCGTCTTTGCCGCCGACGTCGGCGAAGAGGGGGAAGGGAATCTGCGCGGCATTCGCGAATTGATGGAGGCCTACAAAGGCGACGTTCGCGCCGTGATTGCGCTCGACGGCGCCACCACCGACTACGTCACCACCATCGGTCTCGCGTCGCGACGCCTCGATATGCAAATCACCGGCCCGGGAGGCCATAGCTGGTCCGACTTTGGCGCGCCCAATCCCATCACGGCGCTCGCGCGCGGCATTGTGCAGTTTTCCCGCACGCGCGTTCCGCAAGAGCCGCGAACCACTTTTAATTTTGGCGTGATCGACGGCGGGAATTCGGTGAACTCGATCCCCGCGGAAGCCAGCGTGAAAGTGGATCTGCGCTCCGAAGACGACGCGGAATTGTCGCGGCTGGAAAGCGAGTTGCGCAAATCGTTTACGAGCGCCATCGACGAAGAAATGGCCGCGGCGGAGCCGGGAAACGAAGCTCTAAAATTGAAAGTGAACGTAATCGGTCTTCGCCCCGGCGGAAAGTTGGCCGCCGATTCGGGGCTGCTCACCGCCATCGAAAACGTGGATCGCTATCTCGGCAATCGCTCTCGCCTCGAGCGTTCCTCGACGGATGCGAACCTGCCTCTCTCGCAGGGCATTCCGGCAATCGCAATCGGCGCGGGCGGACAGGGCGGCGGCTCGCATTCGCTCGATGAATGGTACGATCCCGCCGGGCGCGAACTCGGTTTGAAACGCGCCATGTTGACTGTACTTGCCGTCGCCGGAGCTCAACTCTGAAATTGTCCGCTTCGTTTGCGAAATTTCTCGCCATCGCCGGCGTAATTATTCCGGTTGCCGTCGCTGCCGTACTTTGCGCCACGCCGTCTGCGCTAACCCGCGCCAGGAATCGTTCGCTGAATAAAATGGGGAGGGGCATGTCTCGAGAAGCGCAAAAGCCAAAAACTCCGGCCACTCTGGCGCTGATTAACGGCGACATTTACACCGTTGCCTCGCAGCCGGTTCATGCGCAAGCTGTCGCCATTCAAGGCGAAAAAATTGTCGCTGTGGGTAGTGACAATGATGTGCGCGCATGGCTGGGCCCGCATACGCGCGTCATTGATTTGCACGGCCGTTTTGCGATGCCCGGATTCAACGACGCGCACACGCATCTCGCCAGCGCCGGCATGGGAATGCTCACCGTGAATTTAGAGGGCGCAAAGTCACTGGCGGAATTTCAGCAGCGAATTCGCGCCGCGCTGAAAAATTACAAACCGGGCGAATGGATCACTGGCCGCGGCTGGGACCACACGCTCTGGCCTGAAAAGCGTTTCCCCACACGATGGGACCTCGACGCCGTCTCGAAGGATCACCCGATGATCTTTGGCCGCGTCGACGGGCACGTCGCGGTTGCGAATTCGCTGGCGCTTAAATTATCAGGCATCACGAAAGACACGCCCGACCCCGCAGCTGGCCACATTGTTCGCGTCGGCCAAACTGGTGAAAAGACCGGCGAACCGAACGGCATGCTCGAAGAAGATGCGGCGATGAGCCTGGTCTACCGTCACGTTCCGCCCGCAAGCCATGAACGCCGCCGCCGCGGGATTGAACTTGCGCTCGCCGATGCGGTTTCCCATGGCGTCACTTCGATTCAGGACTATTCCACATGGCAGGATTTCCTGGTTTATCGCGAACTAAAACAGAAAGGAAAGCTGCCGCTGCGCATCACCGAATGGCTCACGTTCACCGAGCCGCTGGCGAAACTCGAAGAAGAACGCCGCGAAGGCGGCGCCACAGATCCGTGGTTGAAAACCGGCGCGCTGAAAGCGTTCATGGATGGATCGCTTGGCTCACGTACCGCGGCGATGCTCGCTCCGTATTCCGACGATCCATCGACTTCGGGAATTCTTCGCATGCAGCCGAAAGAATTGAATGCCATGTCGATTGAACGTGACAAGGCGGGCTTCCAGCTTAATTTCCACGCCATCGGAGACCAAGCCAACCGTGTTGCGCTGGACGCTTTTGCGGCTGTGCGCGCGGCGAATGGACCACGCGACCGGCGCGATCGTGTGGAGCATGCACAAATCGTCGCGCCGGAGGATTTTGGACGTTTCGCGGAGCTGAACGTGATCGCCTCGATGCAGCCCGTTCATTTGCTCGACGACGAACGCTGGGCTGGCGCGCGTGTCGGGCCCGAACGCTCGAAAGGCGCGTATGCCTGGAACACGATGCGCAAGCATGGCGTGCATCTTGCGTTCGGCACGGATTATCCCGTCGAAGGCATCGATCCGTTGCGCGGGCTTTACGCCTGCGTCACGCGCGAACTCCCCGAAGGAGGCCCGTCCGGCGGTTGGGAGCCTCAAGAAAAACTTCCCATGAGCGATTGCATTTCCGACTATACGGTTGGTTCGGCGTACGGTGAATTCGAGGAGAACGCCAAGGGCCAAATCAAGCCGGGCATGTTCGCCGACATTGTTGTCTACCCCGTCGACATCACGCGCATTCCCGCCGCACAACTGCTTCACACTTCCGCCGACATGACCATCACCGGCGGCCGCATCGTTTACGAACGCCACTGAGCGCCTGGTTCATGAGCCGCACAATTTCGCGCCGCCTTCAGGCTGATCTGGCGCTGGCGCTGTGCTCGCTCATCTGGGGCGCGACGTTCGTGGTTGTTAAAGACGCGCTCGCATTTTCCTCCGTGTTTGTTTTCAACGCGCTTCGATTTTCTCTGGCGGCAATCGTGATGGCCGTCGTGTACTGGCGCGCGCTGCGGAAACTGCCACGCGCGACGCTCGTTGCGGGCGCGCTGATGGGTTTTTTCATGTTCGCCGGATACGCATTTCAAACTTTGGGGCTGAAACTCACAACGCCGTCGAAAGCGGGTTTCATCACGGGCGCAGGAGTGGTGATGGTCCCCGTGTTGCTCGCGGTGTTTTGGAAACGCCGCGTGAATCGCTGGGTTTGGGCGGGCGCGATTGTCGCGCTCGTTGGATTGTATTACCTCACCGTGCCGCGCGAGGGATTTGCGCGGTTGAATATCGGCGATCTTCTCGTGCTGATCTGCGCGCTGATGTTCGCGTTGTATATCATTGTGGTGGGACGCTACAGTGTGCAGCATTCCGTCCCCGCGTTGAGCGTGTTGCAAGTGATTATGACGGCTTTGCTGACGCTGACGTGTTTGCCTCTGCTCGCCACTACGCGATGGGAGCCGCCCCGGCTCGTCTGGTCTCCCGGTCTTGTCTGGGCTATTTTAATTACGGCCGTTGGCGCTACCGCGCTCTGTTTTTCGATGCAAGTCTGGGCGCAGCAATATACGACGCCCACGCACACCGCGATTTTGCTCAGCCTGGAACCCGTTTTTGCCGCGCTTACATCTGTGATTGTCGCGCATGAACGGCTTGGCGCTCGAGAATTATCCGGCGCGGCGCTGGTGTTCGTTGGAATCTTGCTCGCAGAACTAAAAGGGCCCGCGCAATCCGCAGCCGACTCTCCGGGCCCCGTCTCCGAAGGCGCGTCGCCCTGGTAGGCTGCCGGCCTGAAGGCCGCCGCTACGATGCCAAGGGAAATTTTTCTGTAGCTCACGTCCCGTTCGCACCGATTCTGTGCGAACTGACGTGAGGTCTTTGCGCTGCGCTGGCGCCAGCGGGCGCCTGCTATTGCGCGGTGCGCAGGTCGAGCGGGTGCGGCAATTCAACATCGAGGGAAATCTTTTCGTTGGTCAATTGAACTTCTATGCGCTCCGCGGGACCGATATCGCGGATGTCCCAACCCGTGCTCGGCAACGCATGCTGATTTGAAGTTGGATTCGCCGTTTGGTAATTCTTGCCGTGAACCTGCAACTCCGCGCTCGTGATTTCATAGACCTGCTTCGTCTTGGCATCGACGATCAAATAGCGATTATCCATCTCGATCAACACGCGCTGTTTCTTCTTTTCATCCTGATACACATTCCAAATCTTTGGCGGCTTGCGCCCGGTGATTTTGAGAATCGCGTCGCTAATGGGCTTCCAATTGATTTTGTCCACGGCGCGCACAGCGGAAATCATGATCGCGGCAGAGAGAATCGCCATCATCGCCGCCAATGCGGAGAACCGGCTTGAGAAGTGTGTTGTCATTTACTTGCGCCTAATCATCCGTCGTTACTAATAGATGCTCGATTCGCGTTTCCGGCCCGTGTAATCAATATAGACGGTTTTCAGTTCCGTGTAAAAATCCAGCGCTACGTGGCCAACTTCGCGATGGCCAACCCCGGTATCTTTGATGCCGCCGAAGGGCAAATGCGCCTCGCCGCCTACTGTCGGCGAATTCACGTGCGTGATTCCCGTTTCGATGCGGTCGATAAACTCGAAAATCTTGCTGGCATCGCTCGAGTAAATCGCGCTGGCCAGCCCGTAACGAACAGAATTGGCCGCGTCGAGCGCTTCGTCGAAATTCTTCACGCGAATCACGCTCAGCACGGGCCCGAAAATTTCCTCCTGCGCGATGCGGCTTTTCGTCGCCACATCGTCAAAAATCGTCGGCGCAACAAAATATCCTTTGTCGTATTTACCGCCGGTCAGCCGCTCGCCGCCAAGCAGCAGCTTGCCCTCGTTTTTCCCGACTTCGATGTATTCCAGGACTGTGTTCATTTGCGTTTCGTCCACAGACGGGCCCATGTCGATTCCCGGCTCAAGCCCATTGCCCACGTTGAATTTTTTCGCGCGCTCAGTAAGCATCGCAACGAATTTGTGCGCGACGTTTTCCTCGATCACCACGCGGCTCGTCGCCGTGCAGCGCTGTCCCGTGGAAGCGAAAGCGCCGGAAACCACGGACTCCACCGCTAGCGGCAAATCGGCGTCCGCCAAAATGACCACCGGATTCTTGCCGCCCATCTCGCATTGCACTTTCTGCATGCGACGCGCGCCGCTCGCATAAATCTGGCAGCCGATTTCCGTCGAGCCGGTAAAAGAAATCGCGCGCACGTCCGGGTTCTGCACCAGTTCGTCGCCCACTTCTTCCCCCGCGCCCAGCACCAGATTCAAAACGCCCGCGGGCAGGCCCGCCTGCTCGAAAATCTCCGTCATGCGAATCGCGCACAGCGGCGTCAGTTCCGCCGGCTTCAGCACGCATGTGTTTCCCGCCACCAGCGCCGGAGCGACTTTCCACACCGGAATGCACAGCGGAAAATTCCACGGCGTGATCGCGCCAATCACGCCAATCGGCGATTTAATCGTGTAGGAAAAATTTTTCGGCAACTCGCTCGGATAGCTTTCGCCATTCAGCCGCCGCGCTTCTCCGGCCATGAATTCGAGGATGTTGATGCTGCGCTGCACTTCGCCCAGCGAATCCTTCAGAGCTTTTCCTTCCTCCAGCGTCAGCATGCGCGCCAATTCTTCTTTTTGCTCTTCCATGATGCGGACGGCGCGGAAGAGAATTTTCCCGCGATTCGGCGCGGGCGTGTCGCGCCAAGCAGGGAACGCAGTTTTCGCCGCGGCAATCGCCTCGCGCATCTCCTCACGACTCGAAAGCGGCACGCGCGCCACAATTTCATCCGTATTCGCCGGATTCCGCCGCTCGGCAATCTTCGTTGCCTTCGACTCCACCCAGCGCCCGCCGATGAAATTCCGGCAAACCTGCGTTGAACTCACCGCCGTCGCCATAATTCTTCGTCCTTCATCACTTGTGCGTCTTGCGACTCACGCGCGCACTTCGCTCAGCGACTTATCCAGCATGCGAATTCCCTCATCCACGTCCGCTTTGGAAATATTCATCGGCGGCGCCATGCGAATCACGTTGCCGTAAAGGCCGCCCTTGCCGATCAGCAAACCGTTGTCTCGCGCGCGTTCGAGGAGCTGGCCTGTCGCCTCCGGCGCGGGCTCTTTTGTTTTGCGATCTTTTACGAGCTCAATCGCCTGCATCATGCCCATGCCGCGGACGTCGCCGATAATCGCGTGCTTCTCCTTCAATTCCTCGAGCCGCTTGCGAAAATATCCGCCGACCACGTGCGTATTTTCGCGGAGATTTTCTTCCTCGATCACTTCAATCACGGCGCGCGCTGCAACTGAAGTGACCGGATTGCCTCCGAAAGTTGAAATCGTCAGGCCCTGGAATTTGTCGGCGAGTTCGGCGGTGGTGATCGTCGCGCCCACGGGCACGCCGTTCCCCATGCTTTTCGCGCAGGTAATAATGTCCGGAGTCACTTCCCACTGCTCGATGCCAAACCATTTTTTGCCGGTGCGCCCAAATCCCGTCTGAACTTCGTCGGAAATAAAAAGCCCGCCGTAATTTTTCACGATGCGGTAAACGATCTTGAAATACTCCGGCGGCGGAGTGATAAATCCGCCGACACCCTGAATCGGCTCCGCGATAAACGCGGCAATGCGCCCGCTGGTCGCCGTCTGAATCAGATTCTCCACGTCGTTCGAGCATGCGACGCCGCAATCGGGATACGTCAAATGGAGCGGGCAGCGGTAACAATACGCATTGACCGCGTGCGAAACGCCGACGCTGATGACTCCACCTTTGCGCCATGCGGCGTGAGCCGTAACACCCTTCGCCAGGCTCGAACCTCCCGCGTACGCGTGCCTCAACGCGACAACGTCGTAGCTTTCGCTGGCCATGCGGGCCAGCAGAATCGCTGTCTCGTTCGCTTCCGTCCCGGAGTTCGAAAAAAAGCTCTTCTGCAATTTTCCCGGAGTGATTTCTGCCAGCTTTTCCGCAAGATTTACGATGGCTTCGTTGGGAAAGACGGTGGACGTGTGTTGCAGCTTATCAACCTGCGCCTTGATTTTCGAAGTCACCTTCGGATTGCAGTGCCCCACGCCAATCGTCACGATGCCGCCGAAAAAGTCCAGATATTTTCGTCCTTCGAGGTCCCACAGATATTGCATCGAGGCGTGATCGGCAACGAGCGGTTGCTTGTAGTAATTCGTCACCGCGGGCCACAGAAATTCCTTATGTTTGCGGACGATTTCTTCGCTGCGCGTTCCTTCGCTGATGGTCTTGGCTGGTGTTGTCACGGGGGTCCTTCCCAAGATCGTTCGCCGCGCAGCATCGCTGCCGCGTGACGAATCTCGAAGAGAGTCTACGCCTGGCGACTCACAGCCACAAGAGCGGCACGCGCCGAGGACATCCACAATTCAGCAAGCAGCAGTTCACTGAAGGCGGCAGTCAACAGCCACTCCGCTTGTGCGGGCATAATCTAACTCAGTGGCGATGCTCCACTTGAAACCATTCGCAGCACGCATGTACCGCGCCGTGCGCCGCGTGTTTCCGCAATGCCAGCTCGTCGCCGAGGCGACTGCCTACAGCATGTTCCTCACATTTTTCCCGATTCTTCTTCTTGGCCTTGGACTTCTGCACGGCACACGGTGGGGCTCAACCGCGGTGCTGCAGATGTGGTTTCGTCTGCAAATTATTTTGCCTCCGGAAAGCGCGCACCTCGTCGGTGCATATCTGGGGCGTCACGGCGAGAGCGCGTTGCAATGGATTCTGGTGGGGTTTTTCGGAACTTTGCTCGTTGGCGCGCGGCTGATGACGTCCCTGACGGAAGGCTTTCATATCGTCGCGGGAGACGAGTTGCGCCCAAAATTCTGGAATCGCCAGATCCGAGTCGTGATTTTGCTGTGCCTCACAATTTTTCCGTGGCTTGCCGTGGTGATTCTCACGATTTTCGGGAGGCAAGTCACCGCTTGGCTGATGGACAAGACAGGCTCTTCGTTAACCGTGCATGCAGCGTTGCGGGCCGGCTATGTCGTGATTGTTTTCGTGCTCGGCGTGGCGATTCTCATGACCGTTTATCGCGTCGGACGGCCAGGGCATCGCGGTTGGCACGACGTTCTGGATGGCGCTATTCTGGCGACGATTCTGTGGTGGGGTGTCGATTACGTTTTTGGGACGTACGTCCGGCACATGCCGTATGACGTGGTTTACGGCGGAGTCGCGGCAGCGATCGGTCTGCTGGTGTGGATGTACCTGACGACCATCGTGGTGCTGTTGGGCGCCGCATACAACGCGGAGCGCCGCGCCGAAGAAACCGAGTTTGCAAACGTATTAGGAGGCTAGCAAGCAATGGGCGAAGTGCGCGTCGAATGCTATTCGGGCCATCGCGCCGATGAACGCCCGTTGCGATTTTCGGTTGGCGCGCGCACCTATGTCGTCGA
>DATEHB010000008.1:0-23270 GCA_035279805.1 Candidatus Acidiferrales bacterium
ACTTACGACAACAACGCAACTGCAGACGTTCGGACTCATCGTGACCGCCGAGCCGGATTTTGGCGTCACGGTCCCCAGCCAGGATGTGGTGCTTGAAAACATCGTGCGCCCCGACACGCAGGGCCAGGTCGATGCCGTTGCTGCAAAATACGAACTGCTGCAGCGGGGCCGCTATGACGATGCGAGTCTGCCGGCGCTCGAAGCGTCTCCGAATGTGCCGCTTGATTTACTGGAGGCGCGTAATGCGATGCGAATTGCCAAGTTGCGCCTTGCAGACAAGTACGCTCCGGATTCCTGGGCGAAAGCCATGGATGCGATTAATCGAGCCGAGGACTATCAGACCCGGAAGCAGCGGAAATCTGTCCCGACAGCGGCACGGGACGCTGTCCAAGGGTTCGAGGACGCGATAACCATTGGGCTTAGACGTCAGGACGAAGAACGGCTCGTGCAAGAACGTGCAGCGGCGGCTCAGCGCGAGGCCCAAGCTAAGGCTGATCAAGCGGCCGAGGCCCAGCGTCGTGCCGAGGCGGAAAAGCAAGCACTCGAAGCGCAGTTAGCTGCGTCGAAGGATGCGCAGGCACGAGCTGAGGCTCAAGCACAGCAGCAACAAGCGCAGTTGCAGGCGCAGCAGGCGCAGGTTGCTGCGGAACAGGCTCACGAAGCTGCTGTAAAGGCGCAGCTGGAGGCCACACAAGAAGCGCAAGCTCGCGCTGCGGCGCAGGCACAGCAGCAACAAGCAGAAGCACAGGCGCAACAGGCCCGTGAAGCTGCCAGCAAGGCAGAACAGGAACAGCAGCAGCTGCGCGCCACACTCCTTGCTCAATTCAACCGTATTCTCGAAACGCACGATACGCCGCGAGGGCTCGTGGTCAATATCGGCGATGTGCTCTTCGCTACGGGGAAATACGATCTTCGTCCAGAGGCGCGCGAGCGGCTGGCGAAGCTCAGTGGCATTGTTCTGGCACATCCCGGTTTGAAGCTGGCAGTTGAGGGATATACGGATAACGTGGGAAGCGAGGAATTTAACCAAACTCTCTCGGAGCATCGTGCCACGGCAGTTCGACAATACCTGGTAGATCAGGGACTGGAAGCCGATTCAATTACGGCCACAGGACTTGGCATGAGCGCGCCCGTTGCAGACAACAGCACTGCAGCAGGCCGACAAAAAAACCGGCGCGTTGAAATCGTTATTTCGGGCGAAGTGATTGGGACGAAGATCGGCGCAACACCAAATCAACCACAGTAAGAATGGGTGAATCAACCCATCATTCTTTTAACCAACCATTGCGAAAGCCCGCGCGGCGCAGTCCCCGAACAATATAGGGACAGTGCTGCATCAGTCGCCATAGAAGTCCTGTCTTGTAGTTCTCGATCATTATAACGATTGGCCCTTGATTTAGTCCGTAGTGCCACGGCGTTACCCAGCCGTAGGGCCTGTCCCCCTTGTGCGGGTAGGTTGGATTGAAGGTTGCCTTAAATCCGTAGAGATTTTTTTCATGCAGCCGTAACTTATGAAAGTGCCGGATTGTCGGCAGCACAATCTCGGGCGCAAACGGGAGCGATGCCACCACCGCCCACGGGGCAATTGTGCCGTCGTCAGGTCCAAACGGTACACCGCGCGCGAGATATCCGAAAAACTTCCGGTCGACACCTTTTACGCGGCACATCGTAGGGCCCGGGCCGTCGCTTGCGGTGATCCCCCAACAGCTTTCAGCATAGTGCGCGAATTGCTGAGGATTTTGAATCGCGTATTCCTGCTGCACCAGCGTCGCGCGCCGGCTATTTTCAAAGTAGTTGATTCCCTTCTGACGCATGGGCCTGTCCTGAATGCCGCGAAAGTTGATCCACAAGTGCGAGAGTTGATGAATGAACAATGGTCCGGCATAGAGAAATTCGCGTCCGTAGATTGTTTTCCATCGATATGTGGAAGCCCACGCCGTGTAGCTCCTTTGGGGAAGGGGATGCGTGGGTGAACCGAGACCAAGCACGTAGAGAAGCAGGGCCTCGTCGTATCCTCTCCATCGATACTTCAGAAATCCAGATTCTGGTTTCCAACCGTGCGTGACTGTCAATGCACGGTTCTGCGCCCATCGCCAATCGGCACGCCGATAAAGGGCGTCCGCAAGTTCTCGAATCTTGCTTTCCTCAGAGGTGGCCTTATCGAAAAACGCCGCTGCCGCGAGCATACCGGCCAGGAGGAATGCAGAATCAACGGTCGATAACTCGCACTTCCAGGCGCGCTTACCGGTCTGCATGTCAAGAAAATGATAATAAAAGCCGCGATGCCCGGTCGTGTCGGGCTCGGGACCTTGCGCGCTATTCCAGAAGAAACGAAGAGTCGCTAGCGTGCGCCTAATCGCGACTGCTCGCGTCAGAAAGCGTCGTTCGACGCCGATCGGGTACGCCGCGAGCGCCAGTCCAGTGGCCGCGATGCTAGCCGGCCAACCTTTTTGCGTCTTATCACGGATCAGTCCGTTATCTGGATTTACTTCATGCAGGAAATAAGCGAAAGTCTCGCGCTGGAGATGATGAAGCATGGCGTCGTCCGACGCATCGCGCCCATTCGCGGCAATTTTCTTCGGCGTCATCTCTTGTTTGGAATTGCGGCGAATCCGATAGTTGCGACCGCAACAGGCTCGAAGGACACGGAAATCGCTAACTGATGATTCTATATTCATACGTCCCCGTTTGCTTAGCAGTATCCCCCTCCAGTCTCATCGTCGGTCCACGATTAATGCCCCCTATGCGGCCCACAGCGCCTTGCCATTAAGGATATAATTTAGAGCGGGGATTGACTCTGTCGCGCCGGCGCGAAATTATCTGCTGTAGGACCGGAAGTTGCTTCAAGTACTTCTTTTAGTCCGTCGAATTTCTAGAATGAAAACAAGCCACACACTCATCGCGACGCTTCACGACATTGAAGAACCGATCCGCGCAGAACTCTTCAGCTTGGAGCGACTGGAACAACACGCCGAAAGTCTGGCTGCGGCGCAAATTGTAACTAATAAAACCGTGCGCGGCCATCCACTGATACCTCGTGTCAGGGAAAACGGACGCGTCTTGCTGGATTCCTACCGCGCCACTTCGCTTGCGGTCGAAGAAGGACGCGCGATTACGCCGGCGGCAGAGTGGCTGGTCGACAACTTCCACATCGTCGATGAACAGCTTCGCGAAATCCAAGACGACTTGCCAACTGGCTACTACCGCACGCTGCCGAAGCTTACTTCGGGCCACCTGGAGGGCTATCCTCGCGTGTACGGGGTAGCGTGGGCCTTCGTTGCGCACACCGATAGCCGTTTTGACCCGGAAGCACTCCGCCGCTTCGTATCCGCCTATCAGCGTGTGCAGCCGCTAACCATCGGCGAACTATGGGCTGTAGCCATCACGCTTCGTGTAGTGCTGATCGAGAATCTTCGACGACTGGCGGAACGTATCGTTCGCAGCCGCTCTGCACGTCAGGAAGCGGACCGCTTGGCGGATACGCTCCTTGGCACAGGCGCGCGACCCGAAGCTTTGGCGGCAACCCTCGCTGAGTTCGAAAGTCGGCCAATGGAAACCGCTTTTGCCGTGCAGCTCGTTCAGCGATTGCGCGATTTAGATCCAAAGGTCGCACCGGTACTCGTGTGGTTGGACAAGCGCCTAGCGGACGCCGGAACGAACGCTGACGAAGTTGTTCATGCGGAACATCAAGAACAAGGCGCCATGAATGTTTCCGTGCGCAACATCGTCACGAGCATGCGGTCCATATCCGCTTTCGACTGGCCGGAATTCTTCGAAGCGGTCAGCTCGGTCGATGGAATCTTGCGTCAAGGCAGCCGTTTCGGGGATATGGATTTTGCTACGCGTGATAATTACCGGCATGCCATCGAAGATCTGTCGCGTGGATCCGGGCATTCGGAAATAGAAGTTGCCAAACGGGTTGTCAGGCATGTCCAGCAGGCTGCGTCTAAGGTCTTGGACGCGTCTCACAACGGCAGCGATCCTAACCGGGACCGCCAGGCCGAGCCTGGTTATTATCTGATCTCGCGAGGACGCCCGGCCTTCGAACGCGAACTCGGTTTCCACGTTTCGTTCAAACGCTGGCTGCTGCGCTTGTATATTCGGGCTGCGGTTCCCGGTTATTTGGGAACAATTGCACTCCTAACAGGCATCCTGCTGGCCCTGCCGCTTCTGCTGAGCTTTGAAAATGGCACAAGTGTCAAGGATCTGGCACTCCTCGCATTTCTCGCGGCCGTACCGGCGTCGGACCTCGCCATCGCACTTATCAATCGGGCGGTGATGGACTCACTCGGTCCACGAAGGCTGCCGCGCATGGAATTGCGAGAGGTCCCCGCCGAGTTGCGAACCATCATTGTGGTACCGACACTTCTCACGACGCCCGCGGATGTTAACGAGCACATTGAGCGTCTGGAAGTGCACTATCTGGCAAATCCGGAGGGAGATTTGCGTTTCGCGCTTCTCTCGGATTGGGTGGACGCAACATCTGAAAGCATGCCGGGCGACGATGATTTGCTCGCCATCGCTGTCGCGGGCATCTCCAGACTAAACCAGCGTCATGGTCAAGCACCAGCAGGCGGCGACCGCTTTTTCGTTTTCCATCGCAAGCGTGTTTGGAACGAACGCGAAAGTAAATGGATGGGCTGGGAACGTAAACGCGGTAAGTTGCACGAACTGAACCAACTTCTTCGCGGCTCGACCAACACCACGTTCATCCCATCAGCCAGCCGTCTTGTTGCAGACATTGGAGCCGTTCGTTACGTAATCACGCTCGATGCGGACACCCGTTTGCCCCGCGGGACTGCGGCTCGACTCGTGGGAACAATGGCGCATCCTCTCAACAGGCCCCAATTCAGTGCTAGTAACGGACGTGTGGCAGATGGCTATGCGATTGTGCAGCCCCGCATTACACCGTCGCTGCCTGTTGATCGCGAGGCGTCTGTCGCGCAAAGAATATATGCGGGCCCAAGTGGCATCGATCCTTACTCGGCCGCTGTCTCCGATGTATATCAGGATTTGTTCCGGGAAGGCTCCTACACGGGCAAAGGAATTTACGACATCGACGCGTTCGAAACCGCGCTAACTGGCAAGGTGCCGGAAAATTCTCTTTTAAGCCACGATCTTTTTGAAGGCATTTTTGCGCGAGTCGGCCTGGCCACGGATGTCGAGTTGTTCGAAGAGTTTCCGTCACGCTATGCAGCAATCGCCGTACGTCAAGATCGTTGGGCGCGCGGTGATTGGCAGCTTTTGCCATGGCTTCTGGGGCTGCACCGCACTGCGGGCGGAAACGGAGGCTCGTTCAAGATACCGGCAATAGGTCAATGGAAAATCTTCGACAATCTGCGCCGGACACTGTCGGCGCCGGCAATGTTTCTCACGCTGCTCGCCGGTTGGTTTCTGCGCCCGGCTTCTCCGTGGGTGTGGACACTCTTCATCATTGCGACATTGTCGATACCGGGCTTGCTCCCATGCCTTTTCGCGTTCATCCCACGCCGCAAGGGTATTTCGTTGCGAAGCCATTTTCGTGGCGTCTTCGGCGATTTCGTGCTCGCGGTCTCACACATCGGATTGACACTGACGTTTCTGGCGTACCAAACCTGGCTTATGTCGGTGGCAATCGTGCGGACGCTTGTTCGCCTGGTGATTACACGCAGGAATTTGCTCGAGTGGGTGACGGCAGCACAGGCGAAGGCGCAAACCAAGTCCAACCTTTCGAACACATACAAGCGCATGGCCGGAGGATTTGTCGCCCTCGCTGCAGCAATCGCCGGCCTGGCCTTTGCGCCACGCGGGATTTGGATGTTTGCCGGTTCTTTTTTGGTGCTTTGGGCGGCAGCGCCCGCGGTAGCGTGGTGGATCAGCTTGCCTCCGGAGCGAGAGGCACAGACGTTAACTCTCCAAGGCAGTGAGAGTCTGCGCCTGATTTCGCGGCGAACATGGCGTTTCTTTGAGAAGTTCGTTAGCCCGGAGAGCCATGCTTTACCGCCTGACAATTTTCAGGAAATCCCTAAGGCAGTTCTGGCACACCGTACATCACCAACGAACATGGGCTTGTATCTTCTCTCGATAATTTCTGCGCATGACCTTGGATGGCTGGGCATTGTAGAAATGCTTGAGCGACTTGAAACCACGCTCGCGACCATGCGCGAAATGGAATTATTTCGCGGGCATTTCTACAATTGGTACGACACTTTCGACCTCCATCCCCTGACTCCGAAATACGTTTCCACGGTCGACAGCGGGAACCTCGCAGGCCATCTATTAGCGCTGGCTAACGGTTGCCGCGAACTGATGGAGGAATCAGCATTCGGAAGCAGTGCACTTGCCGGCATGCGAGACACTGCCCGGCTGTTGCGCGATGCGCTCATCGGAATTCCGCGCACGGGCCGCACGCAGGTGGTCACACGGAAACAACTCAACAGCGCGGCTGATGCAATACGAGCCTCGCTAGAGTCGGCGCCTGCTCGCGCCATGGACTGGACGGAACGATTCGTCGAGTGGAAGACGCTGACGCAAAATGTAGCGGATATTGCGCAAACTTTGACGCAGGAACGGGGAGATAGTGCCGATTCCGAGTTACCGGTCTGGGCCAATGCATTGCAGGCTTGCATTGACAGTCATGCCAGAGACGCAGGGATTCTGATTCCGCTGGCTCGCGTGGAATCGAAGGACGTTGCACGCCTCGTGGCCTGTTTGCAAGGCCACGCATCCGACTTGAGAGCGATTGAGCTTCTTGACTCGGTCCCAACTCTCGCGGGCGCGCCAGACCGATTCGACGCGGCCCTGCGGGAACTTTCCGAGTTGCGGATTCGCCTGATCGGCGATACCCAAGCCGGGAACAACTCTCCAATCAACCAGGATGCCGTTACTTGTGTTGAAGCACTCATCGAGGCCGTAAAACAATCTTTCACCGACGCCGTGGCTCTCGTCCGCAGACTTTTGACAATCATCCAAACGGCGGAAAAAATGGTCGACGCGACGGAGTTCGGCTTCTTGTTCGACGATAAGCGGAAGCTTTTCTCGATCGGATATCGCGTCGCGGACGGCGCACCAGACTCCAACTATTACGATTTGCTTGCCTCTGAAGCGCGATTGGCGAGTTTCATCGCGATTGCCAAAGGAGAAGCTCCTGCGTCGCACTGGTTTCGTCTAGGACGCGCGCTAACGCCGGTGAGCGGCGGCTCCGCTCTGACTTCGTGGTCGGGTTCAATGTTCGAATACCTGATGCCCGCGCTCGTAATGCGTGCTCCGCAGGGAAGCCTTCTAAACCAAACGCACGAGCTTGTGGTGCGGCGTCAAGCGGAATACGGCACCGAACGAGGGGTGCCATGGGGCGTCTCGGAGTCCGCCTATAACGCGCGCGACGTGGATTTGACCTATCAGTACTCGAGTTTCGGCGTACCTGGTCTGGGGCTTAAGCGCGGACTCAGCGATGATTTGGTGGTCGCGCCATATGCCACCGCGCTCGCGGCCATGATTAATCCTATCGCAGCTCTCGAGAACTTTGCCCGGCTCGAACAAGCGGGCGCAGCTGGGACGTACGGGTTTTACGAAGCGCTGGATTACACATCCACGCGCCTGCCCGAAGGC
Source organism: Candidatus Acidiferrales bacterium (assembly GCA_035279805.1). Classification (GTDB taxonomy): domain Bacteria; phylum Acidobacteriota; class Terriglobia; order Acidiferrales; family UBA7541; genus DAHUXN01. The sequence goes on from DATEHB010000008.1 coordinate 7,588, forward strand.
AAGGATGTCGCCCTGGTGCGCACGTACTTTGCGCACCACCAGGGAATGACGTTAGTGGCGCTCGCCAACGTCTTGAGCGATGGTGCGATGCGCAGGCGCTTTCATGCTGTACCGATGGTCCAGGCCACGGAGCTGTTGTTGCAGGAGCGCACGCCTCGCGATGTGATGGTCACACGGCCACGCGCGCAGGACGTATCCGCGACAGCGCAAATCCGCGAGCTGATTCCTCCCGTTGTCCGCCGATTCAGCACAGCGCACACCCCAACACCGCGGACGCATCTTCTTTCCAATGGAAGATACGCGGTAATGCTGACGGCTGCCGGCTCAGGCTACAGTCGCTGGAAGGACATCGCCATAACGCGATGGCGGGAAGATGTCACATGCGATTGCTGGGGCAGATATGTTTTTCTTCGCGACGCTCAAACAGGACAAGTATGGTCCGCTGGCTTTCAGCCCACTGGCGTTGAGCCGGATTCCTACGAGGCATCTTTCTTCGAAGACCGTGCGGAATTTATCCGGCGTGACGGCGCTCTAACCACTGCTCTCGAGGTTGTTGTGTCGCCCGAAGATGATGCCGAGGTTCGCCGCATTTCCATCACAAATCTGGGAACGCGCGTGCGGGAAGTTGAAGTCACCTCCTACGCCGAAATTTGTCTCGCGCCGCAAGGTGCGGATGTGGCGCATCCCGCATTTTCGAATTTGTTTGTTCAGACGGAGTTCCTGCCGGAAGCGAACGGACTGATCGCCACGCGACGCGCTCAGTCTGACAAGGAAACAGCCGTGTGGGCCGCGCATGTGGCAGTTGTGGAAGGCGAAACGGTCGGAGACCTCCAGTTCGAAACGGATCGGGCTCGGTTCATCGGTCGCGGACATCACATTCGTAACCCAATATCGGTTATCGATGGCCGGCCGCTTTCAAATACCGTTGGCTCCGTACTCGATCCGATAATGAGCTTGCGCCAAACTGTGCGAATTCCTCCCGGCAGCGCGGCGAGTATCGTTTTTTCAACCATCGTTGCTTCCTCCCGCGAACTCGTCGTCGACCTCGCTGACAAGTACCGCGCAGCGAAAACGTTCGAACGCACCCTGTCACTTGCGTGGACGCAGGCACAAGTGCAACTTCATCATCTGGGTGTTGACATTGAGGAAGCTCATCTGTTCCAGAGGCTTGCCAATTTTGTGCTGTACTCGGATCCCGCGCTTAGACCTTCACCTGACGTGCTCAACCAGACTGGCCTGGAGCGCTCTTCGCTTTGGGCGCATGGAATCTCTGGCGATTTGCCAATTGTTCTGGTGCGTATCGATGATCCGGAAGATGTCGGAATCGTGCGCCAGCTTCTCCGCGCCCATGAGTACTGGCGAATGAAGCAGTTGTTCGCGGATATCGTCATCATTAATGAAAAACCCGCGTCGTATGCCCAGGACTTGCAGGCCTCCCTTGATGAACTGGTGCGCGGCAGCCGATTGAGGCTTTGGCCTGACACGGACAAGACGCGCGGCAGCATTTTCCTGTTACGCGCAGACCTTATCACTCCGCGCGAGCGAACTCTGCTTCAAACCATCGCGCGAGCCGTCTTGCTCAGCCGGCGGGGCACTCTGTCTGAGCAAGTCCTTCGGTCGCAGCGCGCAGAGTTACTGAACGTGGCACTCGCCCGGCCACGCCGGCCAGCGAAGCGGCAGGACCTTGAACTTCCATTGCCGGTTCTCGAATTCTTCAATGGCCTCGGTGGCTTTGCGGATCAGGGCCGTGAGTATGTCACCGCACTCAGCGAAAGTCTGCGAACACCCGCTCCTTGGATCAACGTGATCGCGAATGCATCCTTTGGATTTCTGGCCTCTGAGTCGGGTTCCGGCCACACTTGGTCATTGAACAGCCATGAGAATCAGCTTACTCCGTGGTCGAACGATCCCGTGACCGATCCCCCTGGCGAGGCCATCTACATTCGCGACGAAAACACGGGAGAAGTCTGGACGCCAACCGCATTACCCATCCGCGATGAAACAGCAATGTATGTTGCATCCCATGGCCAGGGTTATAGTCGCTTCCAACACGGCTCACACGGAATTCTGCTCGAGCTGGTGCAATTTGTTCCGCCGGAAGATTCCATCAAGATTTCGCGCCTAACTTTGAAAAACAATTCCGGCCGGGCACGCCGTCTTTCAGTGACAGCATATGCGGAATGGGTGCTCGGAAGCTCCCGAAGCGCGTCAGCACCATATATCTCCACGCAAATCGATTCGCAAACCGGCGCGATTTTCGCGCAGACCACCTGGGGCGGAGAATTCGCCGGACGTGTTGCTTTTGCCGATTTAGGAGGTGCGCAAAATTCCTGCACCGGAGATCGCACTGAATTTATCGGGCGCAATGGCACGCTCGAACGCCCTCTGGCGCTGGAGCGAGGCGGCGCCCTCTCCGGAAAGTCGGGAGCGGGTCTTGACCCGTGCGCCGCTCTGCAAGCATTGATTGAGATGCAGCCGGGAGCCAGTGCGGAAATCGTGTTCTTCTTGGGCCAGGCCGAAAACCAGGAGCGAGTTCGCGAACTACTGGTGCGCTATCGCGCTGCGAATTTGGATTCGTTGCTGGCTGACGTCAAGCGCAATTGGGATGACGTGCTCGGCGCCGTGCAGATCACCACTCCCGAACCAGCCATGAATATACTTGCAAATCGATGGCTGCTCTATCAAACGCTTGCATGCCGAATCTGGGCGCGGGCGGCGTTCTATCAATTGAGCGGCGCGTACGGCTTCCGCGATCAGCTTCAGGACGTCATGGCCCTCAGCGTCGCAAAACGCGACGTTGCCCGTGCCCAATTGCTGCGCGCCGCAGGACGCCAATTCATTGAAGGCGACGTTCAACACTGGTGGCATCCGCCGTCCGGACGCGGGGTGCGCACACGCATCTCGGATGATCTTCTCTGGCTACCCTATGCCGTCGTGCAGTTCATCGAGGCATCTGCCGATACAGAGATCCTCGGTCAAATCATTCCCTTCCTCGAAGGGGAAACTCTAGCCGAAGGACAGAACGAGGCCTATTTCCAACCGCGTGTTTCACAAACACGCGCGACGTTATTCGAACATTGCGCTCGCGCCCTCGATCGGAGTCTTGCTGTTGGCACTCACGGCCTGCCCCTGATGGGAACTGGCGACTGGAACGATGGAATGAATCGGGTTGGCGAGATGGGCAAAGGAGAGAGCGTTTGGCTCGGCTGGTTCTTGCACACGATTCTCTGGGAGTTCGCGAAAATTGCGGATTCACGCGGCGAACACAAACGCGCGGAAGCATGGCGTGTCCACGTCAGTGTTCTCAAAGCGGCGCTCGAACGCGATGGTTGGGACGGCGAATGGTACCGGCGCGCCTATTTCGACAACGGCGCTCCACTTGGCTCCGCGGGAAACATGGAATGCCGCATCGATTCCATCGCGCAGTCCTGGGGAGTCATCAGTGGCGCCGCGGAACCAAGCCGCTTGGCGCGCGCCATGGCTGCGGTGAATCAGCAGTTGGTGCACCGTCGGGATGGGCTAATTCTCCTCCTGGCACCGCCCTTTGACAACTCAGGGCCTGATCCCGGCTATATCAGAGGCTATCCGCCCGGCATACGGGAAAACGGCGGACAATATACCCATGCCGCTACGTGGACGGTAATTGCATTCGCCGCGCTCGGTGATGGAGACAAAGCCGTCGAACTTTTCCGCATGCTCAATCCGATCAACCGCAGCAACTCGCGTGCAAGCGTGCAGCGTTACAAAGTCGAGCCTTACGTCGCAGTAGGCGATATCTATTCCGAGCCGCCGCACGTTGGCCGTGGTGGGTGGACCTGGTACACAGGCTCGGCAGGGTGGTTGCATCGCGCCGGCCTGGAATGGATACTTGGATTCCGCGTGCGCGGCAAGGTGCTCTCAATCGATCCGTGCATTCCGCGTGACTGGCCGAGTTATTCGATTCGTTTTCGCTATCGCTCAGCGGTCTACCAGATCACGGTCGAGAATCCCGCCCACGTTTGTCGCGGCGTTGCTGGCGTTGAACTCGACGGCCAGGCGCTGCCGCCATCATCAAACATTCCGTTAGTCGATGATGGCTCCGAGCATCATCTCCGCATCGTGCTAGGCAAGCGGGAAGCTGAGATCGCGCGCCCGGTTTGATTTCTGGCTGGCCGCATGAGATTTGCTCTCTCCGGGCCGGGGACGGGGCTCTGCTTTTCTTCTAGAGGTCTCCGCTGAATTTCGAGTGCACTGTAGTTGCATTTCCTCTCCCTGAGATAATATGGCGCTGGGCCACGTACTCAACCGCCTTCGCGCATCCAGGAGGTCACATCAATGGATCGGGATTTCTTTTACTCAATCATGAATGGCGAGGGGACGCTCGACTACGAGCTTTACCTGAACACGAAGGCGCTGCTCTCCTGTCAAAAGGATTTCAAGGACTTCTGCAACGCCGACGAGTTGCAGTTCCAGATTGTCCACCAAGTCGAAGAAATGTGGATGAAGCTCATGGGATACACGCTGCTTGATATCGATGATTGCATCCGGAAGGAAGACACCAACCGCATCGTCACGCTTTTTCGCCGGGTCCATATTGCCTTGCGGCTAATGATCGAGCAACTGGCGCTTCTTGAGACTATGTCGCCCAAAGAGTATCAGGAGATCCGTTTGCGTTTGGGAAACGGAAGCGGGCAGGAGTCGCCGGGATTTCGAACGCTTCTCCGCATGCACACACCGTTATGGCAATCGTTCAAGACGTACTATCTCGACAACCACGAGCTGACGATCGAGAAAATCTACAACTCTGAATACAGCCACTCGGACGCCTATGTGGTCGCCGAGGCGTTCGCGGAATTTGATGAACTATTTCAAAGATTCCGCGCTGTGCACATGCAACTGATCATGCGCACGATTGGCTTGGGAGCAAAATCGCTGAAGGGCCGCTCGGTGGACCTGTTAAATGAAGGAATGCGCGTGCGTTTTTTTCCCGAGCTTTGGGAAATCCGGAGTCAAATGACAGATCTCTGGGGAGGCGAGTATGGCGTCGTTCGAGATTCTATCGGCGGCCACTGACTACCCAGCGTTCGACGAGTCGTTGTAGGACCCGCAGTCTATATTCCAGACGCATCCAACGGTTCTCTCAGAACCGAGTCGCGTACAAATCCCGAAAATCCGCGAGCTATCCTTGTATCCGCTTCATGCATCTCGGAAGCGAGAGTTTGCATCCTCGCAGTCTGACGATGATAGTGAATTGATTACCCATATTCTGCGGGATATACTCCATTATCGACAAAAACAGGACTGCCGCCATTGGTATGCTGGCATGAAAGAAACGTTTCATAAACCGACCGCGGAACAGGTCGCTCTCGAGCGAACAGAGGCAAAGCTTCCAGACACCATTCGAACTCCCGGCAATGCTGAGAGTCTCGCAAAAGCCCGTAGAATTCCCCGCATTGCTGCAGCGGCTATCCTGGGTTTCTTCCTGATCCTCGGTGCGTATTTTTCTGCAAACGTTCGGCGCACAAGCGCGTCAAATCAGGAAGAACCCGGCACCATTACCGTGACGAAAAAGGACTTTGTTCGCGTCGTGCGTTTGACCGGCACCACAGAAGCCGTCAGGTCGAGACCGGTCCTCGCGCCCAGGTTAGAGGGCGCGCAGCTCAATTCAATGGTAGTCACCAGACTTGCTTTGGCAGGCTCACACATAAAGAGGGACGACGTACTTGTCGAGTTCGACCGCCAGGCGCAAATCAAGGACGCTCTGGATAAAAAGGCCGCTTACCAGGACCTTGTCGACCAAGTCGAGGAGAAGCGCGCCGCCGAGGATGCCGCTCGCGCCAAAGACGAAACAGAATTAAAACAAGCCGAGGACGACTTTACCAAAGCGCAGCTTGAAGTCACAAAGAATGACATCGTTTCGCGCATTGACGCGGAAAAAAATCAGGAAGCTCTTCAAGAGGCTGATCAGACCCTCAAGCAGCTCCGTCAGACTTTTCAATTGAAACGTGCAGCGGCCGCCGCTGATATTCGCGTCCTGGAAATCCAGCGGGACCGGGCGCGCGGCACCATGCTCTATGCTCGGGGAAATGCGGAGAAGATGACGATCCGCTCGCCCATGGATGGCATCGTGGTTCTAAACACGATTTGGCTTGGAGGCCGCATGGGCGAGGTGCAAGAGGGTGATGAAGTGCGTCCCGGCGTCCCGTTTATGAAAGTGATTGATCCCGCGGAGATGGACGTTCGGGTTGAAGTAAATCAGGAGGACACGCCAGGTTTGCAGATCGGGCAGTCGGCCACAGTTCATCTGGATGCCTACCCCGGTCTCTCGTTTCCGGGAACTCTCGAGGAATTGGCGCCTCTGGGCCATTCGGGGCAGTTCACAGATAAAGTCCGTACCTTCGTGGCTGTTTTTTCTATCCGAGGCAGTAATCCTAAGCTCATGCCCGACCTCTCGGCGTCTGTCGACGTGGAACTGGGCAGACTGCGAGATGTTTTGGTTGTTCCGGCGCAGAGTGTCCTCAACGACAAAGGACAAAGCTATGTATGGCTCAAAACGGCAACGGGTTTCGACAAGCATAACGTCAAAATCGGCCCAGCCAGTGATTTGGAGATCGCGATTGAATCGGGATTGCATGCTGGCGATGTGATTCGGACAAATGCACAAGGAAACAGCGATTCTTCCGGACTGAAATGAGCAGGATGACAAATCTATGGCGGCGAAGGAAGGGAGCAATGCTGCTCTGTTCATTTGTCGTTCTCGGATTTGTCGGTTTGGGTGCTTTTCGGTTGGCCCGTCCCGCGCCGTTACTTCCCAGCGCCCTCGTTCAGCGTACCGAATTCACGGACTACGTGCAGATTCACGGTGAAGCAAAGGCGCGAAAATCCGTTACCGTTACAGCGCCATTCCAGGCGGGCGATCTGCAAATTATCAAGTTGGCGTCCAATGGCGCGCAAGTGAAGAAAGGCGACATCGTGGTGCAATTTGACGCGACGACGCTGAAACAGACTCTTGCACAGGACGAATCCACACTGAAGTCTTCCGCCGGCGAAATCCAGCAAGCCCGCGCTCTGGCTCGGCTGAAAGAAGAGCAGGATCTCACCGACGTCATGAAAGCCCGCTTCGACGCGCAATCCGCGAAGCTCGACGCCAGCAAACGCGAGATTCTCTCGAAGATCGATGGCGAGGAGGCGGACTTGAAGCTTGCCGATGCGCAACAGAAGTTGAAAGAAATGGAGGAGAAGTTGAAGGCGGACCGCAATGCTGACGCAGCGACCATCGAGAGCAAACAGCAAAAACGCGACCAGGCTCTCTACGAGGTTCGCCAAACGGAACGCAGCCTCGACGCGCTCGCGCTGCGGGCACCCATCGACGGCATCGTCACTTTGCAGGACAACTGGCGATCCGCGGGACCGATGGGCAACGCCACTCCCTTTAAACAGGGCGATCGCGCGTGGCCTGGTGCGGCAATCGCGGAATTGCCGGATCTGGCGACGCTCGAGATTTCCGCGCGCCTCGACGAAACGGAGCGCGGCCGCGTTCAATTGGGCCAGACCGCCAACGTTCGAATTGACGCCATTCCGGATCGAGACTTTACTGGACGAATTACTCAAATCAGCACGATCGCAAGTATGGATTTCTCGGCGGGGTGGCCTTTCCCAAGGAATTTTACGATGAACATCGTTCTCGGTAGCTTGGATGCCAGGCTTCGCCCGGGCATGAGCGCAAATGTCCGCGTCATCGTGGACCAGCTGCCTAATGGGATCACAATTCCGGCGGCTGCGCTGTTTCACAAAGCCGGTCAAAGCGTAGTCTACGTTCTGCATGGCGCGAGAGTCGAACAACGTTCAGTGGAAGTGGTGCGGCGAAGCGGTGATCAGTTATTGATTGCGAAGGGATTGCAGCCTGGCGAACGCGTGGCGCTGCAAGAACCAGCGGCGTCCGACTAGCGATTAAATGGAAATGGCCCGGAAAAACATTCCGATCGGCACACTGGTGGTTTTCGTGCTCGCGACTGTGAGCCTTGCTTCGTGTGCGGCCCGCGGCGCCACTCAAACGCCGGCGCAAGAGATACCCGTCGCCGCGGTGAAGCAGGGCGATCTTCAACCCAAGGTGTATGCCACCGGCGAACTGCGCGCCACAGAAACCGCCACGCTGATTGCACCGCCGATTGCGGGCGGCGCTCTGCAAATCATTCATTTGGAAAAAACGGGCACCTCGGTCAAGAAAGGAGAGGTCATTGTCGCATTCGATCCCAGTCAGCAGCAATACAACTTGGAACAGAGCCGCTCGGATTTCGAGCAGGCTGAACAGGAGATCGTGAAAGCCAAGGATGACTCCCTGGTGCAAACCGCGCAGGATCAGACAGCGCTGCTGAAAGCGCAATTCGCGGTGCGCCAGGCTGAACTGGATGTGAGCAAACACGAGATTGTCAGCTCCATCGACGCGCAGAAGAATCAACTGACCCTCGATGAAGCAAAGAGGGCCCTTGCACAGCTTCAGCAAGACATTCAGTCGCACGCAGCGTCGAACAAAGCGAATATTGCGGTCGAGAACGAAAAACGCAACAAAGCAAGCCTAGCCATGAAACAGGCAGAAGAGAATATCGTCAACATGCAAGTAAAGTCTCCCATTAATGGCCTGGTTGTCGTGCGCGAAAACCAAGACGCCTCCGGCGGCTTTTTTTTCGGAGGCATGTCTCTGCCGGAATATCAAGCGGGTGATCAGGTGAGTCCCGGCCGCATGGTCGCAGACGTGATTGATATCGGCCAGATGGAAATCGCCACAAAAGTGGGAGAAAACGACCGAGCCAACATCAAAATCGGACAATCAGTCGATGTGCAAGTGGACGCCTTGCCCGGACTGGACGCGCTGGGCAAAGTCAAGACGCTCGCTGGCGCGTCCGGTGGTTCATTTTTCTTTGACGACGATTCCGCGCACAAATTCGGCGTCACCGTTCAACTGAGCAAGGCGAATGCTGAACTGCGTCCTGGCTTCACAACGCGACTCGTCATTTTGGGCGATACCTTGAAACATGCGCTGTACGTCCCACGGCAGGCTGTATTTCAAAAAGATAACAAGGCAACGGTCTACGTTAAAACGGGCGGCGGTTTCGAGGCTCGCGAGGTCAAGATTCGTTATGTGACGGAAGGCGTCACCGTCATCGACGGATTGAAAGAGGGCATGCAGGTCGCGCTTGTCAATCCTGTGCAGAAGGCTGCGGAAGCAATGAAGTCCAGCGCGCCAGCGCCGGCGCTGGGTCCAGGAGCGCCCTGAGAATGGCGACGCACCAAATCGAACCCACTCGCCTGGCATATCCGCACTCGCTACGACACTGGCTACCTGACCTCCGTCTTGGCTTTGAAAACCTGATGATCCATAAACTGCGTTCCCTGCTTACGATGCTGGGAATGATATTCGGGGTCGCGGCGGTGGTGTCCATGCTTTCCATCGGCGCAGGAGCGCAACAAAAGGTGATGGCTTTTATCGAGCAACTCGGCGTCCGCAACTTGATTGTGGAAGCAAAGGAGGCGAGCAATTACCAGACGCTCCAGAAAGTGCGTAAGACCTCACCCGGACTCACATTCGACGATTACCGCGCGATTGTCAGTGTAGCCGGGATCAACGAGGCTACGCCGCGCAAACGATTTGCGCCCTCAAAGCTGATCCCCAAAGCCGAACAGGATGATCCGCAAGTTTACGGCGTCAACCAAAACTATCTCCAGATAGCTGGTCTGCAGGTTACTCAAGGCCGGTTTTTCGGAGCAGGAGAAAATGCCTCCGCCGCGCCGGTTTGCGTTCTCGGCTCGGGGGCGAAATTCAATCTGTTCGGCTCCTCGGATGCCGTGGGCCAATACATCAAGGTGAACGACCAGTGGTTTCACGTGATTGGCGTGGTGGCGCCCGAATTGGCAGCCCAAACCGACGTGGCCGGCATACCCAATCAAGACCTCAACAATTTAATTTACGCTCCCGTGAATGCGGTCGTTCTCCGGTTGCAGGATTCCATGAGCGATTTGAAGGACGAAATCGACGGCATGTACCTGCATCTCGCACCTACCGCAGACAGCGCCAGCGTCGCCGACGTTGTCCGGGGGGTCCTGAACACCACGCACCACAACTCGGGCGATTTCACGATCATTGTGCCGGCAGAACTTCTCGCGGAACAGCAACGTACGGAACGACTCTTCAATACCGTCATGGTAGCAATTGCCTCGATTTCGTTGCTGGTGGGAGGCATCGGAATTATGAACATCATGCTGGCCAGCATTCTCGAACGCACTCGCGAAATCGGCGTCCGGCGGGCCGTCGGCGCCCGGCAGGGCGACATCGTGCGGCAGTTCGTGGTGGAAGCGATCTTGATTTCATTTGCTGGAGGCGTATTGGGCATCGTTTTTGGCTTCGGGATGTCCCGGTTGATTGCATTGCTCGCGGGATGGTCAACAATTGTGACAGCCAGTTCGATCTTACTGGCGTTTTTAGTATCCATTTCCGTGGGGATGATCTTCGGAATTTATCCCGCCGTGAAGGCTGCGCGCCTCGATCCCGTGGAAGCAATCCGCTACGAATGAGCGAGGCCCTTCATGCTGTGCCGTCGTTCTCTGCAAGCTGATTTTGATATTCGGGCAGCGTCAATCCACTCGGGAGGAACGAATTGAAGCCATCACACACTTTGCTGGTTTTGTGTCTTGCTGCATCTGTTTGCGCCGTCCCAGCCTGCTATGCGCAGGGTTCTTCGTATCGCAAGGCTCTCGAACGATCTTCTAAGGGACAGCACATCTCTGACGCACAGATATCGCAAAGCTTCCAGGAATACATCGCGAATGGGAAGATTAAGCTTTCACTCGACGATGCCATCCGGCTGGCCCTTGCCAATAACACGGACATTGCCCTGGATCAGGAGCAAATTGGCGCGGCCAAGAATGTCATCGAGTCAGCTCGCGGCCCGTTTGATCCGTTGCTCGTATCGAGCTTTAATGCGCTTCGTTCGAAGTCCCCCACGTTTTCGCAACTTTCCGGCGCTCCCACCTTGAGCAGTCTCTCCCAAAACGCCCAACTCGGCGTTTCTCAGACTTTGTTGACCGGGACAAACTATCAGGTTGCGCTGAATGCCAACAAGCTTTCCTCAAACACTACCTTCAACTTTTTTAATCCTTCAGTGTCCGGAAATTTCACCTTTAACTTTTCGCAACCGTTGCTTCGTGGCAGAGGATTCCTTCCAAATCGCGGCCCCATGATCATCGCGCAGCGCGGGCTCACGCAATCGCGCGAGACATTTAAGCAGGAGGTAAACGACGTCATACTTCAGGTTGTCGCCCAATACTGGGGCGTTGTCCAGGCAAGGGAAAGCCTCGACGTGCAGCGCAAATCGCTTGATGAGGCGCAGCAAACCTATGACCATGACAAGCACTCGTTGCAGCTTGGCGCGCTTCCGCCGCTTGATATTTATCGCTCCGAGTCCCAAGTCGCCCAGCGGCGCGTCTCTGAAATTCAGGCTGAATATTTCCTGAAACAAACCGAGGATGTATTCCGCCAGATCATCGGAGCCGACATCGATCCGAACATTCGGGCGCTCGACCTTGATTTGACCGAGTCGCCGGATCCGGCTGGAAATCTGATGAACATAGATATCGTCACTGCTCTCCAGAAAGCGCTTGCCGACAGACCGGAAATCGACGCCCAGCGGCAGCGGCTTGCAAACGATGACCTCAACATCAAGATTGCCCATAACGGTCTGGAGCCCGATTTGCGGCTGACAGGCATTTATGAAAGCAATGGGCTTGGTGGGAACCAGATAAATATCAGCGCCATTCCGCCGCAAATAGTCTCACGAGGGGGTTGGTTCGATGCGTTCGGACAGGTATTCGGATTCGGATTTCCGGGCTACGGGTTTGGCGTATCTTTGACGTTGCCCATCAAAAATCATGCGGGCGAAGCCAACTTGGGCAGCGCGTTGGTGATGAAGCGCCACGATCTTTATTCGGATCGTCAAACTCGGCAGAGCATCACACTCGACGTAACGAATTCAGTTCACCAGCTCGAGCAATCGAAACTCGGCATGGAAGCGTCAAAAATTGCCCTGGATTTGGCGCAGAAAAATTTGCAGGCTGAACAGCGGAAATACGCCTTAGGCGCGCAGCCGATCTTCTTTACACTCGAGGCTCAAACGGAGTTGGCGCAGGCCGAATTAAGTTTGGTGCAGGCGGAAGTTGGCTACCGCCTGGCAGTCACGGCGGTTGAACACGCCACCGGGGACTTGCTGGACCGTTTTCACGTGCAGGTCGCACAACTTTCGCAATGAATATTCAAGCAGCGCCGCCTTCGTGGTCTTTTGTTTACAGGCTGCCGGCGACAGCGACCCTAGAAAGAGCTTGATGTTTGCTGGCGGCGTCTACCGCTGAGTCGAGATCAAAGGAAAGCCGAGATTTCAACACGTGTCCACGCACTCCCGGTTGTGAGGGGATGTGCGCTAATGAACGAGAATCGTGCTCCGTCACGATTAAAATTTCGGACTGTGGCACCCGCTCATGAATACATCTCGCGACTTCGAAGCCGTTCAGGTGCGGCATTGATACGTCCACCAGGATTACGTCCGGCTGAAGCTCGATGGCCTTTTCGACTGCATCTCTTCCATCGCGTGCCTCTCCGCAAACAATCCAACTTGAATGCGAATGCAGCAACGAGCAAACGCCGCTTCTGATTTTTTCGTTGTCATCTGCAACCAGGATTCGAACGCTGGTATCTGTTGTGTCCACGGGGTCGCTCTCAGTCTTAAATAACCGACGCGCTGTGCCTCGGTCAGGGTGGAAACGAGCACAAGTCTATTCCCTAGGGTGCTCGCCGTCAAAAGTTTCTTGTCCGCTTTAGGTGGCCTCCAATATCAAGTGAAGTGTGTATTGAGCGTGCGCCAGCTAATGCGCAATCCTATAGAGGATTGCGTGCCGTCAGATTACGTCCGTCTATCGAACCTCTCGTTCCATCGACGGTCGCGTCTTTATAACCACCGCAGGCATCAGTCAGGCATCATTATTGGTGCTGGTGGTGGCGGGAAATATTGTGTGTTAATGGCCGTTAGAATCCTCATCGTCGATGACAGCGCAATCTTCCGTGAGGGTCTGCGTGAGATGTTGGAAGCCCAAATCGATTGGCAGGTCTGTGGAGAAGCTGTCGATGGCCTCGAAGCAGTTCAAAAAAACCGTCTACTGACTCCCCATCTGATCATCATGGACCTCTCAATGCCACGGATGTCGGGGTTGGAAGCGGCGCGTGAAATATTGAACGAATTTCCGAAGGTCCCAATTCTGTTGTTGACGCTGTATCTAACGCGCCAGCTCACCGACGACGCCCGGCACATTGGAATTCGTGCGATAATGTCGAAAACTGCCATGCATCATCTTGTCGAAAGCATTCCGGGAATGCTGCGCGGCGAAGTTTTTGGCGCTCACGCGAGTTGAAATCGTGAAATCAAGGAAGGTTGCAAGTGTTCCGCACCAAACCGACAATTTTCGGGTTTTGTGGTATAAGAACCGTCTTTAAAGAATAGCCCATAGTCGTTGTTGTCAGGGATGAGGAGTTTTGCGATGCCCCCCCGCAATCGAACGACCAACATTCCGCGCCAGCAAACCTCTTATCTCGAAATGCACGCAAACCTGGGTTGCCATCCGACCCGAAGGCCATTGCTGACATGCAAGACGGCGTGAGTTCGCAAATCTCCGGCAAAGCCGACTCCTTTGCAATTGTGGCAATCGGCGCGTCGGCCGGCGGTTTGGAGGCATTCACGCAGCTGCTTCGCGCGCTCGCAAACGACACAGGCATGGCGTTCGTATTCATTCAGCATCTCGATCCCAAGCACCCCAGTGTATTGGCAGAAATACTTGCGAAACAGACTGAGATGCCTGTCGTTGAAGTGAAAAAAGGCATAAAGGTCCAGCCAAACTATGTCTACGTGATGCCACCGAACGTGAACATGGGAATCGCGCAGCGTCGCTTGGAGCTGACGCCGCGGGCGGCAGAGCCTGGGCCGCATACTCCGATCGATTTCTTTATGCGGTCGCTGGCGGAGACGAAAAACAGCCGGTCAATTGGAGTGGTCTTATCAGGTACGGCTTCCGATGGTACGCGTGGGCTGGCTGCGATCAAGGCGGAGGGCGGCATTACATTCGCTCAGGATGAGCGATCAGCGAAATACTCCGGGATGCCCCATAGCGCCATTGCAACGGGCTGCGTTGATTTTGTTCTTCCGCCTGAAAAGATAGCTCAGGAACTGGGCAGGATCAGCGGGCATCCCTACCTGAGCCGGCGTCATATGCGCACCGTTCAGCCAAGCAGTGAGAAATCGAATACCGATGAGCAGAATTTCAATCGGATCTTCGCTCTCCTGCGCAGCGCTGGCGGCGTTAATTTCTCGCAGTACAAACCAGGCACAGTACAGCGGCGGACGCTCCGTCGAATGGCGCTCAATAAAATGGAGCATGTCAGCGATTACGCGAAGTACCTGGCAAAGCATCCCGAGGAGACAGAGAATCTGTGCCAGGACCTGCTGATCCCGGTGACAAGTTTCTTCCGCGACCTGGAAGCCTTCGAAGCCTTGAAGAGCAAAGTGTTCCCGGCCATCCTGAAGGACAAATCCGGCAAGGGAGCGCTACGGATATGGGCTCCGGGATGTTCGACGGGCGAAGAAACGTACTCGCTGGCGATGGTTCTGCTCGAATTCCTGGGCGAACAGCCCTCCCGTCTTGAGATACAGCTTTTCGGGACTGATGCCAATGAACGCGGAATCGAAAAAGCCCGCATCGGAATATATCAGGAACGTATCTCGCAAGAAATGTCGCCGGAGCGGTTGCGCCGATTCTTTACGAGAGTGGAGGAAGGATACCGGATAAGCAAGACAATCCGAGACCTCTGCGTTTTCGCCAAGCAAAATCTGGCGGAGGACCCTCCATTTTCTCAAATGAATCTGATCGCGTGCCGTAACCTGCTCATCTATTTAGGACCTGAGTTGCAGCGAAAGATCGTGCCTATCCTGCATTATGCACTGCGGCCCTCGGGTTTTCTGATGCTCGGGAATTCCGAAAGCACTGCCGCATTCCCGGAGTTGTTCGCTCCGGTGGACAAGAAACATAAGATTTTCGTCAAGAAGCAGGTTTCCAGCAGGGTGCACTATGATTTCTCCGCGAACCGGTTCCCTCGGGAGACCCTGTTCGCCACTCCCCACAAAGAACAAAGCGGGCCCGAGCTCGATTTGGACCAACGTCACGAGGCTGATCGCATCGTTTTGGAGGACTATGCGCCACCGGGATTGGTCATAAATGAAAACATGGAGATTCTTCAGTTTCGCGGTTCAGTTGGGCCGTATGTGGAGCCGGCTTCGGGAAGGGCGAGCCTTCATCTTTTGAAGATTGCCAGGAAGGAGTTGGTCGCCGACTTGCGGGCCGCAATCAACCAGGCGAAGAAGAATCATCTGCCGGTGACGCGCAAGTCGGTGGAATTCCGGCGCAACGGCCAGACCAGGG
Source organism: Candidatus Acidiferrales bacterium (assembly GCA_035279805.1). Lineage (GTDB taxonomy): Bacteria > Acidobacteriota > Terriglobia > Acidiferrales > UBA7541 > DAHUXN01. The sequence continues at coordinate 23,077 of DATEHB010000008.1, forward strand.
CCGTGAACATTTCAGTGGAACGCTTGGGGTCTTCGCCGGAAAACCGTCAGTACCTGATTCTATTCGAGCGCACGGCGCCCTCGGTGACGTTGCCGAGAACAATCGCGGGGAAATTGGGGCGTGTTGGGCGGACGGCGAAAGGGGAGATTGTACAGTTACGGCGCAAGTTGTCGGCAGCCGAGGACCATCTTCGC
>DATEHB010000009.1:0-2782 GCA_035279805.1 Candidatus Acidiferrales bacterium
CGCCGATGATCTCGAACGCTCCGGCCTCTCTCGCGCCGAAGCGGAACGCCGCGCGCGCATCGAATTCGGCGGCTACCAGAAATTCAAGGAAGAAATCCGCGAATCACTGGGCACGCATTTCCTCGAAACGCTCCTTCAAGACGCGCGCTACGCCCTCCGCACACTGCGCAAATCCCCTGGCTTCACCGCCGTCGCCGTCCTCACGCTCGCCCTCGGCATCGGCGCGAATGCAACCGTATTCATAATTGCCGATGCGATCTTGTTCAAGAATCTCCCCTTTGCGGATAGCGATCGCGTTCTTTACATCTCCAGCGTGAACCGCGAGGCCGGGCGTGGTCGCGGCGAATCTTATCCAGATTATCTTTATCTACGGTCTAGGACGCATTCGTTTGAAGCCCTTGCCGCATTTTCTGGCGATGACGTAGACGTCAGCGATAAGGGCTCTATCCCCACCCAAGTTCGGGGTGACTCGCTGACCTCGAACGCATTCTCCGTCATCGGTCAAAGGCCGATGATCGGCCGCGATTTTCTTCCCGAAGACGTGCGCCCCGGCGCGACGCCTGTCGTGATTCTCGCGCACAACCTGTGGCAAAGCCGCTACCACCAGAATCCATCCATCGTCGGACGTACCATCCGTATCAATAACGTCCCCGCCGTAATAATTGGTGTCATGCCGGCCGGGATCAACTTCCCGCGAGGCGATCAACTCTGGGTGCCTCTGATACCGACGGGCAATTGGCAGAAACGTGAGTACCGCGGTTTGACGGTGTTCGGGCGACTTGCGCCCGGCGCAAGCCTTGCTTCCGCTCGAGCCGAACTCACGACCTTGGCGCGCGACCTGGAATCTGCCTACCCTGTGACGAACAAGAAGATTGGAGTTCAGGTCGAGACCTACAATGATTATTTTACGAGCCGGGACACCCGCCTGATTTACCTTGCACTCCTGGGAGCGGTCGCTTTCGTCCTCTTGATTGCCTGCGCCAACGTGGCGAATCTGCTGCTCGCCCGGGCCACGGGCCGCGTCCGCGAGGTTTCCATCCGTGTCGCGCTGGGCGCGAGACGGGCTCGCGTGATTCGCCAATTGCTGGTCGAAAGCCTGATACTGGCCACGCACGGGGGCGTTCTGGGGTCGCTGCTGGGGTTTTGGGGTGTGAGACTCTTTCGAGAGACGATTATCCCTGGTGACGCCCCTGCCTACCTTGCCTTCTCGATAGACTACCGCGTATTCGCTTACCTGCTCGCAGTGACCGTTCTCACGGGGATTTTGTTCGGACTGGCGCCGGCGCTGCGACTCTCGCGGCTGGACATCAACACGACCCTCAAGGAGGGCGGTCCTGGCGCGGGGAGAAACTTGCGTGCGCGGTTTCTTTCCACGGTACTAGTGGTAGGGCAAATAGCGCTTGCTTTTGTTCTGCTAGTCGGTGCTGGCCTTATGATCCGCAGTTTTCTGAATATGACGCGAACTCCCATCGGCGCGAACACGAACAACATCCTGAGCATGGACATTATCCTTCGTCCCGCCAAATATCCTACGCCGCAAACTCAAATATCCTTCCACGAGCAATTGAAGGCTCGCCTTCTTGCTCTGCCCGGCATCGAATCCGTGGCCATGGCCTCCAATTTTCCGGGCGACGGCTGGACCGATTTTGTGTATGAGTTGGAAGGTAGTCCAGCTGTGGATCCACGCAAGTTGCCACGCGTTGGCGGAGTCATCGTCAGTCCTTCCTATTTTCAGGTATTGGACATTCGTTCGGTCCGAGGAAGGGTTTTTACTGACTTGGATGGTGTGTCCGGAGTCCCCGTAGTTGTTGCGAATAAGAGCTTCGCAACAATATCATGGCCAAATGAAGAACCGTTGGGAAAGCGCTTGCGCCTTATTATGCCTCCACTCAGTACTCCAAACGCTCCAGCCTCGGTTCCCCAGGCTTGGCTGACTGTTGTGGGCATCGTTCCCGACATTGTGCAAAGCGACAGCAGCGAGGGCGCGCACGATCCCCTGATTTACATACCGTATCGGCAGCTCCCGCAGCGGGAAATGGTCGTCGGTGCGCGCACGATCGTCCCGCCAGGCACGTTGAGCAACGCCTTTCGCCGCGAGGTCCTGACGACGGACCCCGAGCTTCCCGTTACCGATCTTCGCACGCTCGATGCGCTTCTTAGGGAACGCGCCTGGCCATGGCGCATCTACGGCAGCATGTTTTCGATCTTCGCAGCTATCGCGTTCTTGCTGGCATCGGTAGGGCTTTATGCCGTCATCGCCCATTCGGTAAGTCAGCGCACGCAGGAAATCGGCATCCGCATGGCGCTCGGAGCCTCGCCGCGCGGGATTCTTCTCATGGTGCTCAGGCAGGGTGTTCTCCAACTTCTGATCGGACTTGTTCTAGGCTTGGCCGCCTCGCTTGGGCTCACGCAGGCCTTGGGCGACATGCTGATTGGCGTGAAGCCATTCGACCCGCTGACGTTTCTGAGCCTCGCGCTTGTCCTGTCCTTGGCCGCGCTGTTGGGGTGCGCGATCCCGGCGCGTCGCGCTATGCGCGTCGACCCCATGGTGGCGCTGCGCCACGAATAGGAGCTTCTATGAAACTGCTTTCATCTCTGCGCTCAGTATTTTTCGCTCTATTTCGCCGGTCGCGCATTGACGGCGACATGGACGCTGAGCTTCGCGCGCACATCCAGTCCCGCGCCGATGATCTCGAACGCTCCGGCCTCTCTCGCGCCGAAGCGGAACGCCGCGCGCGCATCGAATTCGGCGGCTACCAGAAATTCAAGGAAGAAATCCGCG
>DATEHB010000010.1:0-6829 GCA_035279805.1 Candidatus Acidiferrales bacterium
AGCCAGCGCAATCAGGACAACACCGATGATAATCAGCGCAGCCACGCCGAGCAGTTCTACGCGTTCGACCAACTTCAGATACGCCTGCGTCCCCATAACAGCGGCATGAGCAAAACTCGAATACGCGGTGAAAGCGATCAGGCTACGATGCTCCGACGGGCGACGCGCTGCCATTAGCAAGAAAATTCCGAGCGTGACGTAGAGGCTCAGCATCATCGCCAGCGCCGGCTCTCGCGAGAAAAATATCGTGAGCGGATAAACTGTAGCCGTAAAGAGCAAACCCACCAACACCAAAACAACCTTCAGCGCCCGTTCTCGACGCATCATGCCCTCCTGTTAAGCAACGCAACTTCAGCCGTCGTGAAACCGAATCTTACCACCGCGCCCTTGCCGCCGCGCAGGCCGCAATTTGGTTGCCGTGTTAAAATAGGGTTGAGTCAGTTCACCAACGGGGGCGAAACGGTTTCGACGGAGGCTGTCGCGGCCCGAAGGCATGCCGGGCGCCACCTGCCCGCAATCGGGTGGAACAATACAACTGCCAATACGCAGTTGGCTCTCGCAGCCTAATTAAAAACTAGGCAGCGCGTCTCCCCTCATGCCGCCCGCGTGTGAGGGATGAGGCGTCACAATGTGGGCTGGCTGGCGCGTTTCGGCCCGTAATGCGCCGGCGAGATCATCGGGCTAGTCGGTTGCGTTTCTTGCCCGCTCTAAGCGCGACTGGCGAACACGCGGATGGCCGCAAGGCCGGGCCGCACGGGAACGGGCTAAGCATGTAGTCTTTCGGCTACAAGGCCTCTCGGACGGGGGTTCGACTCCCCCCGCCTCCAAAATTCTGACTTGTGAAATCTTGCCCTCAGAAAGCGCGGTCTTGCGGCGAGCCGAAGGGCGGGATTTTCCTTTTTGCATCATTCGCACAGATTGCTCATCCTTCGCTTCGTAGCCCCGGCGCACGTGCTACTCTTCGCTCATCTGCTCGAGTTGACGGTGCCAGTCCAGCTGCTTGACCATGGCGCGATTCCCACGCCAATTGGCCTGCACCTTCACAAATAATTCGAGAAAAATCTTCACGCCCAGCAATTCTTCCAGTTCCTTGCGCGCCGCCGTCCCGATTTCCTTCATCATTGACCCGCCGCGGCCAATCAGAATTCCCTTCTGGCCCTCCCGCTCCACGTAAATCGTCGCGCGAATCTTGAGCAGCTTTTCGTTCTCCTCGAAATCGTCCACGAGCACCGCCACGGCATGCGGCAATTCCTCGCGCGTCAGCAAAATCGCCTTTTCGCGCACAATCTCCGCCGCCAGAAATCTTTCCGGCTGGTCGGTATACTGATCCTCCGGAAAGTACGCCGGATGCTCCGGGAGATGCGCGATCCAGTTCTCGACTAAATCGAGTGTGCCTTCGCCCGTCCGCGCGGAGATCGGAAAAATTTCTTCGAAATTGCGCTCGCGGCTCCAGCGCTCCATTAACGGCAGCAGGCGGTCCTTGCGGGAACGGTCGATTTTGTTCAGCAGCAAATATGCTGGACCCGAAAACCGCTTGACCCATTCGATCGAGTGGTGATCCGCCGCCTGAAAATCCTCTGTCGCGTCCACGACCAGCGACACGATGTCCACCCCATCGACGGCCTCAGTGACCTCCTGCATCATTTGCCGGTTCAGCGGCGTGTTCGCGCGATGAATTCCCGGCGTGTCGATCAACACCACTTGCCCGTTTTCGCGATTCAGCATTCCTTGAATGCGATTGCGCGTCGTTTGCGGGCGCGGCGACACAATCGCCACCTTGCGCCCAACCAGTTTGTTTACGAGCGTGGATTTCCCCGCGTTCGGCCGCCCAATTATCGCAATAAATCCGGAGTGAAATTCCATCGCGTTCGATACTAATCTCGGCTGGCGACGCTCGCACGAACTATTTTCTGGCAAAATTGATGTAATCCCACATTCGGCAGAAGGAGGGACTTTCGCTCTTCGGGTTTCGACTCTGAGTGATTCTTAACTTTCGACTCTTAACTTTCGACTCTAAACTTTCGACTTTCAACTTTCGGCTATCGACTATCGACTGCCTTCCTCACCCAAATCCTGCTCGTCGCCGACTTGCCCAGGTAAATCTTCCGCGCTGACGATCCCAGCATAACAGTCATCGTCTCGTCGTATTCGCGCTTCAACACGCGCACGTGCGCGCCCGGCAAAAGTTTCAGCCCCGCAAGAAACGCCAGGAACTCCGGCTCTTTTTCGTAAACGCGCAACACTTCATACTTCCGCCCGGCGGGGGCTTCCGCGAGTTGCATCGCGCCGTAACGCCGCCGCAATTTCGACATGCCGCCGAACAGCGGCACGCCATGCGGGCAGCGGCTTTCGCGCCCAAATCGTTTCAGCAACAGCGCCACTACTTCCGGCGACACGCCGTGTTCCAGCCGCTCGGCTTCCTCATGCGCGCGCTTCCAATCCAGCCCAATCACATCCGTCAGCAATTTCTCCGACAACCGGTGGCGCAACACCAAATGCTGCGCAATTTTTCTTCCCTTGGCGGTCAACTCAATTTGACCGCTTCGCGCGACGCGCAAAAATCCGCCCTGCGTCATCCGTTTCAGCGCCGCGGTCACTGCCGGAGGCGTCACAGCCAAATCCTCCGCCAGCCGCGCGCTGATCGGCACTTGTTCTTCCAGGACAATCTCCCAGATGGCCTTTAAATAATCCTCCTGCGAGACGCTGGTCTTTTCCCGTCTCACTTTTTTCCCTTCTTGCGCAACTCGGCCGCGAGTTTGTTCACGCGCTTCTCGATCTGCCCGTAAATTCGCCGGTAAGTTTCCGGCTCGCTCCCAAACGGATCGTCGATCTCCCATTCCATCAGCGCCGCCACCGGAAAGACTCCATCCATCATGCGCCCTGACATGTTCACCACAATTTCGGGATCGAAAAACTCCCTGACGTCGTCGATACTCTTCGAGTAGTGCCCCTCCGCTCGAATCCCATTTTCCTGCAATACGGCAAGCGTCGGAGGCGCCACTGACCCAAATGGCGACGTCCCCGCGCTCTCGGCTTCCATCACATCACCGGCGTAATGGCGCGCGATTGCTTCCGCCAGTTGGCTGCGGCAGGAATTGCCTACACACACGAAGAGAATTTTTGTTCGCTGCGGTTCTTGTTCGGGCGCGTCCATGGCTCAGACAAGTGAAACCGGTTTGCGATTTCCGCGCGACCCCCAAAATCCGCGAATATAGAGCAGCAGCAACATGATCGGCCCCAGCACGAATCCGCAAACCGCCGCGACCAGTTGCCAAAGCAATCCGTAGCCCAGCTCGCGCGTCCACTTCGCGGAAATCACGAAGCACACAAGGGGCAGTATGAAGTACCCGTGCACAATGTAAGGCGTGAACAGCATATCGGTGTCTCCCTTCCGGCGTCGCTTCTAGCCAATCAATCTACCGTTCTTCGCTTTTTCGTTTTTCGACTTTCTCTCTTCGAGTTTCCCTTTTTGGGCTTCTCCATCGTCCCTGTCTCGCCTGCCAGCTTCACAAACCGCTCATGGATCTTCAAGTCATCCGTCAGTTCAGGATGAAACGTCGCCGCCATCAATCGTCCCTGTTGCACCAGCACGGGCTTGCCGTTGCGCTCGGCAAGCACTTCAACGCCCTTGCCCACCGCCTCGATCACCGGCGCGCGGATGAACACCATCTCGAGCGGCTGCTCGCTCAATTTCGTCGGGAGCAAAAACACGTCGCTCGCCAGCTGCCTTCCGTAAGCGTTGCGCACCACCGTGATGTCCATCAGCCCCAGCGACGCCTGTGGCGGAGCCTTCACTTCGCGCGCCATCACAATCGCGCCCGCGCAAGTTCCAAAAAACGCGCCGCCGTTCGACGCCATCTTCCGAAGTGCATCGGCGAGCCCGCTCTCCGCCAGCATTTTCATATGCGTCGTACTTTCGCCGCCCGGCAAAATCAGGCCGCCGACATCCCTCAGATCCTCCGGCGTCCGCACGTACACATACTCGACGCCCATGCGCTCCAGCATTTTTGCATGCGCCTCAAAATCTCCCTGTATCGCCAGTATGCCAATCTTCACGTTTTTCAATCTCGACTCCCGTAATTGCCTGAGCGTCATCGTGGGAGCAGAGCGCCGCAGATGTCGGGCCACACGAGCCAGTGCGGACGCAGATCTTCGGCGCCGTGGCGGCGATAGAAACTCTGCGTGACGGCGTTCGCCGGATCCACGTCCACGCAGATCCGTGAAGCCTTCTGCTCAGCAAACCATCCGGCGAGCAAGCGCAGCAATTCCGAAGCGATGCCTTTGCGGCGGCGCTCCGGGATGACGTCAATCCACTCCAGCTCCCCGTCGCACGAAAAGCGGCGCGTGAGATGTCCGGCGATGAACCCGGCGACCGAGTCGCCATCGCACGCAACGTAAACAATGCGCGGAGCGAGAGCCTGCTGTGGACAGAGTTCCCCGTTCATGTAAGCCGGAATGCGCGCTTGCCAATACTCTTCCGTGCCCCAGTCCGGGGCGCGGATCCGCGCAAGCGCGGGAACGTCGGCACTCTGCGCTTCGCGATAAATGATAGTGGGGATCAAGGATCCTCTGCAGCCGGGGTTGCCGGCCGCTGCGCAAAAGAAAGAAAACGCTGTCGAAGAGCCCTGCAGGGTCTCAGCTCAGGTGCGGCTACCCGGCCCTGAGTTGCGAGCGCCCGTTACGAACGTGAAGTTTCACCATCCGCGCGTCTGCATCAAATCTTTCTCGTCCATCTGCCGCACGTCGAGCCCCTTCATCGCTTCGCCCAATTCATCCGACGCTTCGAGCACTTTCTTCGCGTCCTGATAATTCGTCGTCGCGTACACGATCGCCTTCGCGCGCTTCGCCGGATCGCTCGACTTGAAAATCCCCGAGCCGACAAACACCGCCTCCGCGCCCAACTGCATCATCAGCGCCGCGTCCGCGGGAGTCGCAATCCCGCCCGCCGAGAAATTCGGCGTTGGCAGCTTGCCCGTCTTTGCGACCTGCTGCACCAAATCGAGCGGCGCGCCCAGTTCTTTGGCTTCGTGCATCAACTCTTCTTCGCCAAGCGTCGTCAATCTTTTCATTTGCCCCACAATCGTGCGCATGTGCCGCACCGCCTCCACAATGTTGCCTGAACCCGCTTCGCCTTTCGTGCGAATCATGGCCGCACCTTCACCGATGCGCCGCAGCGCCTCGCCCAGATTCCGCGCGCCGCACACGAACGGCACTTTGAACGCGTGCTTCCAAACGTGATTCTCCTCATCGGCAGGCGTGAGCACTTCGCTCTCATCGATGTAGTCCACTTCGAGCGCCTGCAGCACTTGCGCCTCCGCGAAATGCCCGATGCGCACTTTCGCCATCACGGGAATCGTCACTGTGGCCATGATTTCGCGAATGATTCGCGGCGAAGCCATGCGCGCCACGCCTCCGTCTTTGCGAATGTCCGAGGGCACGCGTTCGAGCGCCATCACCGCGCACGCCCCGGCGTCTTCGGCGATCTTCGCCTGCTCCGCCGTGGTCACGTCCATGATGACGCCGCCCTTCAGCATCTCCGCCAGTCCAACCTTCACTCTCCACAGATTCTGCTGCCCTTTCTTCTCGTTTCCGTTTTCCATCACTGTTCCCCTTCTTTCTTAAGATGAATTCGGCACGCTGTTCGTACCGCATGCCCTTCCAATCCTCCAGAGCGCTGCCCAGCGCTGGTCCTTCCTCGATTCCTCTATGCCATTCCGGGCATGGTGAATAGCGGCGTCATTTTTTTGGCGCATTGCTCGACGAATCGCAGATCTTGATCGCTGAAAGCATTCTCTCTTTCGCTGTCGATGTTAATCGTACCCACAATCATTCCGCCCGCTCCGATTACCGGTACAATCATCTCCGAACGCGTTTGCGTAAACGCCACGAGGTAACGCGGATCCTTTCGAACATCTCCCAGCACGAGCGGCGTGCGCTCTTTCACGACCACGCCTGTAAGCCCGCGCGTCACCGGAAATCTCATGTGTGCGGGCTCTTCCGTCCCTGTCCAGCCGAGCGCCACGATTTCTGTTTGTGTCACGCCATAAATGCTCACGCAGCCGTACCCGCCGGCGACGCGAATAATCTGCGCGATTCGCTGTGCTGTTGCCGCTGCCTTCTCGTCATCCCTAAACACAGCTGCAATTTCATCCAGCGCTTTTTGCTCGTTCGTCACTGTCATCCGAACTCCTGACCTGGTGTCCCAATTCGTTAGATCGCTTCGTCTTTCAGTGGCCACCGTCCACTGGCCTTTGCTTTTCACTTTTTTGCTTTTTGCTTTTCACTTTTCACTGGCCACTGAAACCCCTGACCACTTGCCTTTCCCTGTCCACTGACCACTGCTTTGATGCCGCTGACAATCACGAACCGCCCTTTCCCTCGCGCCAGCACTTTTCCCGCGCCGTTGCGAATCTCTCCGCGATGCGTCAAGTTCCTGCCGTCGCGTGATACTTCCTCCGCCTCCACCGTAATTTCCTCGTCGACGGGCACCGGCCGCAAATATTCCACCGACAGCTCCGCCGTCACGGCCCGTACATCATGAAACCGGTTCAACTTCCCCATCGCTTCATCGAGCAGCAGCGCAATGATTCCGCCGTGCATCATTCCGCCCCCTCCTTGATATTGTTCTCCCAGACGGAATCTCCCCGCGATTCTCCGCCGCTCGTGATCCTGCTCAAACGCAAGCTTCATCCCGCTTGCATTCGCCCCGCCGCAGCCAAAGCAGCGGTTGTCGGCCTTCGGCTCCAGCCTCTCAATCGTCATTCATTCTCCAATTCAGCGATCAGTGGTCAGTGACCAGTGGCCAGTGGCCTAGGGACAACGCAACCAC
>DATEHB010000011.1:0-16578 GCA_035279805.1 Candidatus Acidiferrales bacterium
CCCACCATGACGGATAAATTCGAAGTGCCGATCCAGGAGAAGCGATAGGCCTTCAGGTCGTAATTATTCCAATTGGCCGTGGCCGTGTGCGCCCACAAATCCTTCAAATGCTCTTCGCGAATGTAGAGGAAGCCCGTGCCCTTGGGGGCCATAAGCCATTTGTGCGGACTGGAGCCGTAAAAATCGCAGCCCATGTCGTGAAGGTCGAGGGGAATTTGACCGATGGCGTGTGCGCCGTCAACCGCAGAGAGCGCGCCGTGCTTTCGCGCCACGGCACAAATCTCCTTGGCGGGCAAAACAACACCCGTGGCCGTGGTGATGTGGCTGAAGAAAATCATGCGCGTTTGCGGCGTGATGGCGCGTTCGAAAAGATCGACAATCTGTTCTTTAGAAGCGGGAGGCTTGGGAAGCGTGACTTTGTTGATTTTGACTCCGTAGCGCGCGACCTTCACGTCCCAGGGACAATAACCGCCGGGATGCTCCTGATCAGTCATAAGGACTTGCTCGCCGGGCTTCATGTCGATGCCGTTGGCGATGATATTGTTGGCTTCCGTGGCGTTGCGGACGAGGGCGAGTTCGTCAGTTTTGACGTTCACAAATTTAGCGAGGGCTTCGCACGTGGCATGCAGATGCTCGTTTTCGTCGTAGCCGAACCAGGGATAAGCAGGCTCGCGAAACTCTTCGGCGGAGAGAATGTGGTCAATCATGGCGCGCAAGACTGGTAACGGCGTACAGCCTACGGAACCGCAATTCAAATCCACACGATCGGAGGGGAGGAGCCATTGGCGGCGCAGCTCGGCCCAGTAGCGTGCAGGATCAGTCGAAAATAAATCCGGCGAGGGCAGCGGCGGATTTTCGACGACGGTTTGCGCGAAGGCTTGATCAGCGCGGGAGATCGGGACGCCGAGAAGAGCGGCGGCGACGGCTGCGCGTTGAATAAATTCGCGACGACGAAGCATAGGCAACACCTCCGGGATGTAACATTGCTTGTGACATTGCCGCGGAGTGTAGCAGAAAATCAGCGCGAGGGAACGAACCGCAGAGATATTTTGCGGCCGTTATTCTGTCGCTCTAATCCTGAACTTTGTGAGTTTCTAGCGGGAGGGATTGTCTTTAATTTTAGCGTCTTTGGTGTCTTTGCTGTTGTCCTTATTCTTCTTTTTTCCCTTCTTATCCACTTCCGACCAGCGCTGATCGAGAGATTCCTTGGTGAAAAGGGAGTCCTGAAGGCCAGTATTGAACTTGCAGCCGTCCGCATTATAGAAGACTTGAAATACTTTCATCCCGTTGCGAATGTGCGTCTGCTGGAAATACATAGTGATGCCGTCAACGGTATGGAAATTCGAATAGTAATCGACTTCCTCGGCGCGCATGTGCGAGACGGGATCGCGCATGGCAACTTCCTTGCGAATGGGCAGATGCGTTAGTTTTGCGATGGCGATGCGAACTTCGTGGCCCTGAGGATCGTCGATTTCAACCCAGTCGGCTTCTTTCAGGTCGACAATGTCCGGGCCGCCATAACGGAAAATCATGCCGGGCTCGTTGAGGCGATAGCGGAGAATGTAATCGAGGTCGACTTGCTGCTCGCGCTGATTGTCGGCGAGCTGGTCGGCAGGTTGTTCGCTGACGCCACCGCGGTCGAGCACCCACCCCTGTTTACCATTGGTCACCTGTATCTGGTTGCGCTTCTTCGAAAACTCGGTGCGATCTTTGTCCGGAAATTTCACGAAGTCCCAGAAATTATCGTAACCGGTGAGCGCTCCTGAGTGGCCGAAGGAACCGAGCATTCCGGTGCAGGTGGAGTCTCTTACGTTGAGATAAGCGCTGCCGCCGAGGGTCTGGATCATTTCCTGAAGGAGCTGCTTGGCCTTGGCGGCGCTCTGCTCGGGCAGCAGGACCTGGTCGTCCTGCGCGCGCAGAGGCACAGAGACGACGAAAATAATCGCCGCGGAAATTACCAGAAACGAGGCAACGCGTTGCATCAGCCGCACAGAACCGCGCCTCCATTGACGTTGAGAATTTCTCCAGTGATGAACGCGGCGAGGTCAGATGCGAGGAAAAGAATCGGACCGGCGATTTCGTCTGCAGTGGCCACGCGGCCCAGAGGAATCATGCTGGTGGCGAATTTATGACCGGCCTTGGTTTTCAAAACGGGTTGCGACATTTCCGTATCGACCCAGCCAGGCGCGACGCAATTTACAAGAATGTTGTGGCGGCCAAGCTCAGTGGCAAGTCCCTTGACGAAACTGATGATGCCTCCCTTGGAGGCGGCGTAATGGGAATGAAAAGCTTCACCGCGCTGGCCGGCCGTGGAGCTGATTGCAATAATTTTGCCGCTCTTCTGGGCAAGGAAATGCGGGACAGCATAATGAATAATGGAGTAGACGCTTTTTAGATTCACGCGGAGCATATCGTCCCATTCGCGTTCCGACATTTTATCAATTGAAATGTCTTCTACATTCCAGATGCCCGCATTTGCTACTAGGATGTCCAGGCGGCCCAGACGGTCGCGGGCGAAGTCGACAAGCTTTTTCGCTTCGGACATGCGGCCGAGATCGGCCTTAAAGGATTCAACGCGAGTACCGTGCTTGCTCGCGTCCTGTTCCAGTTGCACGGCGGCTTCGCGGCTGCGATTGTAATTGAATACCACGTCAGCGCCAGCCTGCGCGAAGGCGCGAACAGAAGCGGCGCCGATGCCGCGCGAGCCTCCCGTGATGAGCGCTGCTTTGCCGGCTAGCGAGATCATAATTCTCCCGGTGAAATTTGTGCAGTCCTAAAGAATTGGAAATATAAATATTAAGATCGAGCGCAGCGAACTTCAGGTGCGAACCGTTGCGCCGCGCGCCGCGGCAATCAATTCTCGAAAAAGCGTTTGCGCTAACGCGTCGTCGATCATGCGTTCCGGATGCCATTGAACTCCAGTGACCCAAGTCGAATCGCCGGTCCATTCAACCGCTTCGACGATGCCGTCGGGCGCGCGGCCGGCGATGCGGAGATTGCGCCCCGGCGCGAGAATGGATTGATGGTGCGAGCTGTTCACTTGAGCATCGAGAACGCCGAAAGTTTTCGCGATGCGCGAATCCGGGGCGAAGTGCACGGCGTGGAATGGCTCGGGCGCAGGTTGGTTTTCGCCGGGAATATTTTTGACCGGGGCATGCTGAATCGTCGTGCGCAATTCGCTGGGGATATCCTGAATGAGGCTGCCGCCAAGATAGACGTTGAGAATTTGGACGCCGTAGCAAATTGCCAGGGCGGGCTTGCCTTCGGCGAAAGCGTGCGCGAGCAGTGCGAGATATGTGCGCTCAGCGTCCGCGTCTGCGTTGGCGGATTCGGGATGACGCGCTGCGCCGTAAAGCGCGGGATTAACGTCGGCAGGACTACCGGGAAGGACGATTGCGTCGAGCGATTCGGCGAGAGCGTTTAGTTCATTTGAAGGCAAGGCCAGGGAAATCTCGACGGGTGCGCCGCCCGCTTGTTCGATGGCGCACAGGTAGTTCTCATACTTCGTACGCATGTTCTTAACTTCTTCGTTACGAGTGCGATACGGGACGCCAATGCGCGGGCAGGGATGGCTTTCGGTGATCATTGAAAGAGCATCCTACCATCGGGATGACCCCCGCGGCAACCGGCGGAGACGTCTGAGTGCACAGGCAACAAACGCGCGAAAACCTCACGTCAGTTCCGATAAAAAACATCGGGACGGGAGCTACAAGAAACTTAGCCGAGCCGCCGAACGAAACCTAGGCACACAATCACCAGGGAATTGATTCGGCGAAGCGGCGGATGGCAGTGGAGAAGGCGTCGGGCTGGTCGATATTCACGATATGGAAGGCGCCGGGGATGATTTCGAGGCGACCGCGCTGCGCGGCGGCAAGGAATTTGCGTTCGTGCATTCGAAAACCGAGATCGAATTCGCCGTTGAGGAGCAAAACGGGCCCGGGATAGGCAGCGAGACGCGGAACGAATTGCTTGCCGAAGACCTCGCGCAGGCCCTGGGAAGCTCCGCGCATGAAAAAACCCGGCGCGATCAGCGGCTCGGCCTTTTCGGGCGGATATACGAGTTGAAAAAATGTGCGGCTGATCCAGTTGAGGGCAGGCTCGGGCAATATGTCCATCAGCGCGGCAACGACGTGATAAGGAGCCGTATGCCAGCCGCGCGGCTCGACGGTGGCGCTGACGATGACGAGTCCTGCTGTCTTTTCGGGATGGCGCACGCCAAATTCCATGGCAACGTAGCCACCCAGTGAAATTCCAACAATGAGAGCCCGAGCGCTGCGTGCTTCACGATGGATGACTTGAGCGATTACGGTTACGGCGTCCTCGAGGCGAAAAGGCGCGTTGCGGAGCGCACCATGTCCCGGCAAATCGATCGCGATTAAACGATAGGAGTCGGCCAGGCGCTCCATCTGCGGCTTCCACATCTTGCGCGTGACGCGCATGCCATGGACAAACACAATTGCGGGAGCGTCGGATGGGCCAGCAACGTCGTAAGTGTTCCCGTCTGGCATGCGAGGCAGATTTTAACGTGAGTGCGGTGATTGGGGAGAGGCAAAGCACATGAAGGGGCACAGGCGAAAGCAGATTCTTGCCGCCGTGCTCCCTGGAATGACAACGAAGCTCTTTTTCGCTAAGACATCGGCGGAGTCTTACGGCTGCCAAGATTCGCCGGGTTATCAATCGGCGAATTCTATCGCCGGGCCAAAAGCCGTCAAGGCAACTTCTTTCCTGCGAGCGCCAGCCACGACGCGCACGGCGGGCTTGCGCTGACGGTGTGTGGCGGCCCATGCAGCATGGTTTTCCTGGATCTGCTCAATGTGGTGGGAAATGTGGTCGAGCTGAACATCGAGCCACCCATCAAGCGTCATTGTGCCCTTCTTAGGATGCTGCGCCGTGTGAGCCCAAACTGGATCGGGAATGTAGCGAAGGATCTGGTGGGTCATTTTGCGGAGACGCGTGATCAGTCCAAGGGCTTCGCGAGTGCTCTGGTGAAAGTAGCCAAGCGAACTGGCCCACAAGGAAGCATGGTAGACGAGCGCGGGCGAACCCGGCTGGGCGATAAACTGACGGCAGCGGACGTACGATTCGGCTTCGCTATCAGCCAGATGCAAGATGATTTCGTGGATGCTCCAACGATCCGACGCGGGACGATAGAGCCACATTTTCTTGGGGCACTTGCGAAGCGTCTCTGAAAGGAGAGCCGGGCCCCGTCCGAAAGCTTCGAGCTTCTTCTGACGCCCTTGCGGTTGCATGGGAAAACTCCTTGTTGCACTAGGATTAGACGCACAAGTCGCAATTCAGTTGCCGCAAATATTCATAATTTATACACGCATGTGACTGAAAAGATGTTTCTTGCCGAGATGACTATTTCGACAGCCCGGCTGGTGATGTCCAGTGATGGGAATCGGCGTCCGCGAATGGGACGATTTCCACAGGGCGGCTGTAAACTAACCTCGAGCGAGGGGTTTCCCACCCAAAATTGGGAGGCGAACCACGCAATTAGCCGGCCTACGCCCGGCATGTTGGGGGAGGCGGGGCGGCAGGCAAGTTGTCCCGCTACTGTCATCTGGGATACCTCGGAATGACAGTTCATGTCTCCTAGCGGGGCGACCACGGCTACCCTGCCCAAGCTGCCGGGATGCATCGACGCGGGGCATCTATGAAATGCGCCATGCCGAAGCGCGAATTATGGAGTCGCTCAGCGAAGCTTGGTAGGGACCACGGACATAGACTTTGCAGTCTCGTGGAGCTCTCGCCAGTGGCGGCGCATTTCGCCAATCAGGTAGAGCGAGCCGGTGACGAATACGGCGTCTTCGGGTGCGGCAGTGGAAATAGCGAGATCGAAGGCCATGGCGGGATCGGGCACGATTTGGAAGCGACGGGCGAGGTGGGAAGTCATCTCGGCGAGAAGCGCAGCGGAAATCGAGCGGGACTGGTGCGGTTCGGTGAGAAAGACCTGGTAGGCTCGGGGAAAGAGGAAGCCCGCAATTTCGTCGACGGCTTTATCGCGCATGGCGCCGTAAATCAGCCAGATGCGTTTTCCGGCGAGATGCGTTTCCCAGAATGAGGCAAGCTCGCGCGCGGCAGCGGGATTGTGCGCGCCGTCGAGAAAAATTGCCGGTGCGGCGGACAATTGCTCGAGGCGGCCCGGCCATCTTACATTTTGGATTCCGCTGATTATGGCGGCGTCAGTGATGGGGAATCCACGCGCAGCGAGGAGGCGGGCCGCGGTGACTGCCGCGAGCGCGTTGCGGATTTGAAAGCGGCCAGGGAGCGGAATATCGAGCGTGAGAGATTTTGCGGAATGCGCGGGCGAGGCGGTCACGCGATGACGCCCGTTTGCAGCGCCGGTTATTTCGACGCGCCACTCGGTGTCGAATTCGACGAGGCGGGCATCGAGTTCAGCGGCGCGGCGCGCGATGACGGCGCGAGCCTCGGGACGCTCCGCCGAACTGACCACCCAGCCGCCCGGCTTGATGATTCCCGCTTTTTCGGCGGCAATTTCCGCGATCGAATGTCCGAGAAAATTCTCATGGTCCAGATCAACCTGCGTGATCACAGCAACCTCGGGCTGGAGAATATTCGTGGAGTCGAGCCTGCCGCCCATGCCGACTTCGTATACGGCGAAATCGACAGGACGCCGCGCGAAGGCGCTGAATGCCATTGCGGTGACGCATTCGAAATAAGTGGGATGGGCGGCGAGTTGGCCAGAGGCGAGAAGAGATTCGATGGCCGCCTGGACCCGCGCGAATTCACTGGCGAACGCGTCATCTGAAATCGGATTGCCGTCGAATTGAATACGTTCGTTGATGCGTTCGAGGTGCGGCGACGTGAAAAGGCCAGTGGAGAGTCCGGCGGCCCGCAAAATGGATTCGAGCATGGCCGCAGTGGAACCTTTGCCGTTGGTGCCGGCGATGTGCGCCGAGGGAACGGCGCGATGCGGCGCGCCGAGGTGATCGGAAAGCACGCGGATATTTTCGAGGTCGAATTTCTGCACGCGAGCCTGCTGCGGGGCGGCGAGTTCCTTGCCGAGGAATAGGAGGCGGGCGACGGAGTCTTCGTAATTCATTTGCGCCAACTTATCCGACGAAGAAATCGAGAGCGTGCGAAATGTACGGCTTCAATTCTTTGCGCTGTACGATGGCGTCAAGGAAACCATGCTGGACGAGAAACTCCGCGCGCTGAAATCCTTCTGGCAGTTTCTGGCGGATGGTTTGCTCGATGACTCGCGGGCCTGCAAAACCGATCAGCGCGCCCGGCTCGGCAATATTCAGATCGCCCAGCATGGCGAAGCTGGCGGTGACGCCGCCGGTGGTGGGGTCGGTGAGAACGGAAATGTAAGGGACGCGGCCTTCGTCGAGGCGACCCAGAGCGGCAGACACTTTCGCGAGTTGCATCAGGCTGACCATGCCCTCCTGCATGCGTGCGCCTCCGGAACACGAGACGATGATGAGCGGCAGTTTACGCTCCGCGCTGCGCTCGGCCGCGCGAGTGACTTTTTCCCCGACCACCGCGCCCATGGAGCCGCCGGCGAAAGCAAACTCCATCGAGCAGCAAATAACGGGCCGGCCGTTCAATTGGCCTTCGACGCTAATGACTGCGTCATTGACGCCGAGCTTGTTCTGCGCGTCGCGCAAACGCTGCGAATATGGCTTGGTGTCGACGAATTTCAGGGGATCGGTGGAGGCGAGTTCCGCGTCGTGTTCCAGCCACTTGCCGTCGTCGAGGAGCAATTCAAGTCGGCGTTTCGCGCCGAGACGAAAATGATTTTCGCACTTGGGGCACACTTCCCAATTTGCTTCCAGGTCTTTTTTCCAAATGATGGCGCGGCAGGCGCCGCACTTAATCCACAGGCCTTCCGTCTTGACGCGGCGCTCTTCGTTGGGCGTCGATTCGATGGGCTTGTTATCTTTTTTGAACCAGGTCATGAGCTTTTTCCAGATTAGTAATCGATGCCGCGCTGCGCGAGGATGCCCTTCGTATAGGGATGCTTGACTTCGCGCATCTCAGTCACCAGATCGGCGAGCTCGACCAGTTTTGGGTGCGCATTGCGTCCGGTACAAATCACGTGGACATTTTCGGGACGCTTCGCCAGCGCATCGGCCACTTTTTCCGGATCTAGAATTTTGTAGCTGATCACGTAATTAATCTCGTCAAGAATCACCAAATCGTACTTGCGGCTGTAAATCTGCTCGCGACCGAAGTTCCAGCACTCCTCGCAAAGCTTAACGTCTTCCGGGTCTGTGTCAGTGCCGCCGACTTTGATGAAGCCGCGGCCCATGGGGCGAATTTCGAATTTATCGTCGCCCAGCATTTTGGCGGCATCCAGTTCGCCATAATGCCATGAGCCTTTGATGAATTGCACCATCAGCACTCGCAATCCCTGGCCGACCGCGCGAAACGCCGTGCCCAGCGCGCAGGTGGTCTTGCCTTTGCCTGGGCCGGTATAAACGATCAGCAGCCCTTTTCCTTCCGGCATTGAGCCTCGCAGGAGAGTTTTGGAGCGGACATTAGTCTCGCCGCTGTGTGAGGAAAGGTCAAGCATTGGCGGACATGCGACTATATCCGGAGCTTAAACGTCTGCGGGCTACGGTATGATTTGCTTGGAATTGTGAAAAGACTACTTTATACGAGATGGCTGCTTTTTCGCGGCGGCCAGCTGTCCAGAAATAAGCGCTACGCCGATGCTGTGGCGTATTACCGGCGTCTCGCTGAACTGGCACCCAAGCGTGCGTATGCACATTGCAGTCTTGCCCGCTGTTTGTGGGAATGCGGACGCTACGGGGAAGCGATACCGCCGCTGGAGCGCGCGCTCCGGATCAATCCCGTATACGGCGCAGCCCATGGCTTTCTCGGACTTGTACGGCGCGAGCTCGGCCAGTATCGGGACGCGGCAGATTCGCTACGTCGCGCAATACGCATCGAGAACGTGCCACGCAGGCGTGGCGTCGCTGATTATTGGCGGGACGCGCTGGCTTCGGTATTAGAAAAGCTAAACGATTGGGAAGGGGCTGCTGAGACTTATAGGTCTGGCATTGTGAACAGACCTGATGTAGTCCGCTTCTGCAAACTTGCTCGCGCCTATGTCGAGTCAAATCGGGCCCAAGATGCCCTGAAAGCTTGCGAAAAAGCACGCGAGCTTTTTCCGAAGGATACGCAAGTCCTAAGTCACCTCGCGTGGGTTTGCAATCGTCTCGAGCGCTATCCCGAAGCCGAGGCACATTACCGAAGGGCCATTCAACTTGGGCTAAGGAACGCTCAAGCCTATCAGGGACTCGGCGTCGCTCACGCCCAGCAGAAGAATTTTCAGAGCGCAGTTGACGCATACATATGCTCAATTGAGCTAAATCAGAACGACGCGAGTACATACTTCAACTTGGGTTTGGCCTACGGAGAAATCAAAGAATCACAGAAGGCGATCGATGCCTACACCAAAGCTGTAGCTTTAGACTGTAGCGACGCAGACGTCTATTTTAATATGGGCGTTGCCTACGACGAGCTGGACCAGAGCGAGGATAGTATCGAATGCTACAGAAAGGCCGTCGAAATTGACCCGTCCCACGACCTAGCCTGGAGCAATCTCGCAATCGCCGTTTCTGAGACCGGACATGACGAGAAGGCTGTTGAGTGTTGGCATAGTTTCCTTGCTCTCCAGCCAAAGGACGCAAGGGCATGGGTCAGCTTGTCTCTTGCATTTGGGCGGCTCAAGCGCTACCGAGAAGCCCTTGAAGCAGCTCAAGAAGCAGCCATCCTCCAGCCAAACGAGCCGAGCGTTCATTATAATGTTGGTTACTGCCATTGCAGGCTTGAAGAATTCGAGCGAGCTGTTCCGCCGATTCAGCGATCTTTGGAACTTCAACCGGATAATGCGGACGCACACGACCTTCTCGGCTGCGCATACTCTGGTCTCGGAAAACCCGGGAGAGCGATGTATGAATTCTGCGAAGTGTTGCGGCTTAATCCCGACTATCTCGCGGCATGGGCGCAGCTCGGATGCGAACTTGCCAAGATAGGGCAACAACCGGAAGCCTACGTCTGCCTTAATCACACTCTTGGTCGCGAGCCGAAGAGTGTCTTTGAGCGTTATTCTCTGGGTATATTGCAGCTTGAACTCGGCCACTTCGAGGCTGCGATTCAGCACCTTCGTGTCCTTGAAACACTGGATACCGTAGCTGCAGAAGAACTCCAGAAGGAGATCCACGCACACAAAAAGCCGGAGGATTGAAAACCGACCAAATAATGGGGTCAGGAAAGATGCAAACTTGCGCGCAGAGCTTCAGCGGCGGCAGCGATGCGCGACCGCGCGGCGGGGGACATTTCTTTGGCGACGGCGTTCGGTTCGCGGACGACGAGCCAGATTCCAGGACGATAGACCGAACCATCGCGGCAGATTGCTCCAGTGAGTTGCGCGATTTCGAGGCCAGTGCCGAGGAATTCGCGTTCAAGGATGGCGCGCGCTTCGTCGAGCAGGTCTTTGAAACCTTGCGAGGCGAGAATCGGATCGATGTCGCGAGGAATCGGGGCTACGATTTCGGTGAGATCGAAGTCGTCGAGAGACTGCGTGATCGTCAGCTCGACCGAGGCGGTCGGGGCGTCTACGTCGTGCGTAATTTTAATGGCCACGCGCGGATATTCTCGCAGAATGCGCGCGCGGAATCTGCTTATTTCGAATTATTTCGGGTAGGGGTGGCCCCCGAGGATGGCAAACGCGCGGTAGATTTGTTCGGCGAGAACGACACGGGCAAATTCGTGCGGCATGGTGAAACTGGAGAGAGAAAGCTTTTGTCCGGCTGCGCGGCGCAGGGAGTCCGGGAATCCCGCCGCGTCGCCGCACAGAAAAACGAGCTCACGCACGCCGCGATCGCGCAGGTCGCCAAACCAGCGCGCAAATTCGGCGGAAGTAAATTGTTTTCCGGCGGCGTCGAGCAGGACGATTGTGGCGGAGGGCTCGAGCTTGAGTTTGCGCAGAGCGGAATCGGAAGCTTCGCGCAATTCGGCGATTTCGATTTCGGCGTAGTGGCGGATGCGGACGAGATAATCGTCCAGCAAAGCGCGAATTTCGGCGCGCCGCGTGCGTCCCAGCATGATGAGTCGGATTTTCATTAGCATCGGAACGCGAGTGCCCTTATCAGGTGAGGCCGTACTTTTTGCGTTTTTCCAGGAGCGTCTTACGGCTGATGCCCAGGATACCGGCGGCCTGGGCGATTTTGTAATGCGTGGCGTCGAGAGTGGCGATGATGGCTTCTTTTTCGAGGTCTTCGAGGGAACGCGGATTGGCGGCGGGCAAAACAGCATCTCCAGCATTCAGAATGGCGGGAAAATCGTCGCGTTTCAGCATTGAAGTCTTCGCGAAGATCAGCGCGTGCTCGATCACGTTTTTCAATTCGCGCACGTTGCCAGGCCACGAATAAGCCTCGAGCGCACCGATTGCCGCGGGATCCATCACGGCGTCAGTGCGTCCGTGGACGGGCGCCAGACGCGCGAGAAAATTTTCGGCGAGCGGGCGAATATCCTTGGGGCGTTCGCGCAGCGGCGGAACGAGAATCACGACCACGTTGAGACGAAAAAACAAATCCTCGCGAAAGTAGCCGCCGCGCACGGCGCGTTCAAGATCGGCGTTGGTGAGAGCGATGAGGCGCGAATCCATGTCGAGCGTTTCCGTGCCGCCGAGGCGCTCGAATTTATGTTCTTCAAGGACGCGCAAAAGTTTGGATTGAATGCTCGGCGCGAGAGCGGCCACTTCGTCGAGCACGATTGTGCCGTCGCGGGCGAGTTCGAGGCGTCCGGGTTTGCGCGCTTCAGCTCCGGTGAACGCGCCGCGCTCGTGGCCGAAGAGTTCGGATTCGACAAGTTCCGACGGAAGACTGGCGCAATCGATTTTGAGGAATGCGGCGTCGCGGCGGGGACTCTGCTCATGAATCCACCGCGCGAGATGATCTTTTCCCGTGCCGCTTTCTCCGGTAATAAGGACAGTCGTGGATGTGGCGGCGACTTTACCGGCAATTTCCAGCATGCGGCCGGAAGCGGGATCAGCAGCAATCCATTCCAGCCGCGCCGCGGTCATCATGAAGCTGCGCCGGAGGCTTGCGACTGGCCGGGCTCGGGAACGTCGAAACGTTTTGCGGAGCGCCACAAACGCTCGATGTCGTAAAAAAGGCGCATTTTTTCGGTAAAGATGTGGACGATGAAGTTGCCGTAATCAAGCAGAAGCCATTCGGTGCCCGCGCGGCCTTCGCGACGCGGGAAATGCACGCCGTGGGTGTGCAGGCGGCCCTCGACCTCTTCGCCGATGGCGTCAATCTGACGCACGCTTTCCGCCGAGCAAATTACGAAATACTCGACGAACGCGCCGAGACCCGTAAGCGAGAGCACAGTCACGGCAGTGGCTTTCTTGTCTTGGGCCGCTTCGACGGCCCAGCGAATCGGGTTGGGTAACGAGTCCAGGTTCACCGGTACAGGGCCTGCTTAAGAATGTAGTCTTCCACGCCCGCGGGCACAAGGCCATGAATTGAAGCGCCGCGTTTGCGACGCCGGCGGATTTCGGTGGACGAAATTTCGCTCGAAACGGCCGTGAGCAAATGAACCGCGGAATTGCGCAGGGCGATGGCGCTCGATTCGCGCGCAGGCTTGCGTGAAAACAATTTCGGCGGCAGCACCTGGCGCAGCTCGTCTATGCGGAAGCCCGGGCGGCTGGCGATGATGAAATCGCAGGAGTCGAGGAGTGCTTCGTAACTTTTCCAGATGGTGATTTCGAGAAACGAATCCGCGCCCATGATGAAATAGATGCGGTCACGAGGATATTCGCGCCGGAAGCGGCGGACGGTGTCAATGGAATAGAAAATTTCCGCGTCCCTTGATGGGTCCCGCAGTCCGGCGGGGGCTTCGGCGAGCGAGGGAATAAATTTGGAGTCTTCGGCGGCGGCGAGGGCGACCATGGCGTAGCGATGGGAGAATGCGGCGAGTTCTTCGCGCTTTTTGTGGGGCGGGCGCGACGAAGGCACGAAATAAATTGCCTCGAGGTGAAAACGCCGGGCCGCGGCGTTGGCGACGGCCAAGTGGCCGGAATGAATCGGGTCAAACGTCCCTCCGAAGATGGCAATCGAACGCGAGGCCCGCGACTTTTTCGGCGCGGCCGTTTTCAATGCTTCTCCGGATGCGGCGAGACTGCTCCGGATACGCGCGCGGACGCGGATTCGACAAGCGGAGCGCCGAGCTCGACGACGGGGCGATCGTCAGCATGGGGTTGTTCAGACTTAGGCAAGCGATCGAGCTCATCGGCCATAGCGCGTACCAGAGCCTGGACACCTTCGCCAGTGGCGGAAGAAATCGCGAAGAAAGGCAGGCCTTTCTGAGCCGCGAATTCGCTGAGACGGTCGAGGCGTTTGTGATCAGACGTGGCATCCAGCTTAGTGGCAACGACAAATTCGGGCTTCGTCGTCAGCGTCTCACTGAAGGCGCGCAATTCGCCCTGGATGATTTCGAAATCGCGTACTGGATCGCGGTCTGTTGCGTCGCTGGTGTCCACCAGATGAGCGATCAGGCGAGTGCGTTCGATGTGGCGGAGGAAGCGAATGCCGAGCCCTGCGCCTTCGTGAGCGCCTTCGATCAGGCCGGGCAAATCGGCAACGACGAAAGTGCGCCCGGACCCCGGCGTCGCATCAGGATCGGCGGAGACGACGCCGAGATGCGGCTCCAGAGTCGTAAACGGGTAGTCGGCGATTTTCGGTTTCGCCGCGGAAATGCGCGAGATGAAGGTGGACTTTCCGGCGTTAGGAAATCCGACAAGCCCGACATCGGCGAGCAAACGCAATTCGAGACGCAAGCGGCGCTCTTCGCCAACTTCTCCGTCATCGTGTTCGCGAGGGGCCTGATGCCAGGGACGAACGAAGTGGGAATTTCCGCGTCCGCCGCGTCCGCCGCGCGCCGCGCGAAAACGCTGGCCGGAAGCGGTGAAGTCGTAAAGCTGCACGCCGCTCGCTTCATCGAAAACAATCGTGCCGACGGGAACACGGAGGAGCAAATCTTCGGCGGACTTGCCGTGGCAATTCGAGCCTTCGCCATGGCCACCGCGTCCGGCTTTGAATTCACGATTGTAGCGATAGCGCAGAAGCGTGTTGTCGTTTTCCGTGGCCTCTATGATGACGCCGCCGCCATTGCCGCCGTCGCCTCCGGCAGGGCCGCCACGCGGAACGTATTTTTCGCGGCGGAAGGCGACACAGCCATTGCCGCCGTCGCCAGCCTTCACGTAGATTTTCGCTTCGTCAACAAACACGGGTACGCCTTTGGTTATTGAGTTGTCAGGGAAAGGATACGCCACCGCCCAGCGGAAAGACAAAGGGAACAGGACCTGAGCACTGCTACAGAAAAAAATCGAGCGATTCCGGTGAACCTAGGCCTCGGTCGGAACTTTTTCGGGAGAGGTAGCTTCCACTTCTTCCGCAGGGAGGACGCTGATGAAGCGGCCCTTTCCGCCTTTGTCTTCAAAGAGGACGATACCGGTGATGCGCGCGAAGAGGGTGTCGTCTTTGCCGCGGCTGACGTTTCTGCCGGGCTTGAACGGTGTGCCGCGCTGGCGCACGAGGATGCTGCCGCCGGTAACAAGCTGGCCCGCGAAGCGCTTGATGCCGAGTCGCTGACCGTGGGAGTCGCGCCCGTTAACCGATGAACCGCCACCTTTTTTGTGCGCCATGCTCGAAACCCCTATTCGATCTTGATGTCGCTGACTTCGACGGCGGTGTATGCCTGCCTGTGTCCGCGCGTAATTTTGTACTGGCCGCCCGTTTTGTATTTCATCACCAGATGCTTTGCACCGCGGCCCTGCTCGACGATTTTTCCAGTGACTTTGGCTTTCGAGGTGTGGGAACCGTGAACGAGTTTTTTTTCGTCGTTGTGGATGGCGAGCACTTCGTCGAAAGTGATCTTGCCGCCGACCTTGCCCGCGAGCTTCTCGACGCGGATCGTCTCACCCGGGGCGACGCGGTACTGCTTACCTCCACTGCGAATCACGGCGTACATACAGACAACCTCCTAAGGCATGTGCGAATCCCCGATTATACGGGGCACAGCGTAGATTCGTCAACGAGCGAGTATTACCGCAGCGACACGTTTTCTCAAAGCGAGCCACTATCGTATTGACCGGTACCAAACGCCATTCAATCCCTTGGTGTTCGTGTATTCGTGATGGCCTTTCCCCGCGGAGCGTTCCGAGATGAGTTGCGATATGATGGAAATTCGAACAGCGGTAATTTTCGACTCGCCCATGCCGACACGACCATTCATTCCGCCACGTAATTTTCGCGCTGTGCTCCGGCGCGTCGTTTCGCTGACACCGTCGACGAAACATTTTGAGTGGGAAGCGGTGGAGGGCGGCGCATTCGAATTTTATGCGGGGCAATTCGTTTCTCTTGAAATCCCGCGTAACGGCGAGCAAGAAGCGCGGCCTTACTCGATTGCTTCCGCACCGCGGGGTGATTCACGTTTCGATTTGTGCCTGAATCGCGTGGAAGGCGGCTATGTGTCGAATTATTTGTGCGATCTGGGAACAAACGCAATCGTGGACATGAAAGGACCGCACGGCTCGTTCGTCGTTTCGCAACCTGTCGAGCAGGATTTGGTGTTCATCGCGACGGGCACGGGAATTGCGCCGATTCGCGGGATGCTGGCGGAAATATTCACAACCGGCAAGCCGCTGTCGCGCGATCTGTGGTTGTTGTTTGGTGTGCGGCATCCGGAGACGATCCTGTACCGCCAGGAATTTGAGGCTTGGGTGATGGCAAATCCGCGATTTCATTTCGTTCCCACGCTCAGCCGCGCTCCCTCTGATTGGCGCGGCGAGACCGGTTACGTTCAAGAGCATTTGCGAAGGATTTTTGCCGGGCGCAGCGATTTCAAGGCGTATATCTGTGGATTGAAAGCGATGGTCGACGAAGTGCGGTTCATCTTGAAGGAAGAATTCGGCCTCGACCGCAAACAAATCCGTTTTGAAAAATACGATTAAGCGATTTTTTCAAATGGATCAAAGCAGGTTTGTATCCGGAGAATCAAGAGACGAAGGCGCAACCAATGCGGCTGCGGCCGTTCTCGATTTTATGCGTGTAGATTTTGCGAAGATTGACGCGAAGCGGCGGCAGGATGGGAACGTGAAGGACAGCGAAGAACGGAGAAGTCAAATCTTCCACGTTGTCGATGACAAGCGACAAGCCGCCCGTGCATAGATCCATAACAGTTGCGTTTTTCTTTTCATTTCCGGAGACGACCGCATAGGCACGAGTTCCCGCCAATGACACACGCTCCCATTTACGGCGCTCGGGACGCTCGGGGGGCTGAGGAGTTTCGCGAGGAGTTGAAAACGGCCCAACCGGTGGGCCTGCTTTGACAGGTGATGCAGACGTAACGTGTGTTTGCGCGGCGGGCTCCGTCTGAATCGAAGGTGCCGCTGTGAGCCGATCCACGGCGCGCGCGTGCGCACGCTGGGCATTCTTGAGTTGGTAAAGCCGTTCATCAGCCAGGCGAATAAGAATTTCTTTCGTGTCCCCATCTTGCGGATGAACTGCAATGCCATAGTCAATGGTCACGGCGGTG
>DATEHB010000012.1:0-6082 GCA_035279805.1 Candidatus Acidiferrales bacterium
GGCGACGCGGTCGCGGAAACTCGACTCTGATTCCCATGCGGCCATGGCGTGCGCGGACCCATAACCGGATTGGCAATAGAAACGTGTAGGTTCCGGAGCAAAGACGAATCCCCGAAGGCTACATCCAGCGCGTCTGCCGCATTATCTTCACTCCTCGCGCAGCAGAGTCGCAGGATCGATCGACAGCGCGCGTTGCGCGGGAATCCACGTAGCCAGCAGGCCAACGAGTGCCATCGCCAGTACAACGCCCGCCAGCACCAGCGGGTCGCGCGGAGTGGCCTGATACACGATGAAAGCGAGCACGCGAGATGCAAGGATTCCGAGGACCAGGCCGACCGCAGAGCCGAAGGCCAGCAGCTTTACGGCGCGGCCCAGAGCAGCTCGCAACACTTCCTTGGGCTGCGCGCCGAGGGCGATGCGAATTCCCAGTTCGCGCTTGCGCTTGCTGACTGCATACGCAGCCATTCCAAAAACTCCAGTGAGCGAAAGCAGCGCGCCCATAGCACCCAAGATTCCGAGGGCCATGACTGCCATACGCGCGGGAAACAAGGTGGTGTCCAGTTCATGGTTAGACGTTTCGATGTAAAGAGGCAGGCCTGGATCGAGGCGGCGCGCCGTATTTCTGATTTCTGGCACGAGGAGTGCCGGATCGCGGCTCGAACGCATGATCCAGTACGCCTGAGTTGACGGCATCTGCAGAATTGAAAGAAAGACTGCCGGCTGGGGATTTTCCCCGAGGGTCTGATATTTTCCGTCCTCCACCACGCCTACGGCCTGAATGCGTGTGACGTGCCCCATGCGAAGCAACTTGAAGTAGCGCCCCAATGCTTGTGTTTCCGAGCCAAAAACTTGGCGCGCAAAAAACCGGTTGACGACGGCCACACGCGGAGATTTTTCATCGTCGCTCCAAGTGACGTCTCTGCCCATTAAGAAAGTCGTGCCCGCTGCATGAAAATATCCGGGGGATATGCTGAACATGAAGGAATCGGGAGCAGCGGCTTTGGTCGGCCTGAGATCCGTTGCCTGGTCATTGAAGGCAGAAGCCCCACTGAAGCTGCCGGACATTAAGGGCATGGCGTTAATCATTCCCACAGAATCAACGCCGGGAATGTTTTTCAGGGTGTCGATAATGCGGCGCTGCATTTCCGGCACAGCATGGCCCTTATAGCCCGCCATGGCCATATCGGTATCGGCCACTACTGTGTTTTGAGGCTCAAAGCCGAAATTGCTGTGAAGCGAACGCATGAGCCCGCGGACGGCAACAAACGAAGAAGTAACGAGCACAGCACAAATAGCGATTTGCACACCGATCAAGGCCTCGCGCACGGTGAGCCGGTGGCCCGCTTTGGCCAGGGAGCCAGCTTTGACGATGCTATACGGATCTGTGCGAAGCACTTGTCTCACAGGTACAGCCCCGAAAAGGAACCCGCTGGCCAAAGTCAACAGCAGGGCCATGCCGTAAACGTTTGCGTCAGGATTCACCGGCAAACTAATGGGGTAGCGGGAAAATGGCTGCCAATTGCTGAGACTGTGGAGCAGCATAATGCTTCCCCACAGGCCCACGGCGCCGCCCATCAGGGAAAGCAATATTGCCTCGGTAAAAAGCTGGCGCAGAATGCGCACGCGGCTGGCAGGGCGAGACGAAGAGCGACTTCGCGGGAACGATCCGCAGCGCGAGCGGCAAAGAGACTGCCCAAGTTTGCACAGGCCGCCAGCAGGATCAGCCCAGAGAGCAGCATCAGCGCGGTCATGAACGCACGAATCGGATCACCGAGATAATCCCCGTACAGTGCGGGACGCGCCAGAGTCGAGGTCCGCTTGTCGTCATCTTTGGGATAGGTCTTTTCGAGCCAAGAGCCAATCGAATTCAGGTCGGCAACAGCCTGGGCCTTGGTGACTCCTGGTTTCAGATGTCCGAGCGTCTGGAAAACCCAGCGGCGAGAGCGGGTGTTGAGGTCGTTTGTCGCGTCGAGTTGAGAGGCGTCAACGATGGGCGCAAAGAGGCTGGCATCGAAAAACGCTAACGTACCGTGGAAGCCAGGCGGGGCAACGCCGATGATGGTGAAAGGGCGCTTGTTCAATTGAACCACGCGGCCCACCACAGTACGGTCATCCTGAAAATGACTGTGCCAAAAAGAGTAGCTGAGCACAATATACGGAGCGCTGTTTGGGCCATGCTCATCGGACGGTTGAATGAGCCGACCAAGGTACGGATGAAGGCCCAGCACATCGAAATAATTGCCGCTTACCTCCCAAAGCCAAACTTGCGTTGCGTTGTTCCCGGTGTCCAAGGCGGCCTGTGCGCCGTTGAAAGCAACCAAGCCCTCGAAACTCCTGTTGCGATCCCGCAAATCGAGGTAATCCGGATACGATTGGAGGCAGGACGCTTCGCTTCCATGCTGGATGGCATAGAGGCTATTCGCATGTGGGACATGCAGTGGGTTCAAGACCAGTGCATTCATCACACTGAAAACGACAGCGTTGGCGCCGATGGCCATGGCGAGCGTGAGAATGGCAGCAAGGGTGAAGCTCGGCGATTTGCGCAGCAGGTGCAGCGAATAGCGGATGTCGCGCCAGAGATTGTCGAAGAAGAGCCAGTGGCGGGATTCATAGAAGCGTTCTTGAGCTTTGGTGACGTTGCCGAAAGTCCGATACGCGGCGTTGTGCGCTTCTTCGTCGCTAAGGCCCTGCTCGCGGAGGCGTTCGATTTCCGCCTGGATGTGCGCTTGGATTTCGGCCGTGAAATCGCTCGCTTTCCGCTTTCGCCGGAAAACTCCGCCAGGAAATCTGACCGACATGGCTACACCTCCTCAGACTCCAGAATGCGTCCGATCGCCGCCGTCAGCCGGTTCCACTTGGTGGTTTCCGTCGCGAGTTGCTTGCGGCCGGCCGACGTCAATGAATAAAACCGAGCCTTTCGATTATTTGCGGAAGTTCCCCACTTCGCGGAAATCCAGCCGCGTTCCTCGAGGCGCTGGAGCGCGGGGTAGAGGGCTCCATGTTCAACGAGGAGTTCTTCGTCGGAAGTTTGCTGAATCGCCCTCGCGATCCCTTGTCCGTGCTGCGAGCCAAAGATCAGCGTCCGCAAAATCAACAGGTCCAGCGTTCCTTGCAACAGTTCCAATCTTTCTTTCGTATCCATCCGTTTCCCTCGTTTCTATGGTTCCGTCCCCTCAACTTCTATCGTCCTTCGTCCCCGTTTTTCTTCCTGCTGAATGGGCCACTTCAAACAGCGCCTCTTTGGGTCGACATTTAACCCCAGCCTACTCCCGGTTCGGGTAAGATGTCAACCCCACTCTTCATTCCTCGGCCATACCCCTTTTTTCCCTGCCTTTCCCCGGCCCAGGCTTGCCTGTAGAAACAGAACAAAATTGGGTCTTTGTGGCGAGATGGGAAACGTGCAAAAGGACAGGTGCGGCCCTTTGATCGAACAACATTCTGCGTTTATTTTTCAGGAAATTTTACCGCAGGGCGGCGGAGGATTTGCGAGCCGACGTGGCAGCGAAGATGCGGGAGAAGAGGGCGTCGACGGATTTGAGCTGGCGGTGGAGGTCGAAGGTACGTTCGAGGGCACGAGCGTCGAGGAATTTGGCGATGCCGGGATCAGCGGCGACGCGGTCGCGGAAACTCGATTCCGATTCCCAGGCAGCCATGGCGTGGGCTTGGACCCACTTGTAAGCGTCCTCTCGCGGTGCTCCGCTCTCGACCAGATCCTGAAGTAGCTGGCCCGAAAAAATGAGTCCTTGGGTCGAATCCAGATTTCGCTGCATGCGCTGCGGGAAAACTTTCATTTTGTCGACGATTTCTGACATGCGGTGCAACATGTAATCCACCAGGACGGTGGAATCGGGCAGAATCACGCGCTCGACGGAGCTGTGAGAAATATCGCGCTCGTGCCATAGCGCGACATTTTCGAGCGCGGCGAGAGAATTGGAACGCACCACGCGCGCCAGTCCGCAAATCTGTTCGCAGCCGACCGGATTGCGCTTGTGCGGCATCGCCGAGCTGCCACGCTGGCCGCCGCCAAACGGTTCTTCCACCTCACGCACTTCAGTGCGCTGGAGATGCCGAATCTCGAGGGCAATGCGCTCAAGCGAAGCGGCAACGATGGCGAGCGCAGTCAGGTAATGCGCGTGGCGATCGCGTTCGATCACCTGCGACGAAATGGGCGCGACGCTCAGGCCGAGGCGCCGGCAAATTTGCTCCTCGATTTCAGGCCCAAGGTGCGCACACGTGCCGACCGCGCCCGCGATTTTGCCGACGGCCATTTCTTTTGCGGCATCGCGAAAACGCGCCAAATCGCGGCGATTTTCGTCATACCAGTTGGCAATCTTCAAGCCGAACGTAATCGGTTCCGCGTGAACTCCGTGCGTGCGGCCGATTTGCGGCGTGTCCTTGAATTCCCACGCGCGGCGCTCGAGGATCTCGCCGAAGCGCTCGATGCCGGTTTCAATCAGCTTGGAAGCTTCGCGAACGAGCAAGGCTTGCGCAGTATCGACCACATCGTTTGACGTCAGGCCGTAATGCAGCCAGCGCGCTGCTTCCGGATCGCCAACGCTGTCGCCGACGGCGACGGTGAACGCGATCACGTCATGACGCACGCGCGATTCGATCTCCAAAATCCGCGCTACATCAATTCGCGAGCGTTCGCGCAGACGCGCCGCCGCTTCGCGTGGGACCACTCCCGTATCGGCGAGTGTGTCAGCCGCGGCCAGTTCAACTTCGAGCCACTTCTGAAACCTGTTCTCTTCGCTCCAGATCCGGTCCATTTCCGGCCGCGTGTACCTTGGAATCAATGCTGGTTCTCCTCATTTCCCCGTTTTTTCGATTCTTAATTCTCTCAATCGAATGATCGGAAGCATTAGGGCGTGACGATGCATGAAATCCGCTACGCCGCTATCACGAATGGGGAACACAGAACTTCCGTTGGATATAATAACCGAAGTGGGTCATACACTGAGGCAAGAAAGTTGCCCTGTAGAAGGCAAGTCCCTACGATTGATTTTCAGGCTGGACGCAGCCGGCGTTCGCGAAATGGCACTATCCGTTGCTCCTGCTTTCGCGCACTCCACTCATTTTGCGAAGGCCGTTCCGCAGCGGCAGGCGGCTCGCTGGAATTTTGCGCAGGTGAAACGGGCAGGTCATCGGGTAGCTGCCGAGTCCCAAGCATGTGCTGGGCTTTTTGTATTAAATCCCACCGGCTTCCCACGCCGAACTTGGCGAGCAGAGAAGACACATGAAATTTGACTGTGCGAACCGAGATACAGAGGCGATCGGCGATCTCTTTGTTTACACGATTGCGAAGGAGTTCCTTGAGCACTTCACCTTCGCGAGGGCTAAGTGGAATCGAGCAGGACAAGCTGCGGCCAAGATGCAGGAGTTCCTCGGCGCGCGTCCTGACGCGCTCAATCAAGCTTTCCTCAGCCGGAACCCACACGGCGTAGTCCTTGGGCAGCTCTCCTCGAGCCATGCATCCAAGCGCCAACACGCTTGCTGCCCGATCTATGGCCGCTTCCCGATCTCCATTCAGCTCGATCTCGAATCGTGAGGCTCCGGTACGACGTTCAGAAAAAACCAGCACGTCGGGTGATTGTGAACGGATGGATTCCGTTTTTTCTTCAGACTTGGCACTGAAAAACCGTTGAAGCTTGCGCCCCTTTCTCAGAATGGCAGCCCCCTTGACCCGGAAAAATGAATTGCAAAATTAGGAGGGCGGACAAAATGTTGCCGATCAAAATCAGCCGCGCGAGGAGAGTTTAAGCACATTCCCCAAGGCAGTACCGGCCGCCCCCGCCCCTCTGAAAGCAAGCAGCTTGCCGTTAATTCCAAGGAATTTTAAGGGTACTAGTATCAAGCCTTTAAGCTAGGCTCTCTCAGGGTTTCACTGTATGAATTCGACTAGAAATTTCACGATGGTGGTAATTTTTTCAGGCAGGACAGAGCATGATTGCAGGCCAGAAATCGCTGCAAACTGCTGATACTACAAGTTTAGCGGTCCAACAGGCTCGGTTTGTGAGGCGACCATAAGTTCGCCGTGGAACGTGGCCTCTGCAGGACGCCGGTTGAGAGCCTCAACGGCGGA
>DATEHB010000013.1:0-2142 GCA_035279805.1 Candidatus Acidiferrales bacterium
AAGGGCGTGCTTCACACTTCGGCGGGATATTTGCTCGGCTGCATGTATACGATGCAACTGGTTTTCGATTTGCGCGACGACGACGTGTATTGGTGCACGGCAGACGTTGGCTGGGTGACGGGACACAGCTATTTGGTTTACGGGCCGCTGGCGAATGGCGCAACTTGCGTGATGTACGAAGGCGCGCCGGATTTTCCGAAGCGCGACCGCTTCTGGGAAATCATTGAGCGCTACAAAGTGTCGATTTTTTACAGCTCGGCGACGGCTGTGCGGGCCTTCATGGCGTGGGGAAACGATTGGATCACGAAACGGGACTTGTCGAGTTTGCGATTGTTGGGAACAGTCGGCGAGCCGATCAATCCCGCAGCGTGGAAATGGTATTTCGACGTGATTGGCCGCAATCGCTGTCCCATTGTCGATACTTGGTGGCAAACAGAGACCGGTGCGATCATGATTTCACCGCTGCCCGGCGCAACTCCGACAAAACCCGGCTCGGCGACTCTGCCAATGCCGGGAGTGATCTCCCGCGTGGTTACGATGAAAGGCGAGCCGGTGAAGCCGGGCGAGACAGGTTACTTGGTGATCGAGAAGCCGTGGCCTTCCATGTTGCGCACAATTTATGGAGACGACGAACGATTCAAGCGCGATTACTGGACCCGCATTCCCGGCGTTTATTTCACCGGAGACGCGGCGCAATTTGATAAAGACGGATACACGTGGGTCCTCGGGCGCGTGGACGATGTGATTAAAGTCGCGGGACACAGATTGAGTTCGATGGAAATTGAGAGCGCGCTCGTGAGCCATCCGTCGGTGGCGGAGGCGGCGGTAGTGGCGCGCCCGGATGAAATCAAAGGTGAGGCAATCGTGTGTTTTGTAACGCTGCGCGCGGGGAATCAAGCAACGCGCGAGTTGCGCGCCGCGTTGAGCGAGCACGTGGCAACGACGATCGGCACGATTGCAAGGCCGAGCGAAGTGCGCTTCGCCGACGGTCTGCCTAAAACGCGCAGCGGCAAAATCATGCGGCGTCTGCTGCGCGAAGTCGCGGAAAAAGGCGCCGTCTCGGGCGACACGACGACGCTCGAAGATTTGAGCGTGATTGCGAAACTCGCCAGCGCCAAGGGCGTCGACGAAGAATAGCGTTTCGCCGCCGGTTCGCATACTTTAGTTTGCTCACTGGAGGGCATCATGTCCGGTCAAGCGAAAACAAGCAGGCTTTTCTGCGCGCACCCACACTTCATCGTAAATAATATAGTTGAGTCGGCTGAGTTCTATCGCGACAAACTGGGATTCACTTTCGAGCGCTACTGGGGTGAGCCGCCCTGCTTCGTGATGGTCTTGCGTGACGACGTGGAATTCTTCCTGAGCTGCCCAGGCCCGGGTCTTGCGAAGCCCAACCACAAAGTGCATCCCGAAATCGCCTGGGACGCCTACGTGAATGTCACCAACGTCGATGCTCTCTGCGATGAATTCAAGTCGAAGGGCGTGAAGATCCTTCGCGGTCCGGAGAACGCATTCTACGATCAGCGGGAATTCGAAATCGAGGACTGCAACGGTTACTGCGTCTGTTTCGCGCAGGACGTTTCGGATTCGAATTCGCGGAAATAGAATCCGGCTCGCGTAAGTTCTTGCTCCCCATCAACCAGCTAGAAGCCATCTAGCCATCTCATAAATGGCCTTTTGTCAGGGCACGGCTTCAGCCGTGCCGAAAAACCCAAAATCGTAGGGGTTTTAACCCCTGAGGTCGGTACGGCACCCGGCCTAAGTAATTTATGAGATAGCTTGTAGGCGTTGTAGTGCGAATGTAAAAAATCATGGGCCGTTCTCTGCGCCAAGAGCATCCATAAAAGTAGGGAGGGAAATTATGGAACCGAGAATCGACGTCACGAAAGTGGATCCAAAAGCGTATCAGGCGATGTTTGGGCTGGAAACGTATGTGCGGCAGTCGGGGCTGGAGCAACCGTTGCTCGAGCTCGTCAGAATGCGTTCGTCGCAGATCAATGGATGCGCTTATTGTCTCGACATGCACTCGAAAGACGCGCGGGCAGCCGGAGAAACCGAGCAGCGGCTCTACGGTCTGAATGCATGGGAGGAGTCGCCCTTTTATTCCGAGCGCGAGCGCGCGGCGCTGGCGTGGACCGAGGC
>DATEHB010000014.1:0-7220 GCA_035279805.1 Candidatus Acidiferrales bacterium
ATGTAGGCGATTTGCACGCGATTTTCCCAATCGGGATTCGAAACGACCACACGAACTGTAAGCGTACCGTCAGTTTGCTCGTCACAGCGGATTATGACCGACTCCCACAGTTCTTCTCGAGCGCCTCGTAAAATTAGCTGGCCTATATACAGGGACAGACCCGCCGAGGTAAAAGGCGCCTTAGGATTCTGCGGTTCGCAGCGAGCCACAAAATTGGCTGCTGGCGAGTCGGGTTGCGCTGATGCACCGGGATCACGCCGCTTCGCTTCGCGCCGTTGCCCAATGCCTGACCGCGGCGTGGACTTAGCTTTTCGCGAGGCACTTTCTAATATCTGCCCGAAAGGCACATCTTCGCCCAGGTTCGTCATGTGCAGGCGCTTCCGTGCGCCGCTGTAACCGTAGCCAACCGTGCATCGCTTGTATCACTCGTATGCATACAAGACATACGTTAGAGTTGGATTTATGGCTTGTCAAGGGAAATTCCGAAAGGCACCATAGCGCTATGCTGAAGTCCAAAGCGCACCGGGACCTGAACGTGCCGGTAAGCTTCCGCATACCATTGCAGCAACTACAGGAGATAGAAGACGCGGTCCAAAAAGAGACGCGCCGGCATCGAACCGACCTGTTAGAACTAATTTGGAACTGGGCCTGGAACGAGTATAAAAAAGCGGGATCTGTCCAGGCCCTTCTAGGGGGTACGCGGGCGAGAAAATATTCCCGCCGGGTCTCCGAGGAACTTCAGGACGAGCTGTATACGGCGCTGGCGACAATTTTCGACCGGGCGCCAAGCGCGGTGATCGAAGACGTTGCGCGGACACTCACGCTGCGCGCCGGTAAATACGGCTCGGAGAAATGAGGCCCTTGACCGATTTGTCGTTTTTCGCCGCCCCGAATGAAGCGTTTAGCCCTTCCGATGTTTGAAGAATTCGACTTGACGAAGCCGCTTTTCGGCGTCCGCTTTCGATTTATAGGGCCCACCCAGATTTTTCCCCTTCTCGGAAATCACTTTATAGCCACCCTTCACTTTTTTGATCATGGCATCCTCTCTTTTTCGCATTCAGGAACATTGCATTCCCAGCTCACAGCAATCTTGCTTAGGAGTCAATTCCCAAGACACCTTACCTGATTGACTTGATACTTCAGCAGGCCTAGCATTGCGGCCTAATGCACCGTGGCGTCGCGCTGAAAATGCCCTAAGCGTTTAAAGGAATCGCAGGCACGCGAATTGCGGAGTAAAGATGGCTGAAGTTGATGATCAGAACGAGAAGCAGAAAAAGGGTAACGGTTACGAGGAAAATGTACCCTCGTCCAAGATACTAAAGCTTGCTATTGTGGCCGCCCTCGTCATCGTGATCATCGCTCTCGTGCTGTATCTCAAGGCGCGTCACCAGCCCCCAGCCCTTCGAAATCAGTTGGAGATGACGCCCGTGAGACTCGACGCACGACTCGGCGCGACGGTGCACGCTTTGAACAAAGCGAGCGGCCCGCTTGCAATAAGCCTCCAGGAGACGATTCCGTGGACTCCCCAGCAAACGGCAAACCCGATACTGTCCTGATCACCGGAGGCACCGACGGCCTTGGGCGAGCAGCGGCAATTCTTTTCGCCTCTGAAGGCTGGCGCGTCTTCGCAGCAGGCCGAAACGCACAAAAGCGCGCTGCACTCGAGCAACTTGCTGAAGAGAAGAGTCTTTCGCTCGAAACCATCGACCTCGACGTGACCAGTGACGATTCTGCTGCACGAGCCGTAGCTGAGATCCAGCGCCGGGCCGGGCCGATAGACGTGCTCGTCAACAACGCGGGCATCGGCATCGTTGCGACCATGGAAGAAATCTCACTCGACGATTTGCGAAAGCAATTTGAGACAAATGTTTTTGCCGCTGTGCGTGTAGCGCAGCATGTCCTTCCCTCGATGCGCGAGCGGCGGCGCGGCCGCATCATCAATATGAGCTCCGTCGCCGGTCGCGTTACGAACCCGCTGTTTGGTCCGTACAGCGGCAGCAAGCACGCCCTTGAAGCCGTTTCGGACGCGATGCGCTTGGAAGTCGCGCCATTCGGCATTCACGTCGTGTTGATTGAGCCCGGTTTTATCCCCACAAACATGGGCCAAACGAGCACTGAGCTGTCTTCGCAGTACATGCGCAACGCGTCGTCGAGCCCTTACGCGCGGACCTATTTGGGTTTTTTGCAGGCGTGGAAAAAAATCACAGCGAAACCGCGATATACACCCGAGGATTGTGCGCAGGTGATTTTGCGCGCCGCACGCGCCACGAATCCCCGCGCCCGCTACCCGGTGACGCGCGAGGCGCAAATCGCCATCGCTATGCGTTGGCTGCTGTCGGATCGCCGCATGGATAAAATAACGATGCGCATGTTCGGCATGAACGGAAAAGCTGGCGCTTCTGCGTCTCCGGAATCGATTCAGGCGGAACTTGAGCAATTGGTTCGTCCCCGTCGCTAGTTCGTCATCTGAACCAACAATCCGTCGTCACAATTATTCTTCACAGTTGACCTTGCGCCACACTAAACGTACGATGCCCGAAATTCGCTTCTAACCGGCCAATTGGGGAGGCTATATGTTTTGCTCGAAATGCGGCACGCAAGTGGCGGACACGGCCGCGTTCTGTCCTTCCTGCGGACAGACCACCGGCAACGAGTCTGCGGGGCCTCGCGGCATTCCTCTCGCGCCAGGAGGCGAGTTCGTACCACCCTCGCCGGAAGCAATTCCTCCGACTCGCATGGCTCCAGCAACGCCCGCGCCTTCCTACCCGCCCTACGCGATGGTCGCGCCAAGTACCGCCTATGCGGGATTCTGGCTGCGCTTTGTCGCGTGGATCATTGACCGCG
Organism: Candidatus Acidiferrales bacterium; assembly: GCA_035279805.1. Classification (GTDB taxonomy): domain Bacteria; phylum Acidobacteriota; class Terriglobia; order Acidiferrales; family UBA7541; genus DAHUXN01. The sequence continues at coordinate 2,845 of DATEHB010000014.1, forward strand.
TTCTGCTTGGAGTTTCTTTCAGCTTCATTTCTGTTCCCGTGATGGCGGCAAGCGGACTGCGAGACATAATGATGAATCACCAGCCGCAAACTCCAGCCGAGTTATTGGGACTTCTTAGCGTTGTTTACAAGCTGATTGTTCTCGCCATCGTATTCAACTGGCTCTACTACTCGCTGCTCGAAAGCTCCGCCTGGCAGGCGACGCTCGGGAAAAAGGCCCTTGGCCTGGAAGTTACGGACGTGGACGGCCGCCGCGTATCGTTTGGGCGAGCAACTGGGCGCTACTTCGGCAAGATTGTCTCAGCCTTCATTTTGTGCATCGGCTTCATCATGGCGGGGCTTACCGCGCGAAAACAGGCCCTGCACGATATGATGGCCGGCTGTTTGGTGATTCGAAAGATTTAGCGGCGCACCGTCGAGGTGGCGAAATGTTCTGCTCGAATTGCGGAACAGCAAATGTTGAAGATGCGACGTTCTGCACACAATGCGGCAGGCCGCTCGTCGTAGCGGCTCCTTCTGCATCCTCCCCGGGTTACCCAGCGGCGCCACCATCCAGGACGGGGACCGCCTACGCGCCTCAGCTTTTCTACGCCGGTTTCTGGCTTCGATTCGTGGCCTACCTGATCGATTCCGTGATCCTCTGCATCGTCTATGTGATATTGATCGTCGTGGTGATCTTTGCCAGCGGCGTTGCCGCGATGCTGCGAAACCTGCCAGAGAATCCCACCCCAGACATGTTTCTTCACGGCGCACTCGTTGTCGCCATACTCACGCTCATTGCGATTACCACGGTAATCACATGGCTTTACTATGCCTGGATGGAGAGCTCGCCTTCGCAGGGAACGCTGGGGAAAATGGCGATGGGACTGATCGTCACCGACATGCAGTACCGGCCTGTTTCCTTTGCGCGAGCCACGGCCCGGTTCTTCGCGAAAATCATCACCGGTTTAATTCCGTTTTGCATCGGGTACATCATGGCGGGCTTCACGGCGAAAAAACAGGCGCTTCACGACATGATCGCAAGCTGCCTGGTCTTGAGGAAATCCTAGCGTCTCTCTATACGCCCCAACCGTACCGCTCCGTTTCCGCCATGGATTCAGCGACCGTTCCGCGAATGCGCGCGGCCATTTCCGCGCATCCGACCGTTTGGGCGCCTCGCCTGGCAATATCCGGAGTGCGGAACCCTCGCGAAAGCGCGTGCGCGACAGCCTTTTCGATAGCCACTGCTTCCGCGGGCAGGCCAAACGATTCGCGAAGCATCATCGCCGCGCACAGAATCGTGCCGATGGGATTCGCGGAATCTTTTCCAGCAAGCTGCGGCGCGGAACCATGGATCGGTTCGTAGAGCGCGGTGCCGTTGCCCAGGCTCATCGACGGAATCAGGCCAATCGAGCCCACCAGCGCCGCGGCTTCGTCACTCAGAATGTCGCCGAACATATTCGACGTTAGAATCACGTCGAATTGAGCCGGACGAAGAACAATTTGCAGCGCCGCATTGTCCACGTAAAGTGATTCCAGCTTCACTTCGGGGAAACCCAGTGCGAGTCGCTGCACGGTCTTGCGCCAGAGGCCGGAACTCAGCAATACGTTCGCTTTGTCGATGCTCGCCAATTGCCCTCGACGCGCGACTGCACGACGAAACGCGTAAAGCGCCACGCGCTCGATTTCCTTCGAGGAATAAATCTCCGTATCCGACGCGACTTCGTCGCCATTCGAGCCGCTGCTCTTACGCGGTCCAAAATAAATTCCTCCCGCGAGCTCGCGCACAATTTCCATGTCGATCGTCGCGTTTTGGTCCATCCGCAGGGGAGAAATTCCACGCAGCGGCTCGAACAATCGTACAGGTCGCACGTTAATGTAGAGGCCAAGTTCTTTGCGAAGTCCAAGCAGGCCGGCTTCGGGACGCCTGTCGAGCGGCTGGCTATCCCATTTCGCGCCGCCGACTGCGCCCAAAAGGACAGCGTCCGCTTTTCGACAACCTTCCATCGTTTCCTGGGGGAGCGGCCGGCCGCACTGATCGATTGCCGCGCCGCCGAACGGCAATTCGACAAACTCGAGGCGATGGCTGAAACCACGCGCGCATTCCTCCGCGACGGAAACTGCCGCGCGAATCACTTCTGGGCCAATCCCGTCGCCCGGAAGAACTGCAATCGTTTTGCGAATGCCCGTCATTGAATTTTGCTCGCGGCGGCCATTGTGTCCGGCTCCTTCGACACATTTGGGGCCAAACGTCCGCGACGCGCCTGGTGCGCAAACGTCAACAGATCGCGATCCGTTACCTCTTTTGCCGCGTCAGCTAGTCCCATGACTGCACGATAGCACTGCGCGAGTTCCGCATCATTGAGATGGTAGCCCAGCTCTTCGATACGCGTGCCGAGCGCGTTGCGTCCCGAATGTTTGCCCAGCACCAGTCGCCGCGTCGGAACGCCCACAGCTTCCGGCCTGATGATTTCATAAGTCAGCGGATTTTTCAGAATTCCATCCTGATGAATTCCTGCTTCATGCGCGAATGCATTCGCGCCAACCACGGCTTTATTTGGCGGCACGGACACGCCCGTGATTTCCGACAGCATGCGGCTCGCGGAATATATTTCTTCCAGATGAACATTCGTACGCACGCCGAAAAAGCTCTGGCGCACGGCCAGCGCTACCGCCAGTTCTTCGAGCGACGCGTTTCCCGCGCGTTCGCCGATGCCATTGACTGTACATTCCACTTGTCGCGCGCCCGCGCGTACCGCAGCAAGCGAATTCGCCACTGCCAGGCCCAGATCGTTATGGCAATGCGCGCTCAAGATAATTTCATCACGTCGTCCCAGATGGCCTCGCACGCGGTGGAAAATCGCGCTGTACTCTTCCGGAGTGCTGTAGCCCACCGTGTCGGGAATATTGAGAATGGTAGCGCCAGCTTCGGCCGCGGTCTCCATCACATCGAGCAAAAAACGAATGTCGCTACGGCTGGCGTCCTCGGCGGAGAACTCGACTTGAGAGCAGCGCTCGCACCCGTAACGCACCCAGCGGGACACGGCATCGAGCGCTTCCTGCCTCGAAATACGCAGCTTGGCCTGAAGATGCAGATCGGATGTCGCCAAAAAAATGTGCAGACGCGGCTGCGCCGCGGGCTCCAATGCAGTAAGCGCCGCTTCGACGTCTTCGCGCCGCGCGCGCGCCAGCGCGGCAACCCGCGCGCCCCGGATTTCCGCCGCCACCGCGCGCACGGATTCGAGTTCGCCCGAGGAGGCCACCGGAAAGCCCGCCTCGATCACATCCACGCCCAATGCTTCGAGCTTGCGCGCCAAGCGGAGCTTTTCGCCTCGATTCATCGAAAAACCAGGCGATTGTTCGCCGTCACGAAGGGTGGTGTCGAAGAATTGAACTGTGTCCATATTTCCCCCAGCGTCAGGGAACTAGTAAACCGCTTCGGAAGGCACATCGTCCAATTTATAATTGTTGCAGACGATATAAGCATTGGTTATATCTATATGTCGATGGCGGGGGCAAGATGGATTTAAGTTCACTGCAAGTCTTCTTAACCGTGGCGCGCGAGCGCAGCTTCTCGCGTGCGGCGGAAAAGCTCTATCGCACGCAGCCGGCGATCAGCATCTCCGTGCGAAAGTTGGAGCAATGGGTCGGGCAGCCGCTGTTTGTTCGCGGAACCGGCGCGGGCACGCTCACCGAGGCGGGCGCGTTACTCGTCGAATATGCGGAACGAATGCTGAATTTGCGCGAAGAAGTGAAGCGAAGTCTCGAGGACCTCGGCGGCCTTCGCCGCGGGCGTCTCTCGCTCGGCGTCAACGAGAGTTCCATCCATGCGCTTCTTCCTGCGCTCGCGCGTTTCCGCCGGAAGTATCCCAAAGTTGAAATCGCCATTCACCGTGTATATTCGCGCGATATTCCAAGAGAAATTCTGAATTACCGTCTGGACCTCGGAATTGCATCTTACCGGCCATCGGATCCCTCCCTTTCCGCGGCGGCATTATTGGGTGATGAACTCGCCTTCGTTGTCTACCCACGGCACAAACTTGCAAAGCATCGTCGCGTGTCGATTCGGCAGCTTGGCGAGGAAATATTCATCGCGCACATTGTTGCGTCGCCTTATCGGGAACGCGTCATTCAGCTTTTTGCACGCCACCACGTGACTCTGCGGATGGGCGTCGAGCTGCCCACGATCGAAAGTATCAAGCGATTCGTGGAGATGGGCATGGGCGTTGCGATTGTTCCGCGAATGTGTGTGCAAGCAGAGGTCGGCCGGGGGCAGCTTGTCGAAGTTCGCATTCAAGAGATGCATCTGCGACGCGATTTGTTTTTGATTTTCCGGCGCGACCGCCCGCTTTCGCATCCAGCAAAGGCTTTTCTTCGGCTGCTGCGGCCAAAGCAAGG
>DATEHB010000015.1:0-25673 GCA_035279805.1 Candidatus Acidiferrales bacterium
ATATCCATCAGATCATCTTGATGCGGCAGCGCGCCGAACTCCATTTGCTCGTATTGATTGTAGTAGGTCAGATAGTTGTAGCTGATCAGGTTCGTGATTCCCGCCGTCGGAATCGCCGCCTTGAATTCGCGCGTCTGAGTGATCAGCCAGTACGTGAGCTGTCCGCCGTAACTGACGCCTTCGATTCCCATCCGCTCCGGGTCAATCCACGGATAACGCCGGATCGCGGCGCTTACTCCGTAGAGAACGTCCTGCGCTTCGTTACCATTTTGATCGCCGAAGACCGCATCGGCGAAAGCCTGCCCGTATCCTGTCGAGCCTCGGTAGTTCACGTGTAGCACGGCCCAACCTCGCGCGGCAAACACTTGATCGCGAAAACTGAACGCGGGTCCGTTCTGCCCGTGCGGGCCGCCGTGAATATTCACGATCATCGGATGCTTCGAGTTTTCCGCAAGATCAGCCGGCTCGACAAGAAAAGCTTCGACGTTATATTTATTGTCGTTGCTGATGAAATCAAATGCTTCGACATTGCCGATCTGCTTCCCGCGTAAGATATCGACGTTCAGGTCCGTCAGTTGTTTTGACGCGCCGCCAGTTTTCAAAAACAGCTCTGCCATGTCGCGCGGACTCGTGAACGTATACGCAATTGCGCCGGAATTGCTCACGGAGAACGAGCCGACTGAGCCGCGGTCATTCACAATCACCTGCGGCTTGCCGCCATCAATCGATAGACGCTCCAGATTTGTGCTGCCGCGCTCTTGCACTGTGAAATAAACCGACTGACTATCTGGAGCCCACACGGGCGCCCCTTGGCGTGCGTCGACCATCGACGCGAGTTCGTGACGCTCGCTCCCATCCGCGTTCATCATCCACACATGTGTGTCTTCCATCGTGGTTTCGCGATCCGTCAGCCCGCGTTTGGTCGAGAGAAAGGCAATTTTCTTTCCGTCGGGCGACCATACGGGATGATATTGCGTCGTTTCGATTGTCGTGAGCTGGTGAATCGTGCTGTCAGAGACTTTCAATTCGTAAACGTTGTAATGGAAAAATTGATCCGCATATGGTGAGCGGTCGGAACAAAATAAGATTTCCGAGCCGTCCGGCGACCAGTCAATCGAATGCTCGTAGTAGACGCCCTCCGTGAGCTGTCGCACCTGTTTGCTCGCCACATCCACAACAAAAATGTGCAGCCGGCGATTGTCGTTCCACGGCTTGATGCCTTCGCCCGCCGTTGGACGCCACAGATAGCGCGTGAAAACCATTGGGTCGCCGGTTGAGGCGCTGGTTTCAGGGCCGGGCGTTGCGGAAACGAAAGCGATTTGCTTGCCGTCGGGTGACCACGAAATATCGTTTCCTTGCCCAGGTATCGGCGCGTTTGTTCCCGTTCCTTCGGCAAGGAACGTTGCATCCGAACCGTCGGGCCGCGCGACCATCACTCCCGATTTTCCCTGTGCTTCGCCGATATACGCGATCCACCGCCCGTTCGGCGACCACACAGCACCCGATGAAACCGAATCTGCGGTTCCGATGCGCGCGGATTTGCTTCCGTTCACGTCCATCATCCAGAGCTGTGGATACGGCCGCCCCGGCTTGTCGTAATTGAGAACTGTGTACGCGATTCTCGCGCCGTCAGGCGAAATCGCGGCCTGCGCCACGTCATGGAAACGATAAAGATCGCTGCTCTGCAGACGATCCTGCTGTGCCTGCGCGGGAATGCTCGCGACGGCGAGCACAATCATGCTTATTACAAAGCTGCTGAATCTCACCGCGCAAATTCGCTTTAGGATTTCACCCTTTGTCCGCATCTATCTTGCCTCCTTGCGACGCAACCGCGCCGGATTCTATCGAACTCAGCGCAAATTGCGGACGTTTTTTCTTTTCATCAGGACTCACTCCGAAATCCCAGTTTTAGACTGAATTTTTTTTGCGAGTTCGAGTAAGATTCGGGCAGTTACGCGTATTATGCGTAGTCGCGCTTTGGATTTGTCCTTCCAGTTGAGGGCCTTGTATGAACGGATGTCGGGGAAAGTTTAGGTTTGTCTGTGTTGCTGCAATCATTCTCGCGGCGGTACCGCCGCTTGCTCGCGCGCAAATCGTCCCAGACCCTCGCGGCAAATTAATTCTTTCCTCCGGCTGGCAGTTGCAGTCGTCTTGTCAGATCGAGGTGACTGGCGCGCAACTCTCCACGCGAGGTTTCCGGGCGTCTGGCTGGCACGCAGCCAGCGTACCATCCACTGTCGTAGCGGCACTCGTCGCCGACGGGACCTATCCCGATCCCGATTTCGGCATGAATCTCCGCAAGATCCCCGGCACCACGTATCCAATCGGCGCGATTTTCGCGAATTTGCCGATGCCCAAGGACAGTCCCTTCGCGTGCTCCTGGTGGTATCGGAAGGAATTCACGATTCCGAAAGATTTCGACGGCGGGACCGTCTGGCTGCATTTCGACGGCATTAATTACCGCGCAAATATCTGGCTCAACGGGAAGAAATTCGCCGACGCGAAAGACGTTGAGGGTGCATACCGAATTTACGATTTCGACGTCACGCAATTTGTGAAGCCTGGGGAACCAAATGCCATCGCCGTCGAAACGTTCGCGCCCACGGAGAATGATTTGGCTATGAACTGGGTGGATTGGAATCCAGCGCCTCCGGATAAAGACATGGGCCTGTGGGGCGACGTTTATCTTGCAGCAACGGGCGCAATCGCCGTCCGAAATCCTCAGGTGATTACGCATTTCACCGACGCAACGCTCCGCGAAGCAGATCTCACCGTCGTGGCAGAGGTTCAAAACGCATCGAGCGCATCGGTCAGCACCGTACTGCAAGGAGAAATTTCAAACGGAAACTCGATTGTGCATTTCGATCAGTCTGTCGAACTCAAATCCGGCGAGAGGCGCGACATCACATTCACGCCGGCTCAGTTTCCGCAATTACGCATCGCGCACCCGAAGATCTGGTGGCCCTACGGGCTTGGTCCGCAAAATCTCCATACCCTCACGGTGAACGTGCGTGCAGACGGCAAAGTCTCTGACCAACAACACATCCGGTTCGGCATTCGCGAAATTACTTCCGAACTCAAGGATCACAACTATCGCCTCTTCCACATCAATGGGAAAAACATTTTGATTCGCGGGGGCGGTTGGTCCCCCGACATGCTCATGCGCGAATCGCATCAGCGCCTCGAAGCGCAATTTGATTACGTGAGAGAGTTAGGCCTGAACACGATTCGCCTGGAAGGCAAGCTCGAGCCGGACGCTTTTTTCAACCTTGCGGATCAGCGAGGCGTGCTGGTGATGGCCGGATGGTGCTGCTGCAGTTTTTGGGAACAGTGGAAAAAATGGCAATCATCCGACCTCGAAAACGCCACCGCGCAATTGCGCTCTCAAATTCTGCGGCTGCGCGGCCATCCAAGTTTGCTGGTTTGGCTGAACGGCAGCGACAATCCGCCTCCCGCGGACGTCGAGCGCGCTTATATAAATGTTCTTCACGAAACGAACTGGCCTAATCCATATATCTCTTCCGCGTCGCAACGAGAAACGTCGGTCAGCGGGCTCTCCGGCGTGAAAATGACCGGCCCCTATGACTACGTTCCGCCCGCATATTGGCTGGAGGACACCAAGCGCGGTGGCGCGTACGGCTTCAACACCGAGACCAGCCCCGGTCCCGCGCCGGTGGTTGTCGGCAGTTTGAAAAAAATGATGCCTGCCGATCAAATCTGGCCGCCGAACGAATACTGGCACTTCCATGCGGCGAGCGGGCGCTATCAGCATCTTTCCTCGTTCGACGATGCCATGACGCGAATGTATGGCGCGCCGAAGGACCTTGCCGATTACGAAAGAAAAGCGCAGGCGATGACTTATGAAAACGAACGCGCCATGTTTGAGGCGTACGCGCGTAACAAATACACCTCAACAGGCGTGATTCAGTGGATGCTGAATAATGCATGGCCCTCTTTATTCTGGCATCTCTACGATTATTATTTGCAGCCCGCCGGCGGATATTTCGGCGCCAAGAAAGCGAATGAATTCCTGCACGTGCAATATTCTTACGACGATCGCAGCGTGGTAGTCGTCAACAGTTTCTACCGCGCATTTCCAGCATTGCTCGTCTCCGCGAAAATTTACAACTTCGACATGAAACCGATTTTTGCGCGTCGCTCTGTCGTCAATGTTGCTGCGGACGCAAGCCTGCGGGTACTGGCAATTCCGCCATTTCCGAAAACGCCAGTTCCCAAGACCTATTTCGTAAGGCTCGCGGTGCAGGACCGGGCAGGAGAGATTCTCAGCTCGAATTTCTATTGGCTCTCAAACTCGCCGGCAATTTTTGAATGGAACCGGACTACCGATCAGCGAACCGAAGTCTCTTCCTACGAAGATCTGACGATGCTTGCGCGTCTTCCGCGAGTGAAGCTCGAAGCCGCGGCCAACCGCGAAACCGCGAAGAATGCTTCCGCAGTCCGGGTGCGGGTCCGTAATCCCAGTTCTCATCTGGCCTTTCAGGTGCGCCTCGCGGCCACTGAAAGCAATGGCAACGAAATCCTGCCGGTTTTCTGGAGCGACAATTATTTCGAGCTGATGCCTGGCGAAACAAAGATGCTTATCGCGCGCTATCCGGCTGGGAAGAAGTTGTCCGAAAATGTAAGAGTGGAGGTGGGCGGCTGGAATATCGAGCCGATCACGCTCGCTCTCTTGGCAGCGGATATGCCAAACACGAAACCCGCCATGGGAGTGCGCTGATGTCTCCGCGAGATGTTGCCGAGAGCTACGCTCGAGCTAAATTCCTTTTTCGGCTCCGCCATCCGCTTCTCAAGCGCGCAAGAGCCGGGAACTAATGCCTGCCGAGCCGTCACAACGTTCCAACCGTGGCGTTGGACTCCGCCGGACGCTCAGCCTGTGGGACCTGATTCTCTACGGCATCATCATTATTCAGCCCGTCGCGCCCATGCCGTCGTATGGAGTCGTCAGCAACGCGGCGCGCGGCCACGTGGTTACGGCGATTCTGATCGCCATGGTCGCCATGCTATTCACGGCGATCAGCTACGGCCGCATGGCGCGCGTTTATCCCAGCGCCGGCTCGGCTTTCACCTATGTCGGGCGTGAACTTCATCCCGCGCTGGGCTACATCACCGGGTGGAGCATGGCGATGGATTACATTCTGAATCCGCTGATTTGTACAATTTGGTGCAGCCAGGCGGCCCGGAACTTTTTTCCGCAAATGCCCTATTTCCTCTGGGCGGTTTTCTTCGCTCTACTTTTCACGTGGCTGAATCTTCGCGGAGTGGAAACGTCCGCGCGAATCAACGCCTTTCTCGCCGCGGGCATGGGAATCGTCATCATCATTTTCGTCGTTGAGGCCGTCCGCTACATTTATCATCTTCCGTATTTCGGTCCGGGGTTCTTCACGCATCCGTTTTACGATCCGCGGACCTTTTCTTCATCCGCACTTTTTCGAGGGACCTCCATCGCCGTGCTCACCTATATCGGCTTCGACGCCATCTCCACGCTCTCGGAAGAAGTAAAAAATCCGCGCCGCAACATTTTGCTGGCAACGGTTCTCGTCTGCGTGGTCACCGGCGTTCTCGCCTCCATCGAAGTCTATTTAGCGCAACTCGTTTGGCCCGCATCGCAGCCGTTTCTCAACGTCGATACCGCGTTTGTTGACGTTTCCGGCCGCGCCGGCGGCATTTTTCTTTTCGGTCTTGTGAATTTGACGCTGCTGGTTGCAAATATCGGCTCGGGAATGAGTTCGCAACTTGGCGCGGCGCGCTTGCTCTACGGCATGGGGCGAAGTAACGCTCTGCCGCGTTCTTTTTTTGGCGCGATTGAACCGAAGAATCACGTTCCGCGCAATAATGTGCTCCTCATCGGCGCGATAGCCCTTGCTGGAGCCTTCGCGATGAGTTACACGCTTGGCGCGGAAATGCTCAACTTCGGTGCGCTCATCGCATTCATGGGCGTAAACGCCGCCGCTTTCGTGCGCTATTACCTCCGCGAAGAAAAGAAGTTCTGGACGAATCTCGTGCCGCCGGCCCTCGGCTTTTTGATTTGTCTATTTATCTGGCTGCATCTCGGGTGGCAGGCGAAACTCGCTGGAGGAATTTGGATCGCCGCCGGAATTACTTACGGTGCGATAAAGACAAGAGGATTCCAGCGCAAACTGGTGCAATTCGATTTTCCCATCGAGGAGGCCTAGCGCATTTCCAATTTTCTTTTAAAAAATCGGAACCCTCGGCTGTCGCGATACGTCCGTCTATTGCTAAATTGAACTTTACGCGGGCGTCTGTGTTTTGCGAGCGTATACTGCCTCGCAAATCGCGCATATATTCCCAATTATGATTTTCATTTGCGATTTTTATCGTCGGCAGCACTTCCTTTTTGAATCACAACTTGATCCGCAACCAAATTTATTTTTAAAAAGGAGATGAATGATGGCAAAGTCTCGCATTGTTTGCGCCGGACTCGCGGCGTTGCTTCTCTCGACCGTGGCAACGATGCACGTCTTGGCGGCGCAGGAACAAAAATCCTCCGATGAAAAAACTCCTGATGTTTTTGCTAATCTGAAATTCCGCGACCTGGGCCCGGCGGCGGCAGGAGGACGCGTCGCTGCGGTCGCGGGAGTTCCCGGCGACTCGAATGTTTATTACGTGGGCGCTGGCGGAGGCGGTGTTTTCAAGACGGTTGATGGTGGTCTGACGTGGAAAGCAATTTTCGAGCATGAAAGCACCGCATCGATTGGCGCGATTGCTGTAGCTCCGTCGAATCCGAATTACGTCTGGGTTGGTACCGGAGAAGGCAACATTCGCAATGACGTTATCGACGGCGACGGCATTTATTTTTCCGCCGATGCTGGAAATTCCTGGAAATTCATGGGCCTCGCGGGCACGCAGCAAATCACGGATATCGCAATTGACCCGGGCGACCCGAACACAGTTTTTGTCGGGGCGCTGGGGCACGCGTGGGGGCCCAACGCGGACCGCGGCGTTTTCAAAACCACTGATGGCGGCAGAACGTGGAAGAAAGTTCTCTACGTCAACGATTCCACCGGCGTCGCTGATCTGGAAATGGCGCCCGGAAATCCAAGTGTTCTTTTCGCGTGTATGTGGCAGTTCCGCCGTTATCCGTGGACGCTGATGGATGGCGGCCCCGACAGCGCGATTTACCGCTCTACCGACGGCGGCGACACTTGGAAGAAATTAACCAAGGGATTGCCCGAAGGCCCGCTGGGACGCAGCGCCGTCGCGATTGCTCCCTCAAATTCAAATCACATTTACGCGCTGATTGCCGCCAAGCACGGAATGCTTTGGCAGTCGACAGACATGGGCGATTCGTGGACTGCGGTGAGCGACAATCATGGCTTGGACGTGCGCGCGTTTTATTTTTCGAAGCTGGTCGTTTCGCCGGACGATGAAAATCAGGTTTATTTCATGTCATTTAACATGATGGAGACAACCGACGGTGGCAAGACGGCATTTGTTGCCGATCGCGGCGTCCACTCCGATCATCACACTTTGTGGATCGACCCGAAAAATGCGAGCCGCATGATTCTGGGCACTGACGGGGGCGCATATCTTTCGACCGACCGCGCGAAGACGTGGCGTTTCCTCGACGGTATGCCCATTGAGCAGTTTTACATGGTCTCCGCAAGCAGCCGGGCGCCGTATTCTGTTTGCGGCGGCTTGCAGGACAATAGTTCGTGGTGCGGCCCTTCATCGGATTTGAGCCGCCGGGGTGTCGCAAACGCTGCTTGGTACACAGTCGTCGGCGGCGACGGCGAATACGCCGTGTTCGCTCCCAGCGATCCGGACATTATTTACACCGACTCGCAAGACGGCTCAATCGAACGCCTCGACCTCAAGACGCATTTGAGCCAGTCGATCAAACCCTATTTGCCCGGCGTCGAACAGGTGAAACCCGCGGATTTGAAATATCGCTTCAATTGGACTTCTCCTATTGCTGTTTCGCCCACCAATGCGAACGACGTGTATCTCGGCGGCAACGTCGTTTTTAAATCGAGCGATGGCGGGAAGACGTGGGCGCCGATCAGCGGCGATCTCACTCGCAACGACAAGAGCAAACAGGAAATCGCCGGCGGTCCAGTGCAGCACGATATCAGTGGCGCGGAAACCTATGACACGATTCTCGCCATCACACTCGCGCCCACCGATCCGAAGGTAATTTGGGTTGGCACCGACGACGGACTGGTGCAAGTGACGCGCGACGGCGGAAAGTCCTGGAAAAACGTCGCCCCCAATATTTCTGGCGCGCCGGAATGGTCGCGTGTCTATCAAGTTGGCGTTTCGCCGTTTGATCCTGGCACCGCGTACGTGACCTACGACGCGCACGAGCTCGATAATCGCGGCGTTTACGTCTATCGCACGTCCGATTACGGAGCTACATGGCAAAAAATCACGGACGGCTTGCCGGACCATTCGCCGGCGCACGTCGTTCGCGAGGATCCCAACAAGCGCGGCTTTCTCGTCGCGGGCACCGATACGGGATTATTTTATTCATCCGACCGCGGCGGTCATTGGCAAGCGCTCAAGTCCAATTTTCCAACCGCGCCCGTTTTCGACGTGCAGTTCGTAAAAAGTTCGCACGACCTTCTCGTCGCGACGCACGGCCGCGGGATTCTGGTGCTTGACGACATTCGACCGCTCGAAGAGTTCACTTCGGATATTCAGTCGAGCGCCTTCCATCTTTTCACACCCGAGTCAGGAACGATATTCCACACTTGGCGCACCGACGAAGGCCAGGGTGGAGGTTACACCGCGCCGAACGCACCCAATGGAGCGGTGATTGATTATTATTTGAAGTCGGAAATCAAGCCCACGCCCGAACAAAAAAAGGAACATCAGCGCCCGGTGAAAATCGTCATCACGGACGACCACGGCAATGCGGTCGCGACGGATTACGGTCCAGGTGACGCAGGTGTGAACCGCTTCGTTTGGTCCATGCAGTATGAAGGGCCGGAAGCGCTCAAGTATGAGCGGATGCCAACACCGAACGAGTTCTTCAATGCGAACCGCGGTCCGCGCGTCGCGCCTGGCGCCTACAAAGTATCAGTCACGGCAAACGGTCAGACCGAATCGACGAATGTCACTGTCGAACCTGACTCGAATCTCCACATCGACCCCGCTATTTTCCGCGAAGAAGCGGAGGCGGGAGTGAAGGCGCGCAACCAGATGAGCGCCCTCAACGAAGTGATCAACCGCATCGATCGCATCAATAAGGAGCTCGACGATTTCCGTTCCACGGTGCAGGGCAGCGACGATCAACAGGAGCAGGCGAAGTACCGCCCGCTTATCGGCCGCGGCCGCGAGCTCAGCAAGAAACTCAGTGAAATCAAGGACGCGGTCTACAATCCGAACGTTCAGCACGAAGTCTCCGAGGACGATATTCACGAGCTCACCGATTTCCATGGTCAGTTGAATCGTCTGGTTTTCGAGGTCGGCGGAGCGTACGGCGAAGCGCCAAACGAATTGTTGCGTCAGCAAATGACAGAACTTTTTGCAAAGGCGGACGCGACAATCAAGCAGTACAACGAGGCGCTCCGCACGGACATCGCCGAATACAACAAAGCGGCGGAATCGGCAGGCGCGCCCGGAGTTTTCGGCGGCACTCCGATCGAGGTGAAGCCCGCAAAGTAAAACAGAATCTGAACTCTGTGACTCACGTCAGCCCCGGCAGAAAACGCGGGACTGGCGCGAGTCTCTTAGCTCGCTCTCGATAGCACAATAATCGCGAGAATCAGCACAGCGACTCCGCCATACATGATTTGCAGCGGACGTTTGCCTGAGCCTTTCCATTCGCCTGTCACGATTCCCCAAATGCTTGCCGTAATCACAATCAGAGACATAAATAGTGGCCAGCCCAGCACCGTGCCCAGCGAGCCCAAATCTCCCGCCGCGATTCCGTACATCAGCGTGCTGCCAAACCAAAATACGGCCATGATTCCGGCGAGAATGTAGTAGCTGGCTGTGGCCGGCTTCGCAAAACGATTTCCTGTGCGATTTTTGCCTGTCAAATAAATGCAGTAAATCAGATTGGGAACCGCGCCAGCAAGCATGAATGGCAACCAAATCGCGTTCGGCGCCCATTTTGTTGAAGCGCCGGATCTCTCGGCCGCTTCGAGCAGCGCGGGACCAGACGTAAATCCGATATTGACAAGCGCGGAGCCCACGCCGCTGATCACGCAGAAAAGCAACCCGCGCATCACGGATGCTTTGTTCGGATCGATGGCTTGTCCCAGTGCTGCTTCGCGTTTCCGGCCCGCAACCGCGCAAATGCCCACGCCCACGATTACGAGCGCAACGCCCCCAAGGACTTCCAGCCCCGCTGTAGTAAAAATCTGCTCGCGATGCGACTGGATCAGCGGCACTATGCAGCCCACTGCCGCGGAAATTCCCAAAATCACCGAAAACGCCAGTGCAATGCCGACGGACTCCACTGCAAGGCCAAAAAAAACTTGCGAGATCCCCCAGCCCGCTCCGCACGCCGCGACGATGATAATCACAACTGGCGCTACGCTCGCATATACGGCGTGCAAGTCCGGAATGGTGGCCAGCGTCATCACCGGAGGAAAAATTACGAGCGCCCAAATCGTCCACACCAGCCACGTGTTTTCCCACGCCCACTGCCGCGTGAATTTCATCGGCAGCGTAAAACTTCCGTTCATCACTCCGGCGATAACCAGCAGGACGATTCCCGCGACAGCGTTGTCCATAAAGTTTTTTCTCCGGCGGAATTTAGGGCGCGCCCTCGATACAAGCGGCGAAAGTATACACGTCTTCGGGAACGCCCGCGCTATCATATGCGCCCGCGGGGGGATGCAAGAACAATATGCCAGCGAAGGAACCAACTTATCTGGGAGTCGACATCGGCGGAACAAAGGTGGCCGCGGGAATCGTAACGGCGCGTGGAGAAATTCTGTCAAGAGTGCGCGTGCCCATGTCGAGTCGCGGAAATGAAGTGGAAGGATTGGTCGCTGTCGAACGCGGCATCGCCGCAGCATTCGAAACCGCGCCGAAGCGCCGCTCATCTGTGGCAGGGATCGGCGTCAGCAGTCCGGGCCCGCTCGATCCGCGAAAGGGAATCATCATCAATCCGCCGAATCTTCCTTGTTGGCGCAATTTTCCGCTCGCCGCAAAAATTCGGCAATTGCATCGTGTCCCGACATTTGTCGACAACGATGCGAATGCGGCCGCGCTGGCCGAGGCAATCTGGGGCGCTGGCCGCGGATACGAATCTGTGTTTTACGCAACGCTTGGGACGGGGATCGGCACTGGCGTAATTCTTGCCGGCCAAATTTATCATGGCCGCACCGGCGCAGCGGCGGAAGGCGGACACGTTTCAATTGATTATCACGGCCCGAAATGTGCGTGCGGGAAACTCGGATGCATCGAAGCACTCGCGGCGGGTCCAGCGATCGCGAAGCGCGCGCGCGAACAGCTGGGGAATGGCGGGCCTGGCAGCGAAAAACTTTTGGCTCTCGCGGGCGGCAATCCAGAAGCCGCCACGGCGGAAATGGTGGACGCTGCCTGGCACGCAGGCGACAAGCTCGCCGCGTCGATTTTGCAGGAGACCGCCGATCTTCTGGCGATTTGGCTGGGCAATATCGTGGACCTGTTCGAGCCCGACGTGATTATTTTCGGCGGCGGAATGGGCGAGATGATGTCCGAATGGTTCGGGCGCATTCGCAAGCAGCTTCCCGCCTGGTCGATCAATTCGCGCTGCAAGGAAATTCCGTTAGTCCGCGCGCGCTATGGAGCAGATTCCGGAATCGCCGGCGCTGCCGCGCTCTGCCTTTCCGCGAACGTTTTGAAACGCCCCGACACTCCGCGTCGCGCAGCGAAGAAAAAGCAGAAGTAACTCCGAGCCCGCCATATGAAATCATTTCCCGTTCCAGGAACCATCCGCGTCGCCTTTTGCCACAAACAGCTGGAGCCCGTTTTCCGCGATAGTCAGTTTCCGGCTGGCCCCCGATGCAGGAGTGTCATGTCGCGGCTCACCTTCACCTAGTATGTCTACTAAAGAGCAAAAAGAGCGCATCGAATTGCTGCAAGGTACTCAGGACATGCACCGCGATTCAACCCAACTCGCGCCGCGTGATGGCTTACAGAAGCTTATAGCCCAAGAAGAAAAGCGTGCTGGCCAGAATGGGCCGAATGACCTTTTCCGGAAGGATCGTGCTCATCTTGCTGCCGATCCATACTCCCGGTAGCGAACCGGTCAGCAAACTCCCAAGGAGTAGTACGTTTATGCTTCCTAGCTCCATGTGGCCCACGGCGGAAACGCCTACCAGGAGAACCGCATGGACAATGTCTGAGCCCACGATCGTCTTCAAGGGGATAGTCGGACAGATCACAACCAAACAGGCGACGATCAAGCTCCCGCTTCCGACGGAAGTGAGGCTTACAAGAAACCCAACCACAAACCCAAGCAGCGCCGTAAGCCAGATGGGGCCGCGGAACTTCCTTGTTTCCACCGCCCGCTGCGTCGATGACCCGCAAAACATCTTCACAATCAAGCTCAGCGCTACGCACACAAGAGTTACTCCGAGCATGCGAACGACGATCTTGTCCGCCGCCGCTCCGCTTTCTCGGTGCAAGTGGGCTAAAAGTCCCAGACCCAGCAGCGCGCCGGGAATGCTGCCAATCGCCAGACGCTTCACGATCTGGAGGTCAACCGTGTGTTGTCTGCAGTGGACCACGCTGCCGATGGATTTTGTGATCGTGCTCCACAAAAGGTCGGTCCCCACAGCCATCATCGGTTTCGCCCATCCGAACAAAATGAGTACTGGCGTCATCAGCGCGCCACCGCCCATCCCCGTCAAACCGACCAGGACCCCGACTACAAAGCCTACGACTGCTACTCTCGGGTCCATTGTTTCTCCTTTGTCATCCTGCAATTCTTTTTCAACGCGCCGCCCTTTGCCTTGCAACCCGATTGCTGTCGAATCGCTAAGCAGTTCAGAAGCAGCGCGACAGCTCTGCTTAGAACTGGAACTGCAACTGCGATAACAAAACGTTTTTGTGTGTGCTTCGCGCGTTCTGTAGCCCTTCATTGAGCTGCCACTTCAAATGACGCGCGAAGTACCAGTTGTAGCCGCCCAAATAAGTTGTCGTGTTGTTCCCAGCCTTCAGCCGGTTGGGATCAAAGGCATCCACGCGAAAAACGGCCTCCCATGGTTTCGAAAAGCGCCAAGCGGCTAGCCCGTACCATCCCTGCTTGTGAACCGCGCCGTCTCTTCCCCAGACGAATTCGCCCTGAAGGGTCAGCGGGCGATAGGTATATGCAATCTCTGCGTCCTCCCGGTCACGCGCAATCTCGGTCGGACCCGAAGTTCCATTGTAGTAGTCGCCAGAGAGCGCTAACCCTTGCAAGGGACGCACAGAAAGCCGCACGCCGACGTCCTTGCGGTTGTTGTCATCCTTCTTGTTAATGCCGGCGCCATTGAAAACGCCTACCGCGTAATCCACGCCCCAGGAATCGCTAAAGTTCAAAGAGCCGCTGAATTTACCGCCGATGTCCCGGCCTTGGGAGCCGATATCGCGTCCTGGCACGAGATTATTGACTACCTGCGATCGTTCCACCGTCAGCAAATCGCTGCTCGAAATCAAGCTCTCCTGACTAAAGGGAATCTTGAATTGACCGAAGGTGAAGTTCGCGTAGGACCGCGGCTTGAGCTGAAGATAGGCGTCAAGCAGTGAAGGCGAATTAAGTGTCTCTACTTGTATTTTGTAGCTTGCACGCTTGTGGACGTCGCCCTCGATGATAAGGCGGCCCCTTCGAACCTGAAACGTGCTGCCAGCCCCGGGTAAACTGGACCACTGTACTTGCGCAAAACCGCTGATCTTGAAGGGTAGGCTCTGCCACATCTCTTGTTCTTTTCCCTTCACTTCTGAAGCTTGAGCAGGCGTCGGTGGTTGCGGAGCCTCCGATTGCGTTATCACCTGATGCTTGTCCGGCGGAACCGACAGCAAAGTTTCCTCCTGCTTCTTCACTTCTCCACGCACGCTTGTAGCGTCTTCTTCACTCAATAAGTGCTTCTGCACAAGAATTGCCAACAGCAGATCCATCTCCGACTTGTGCGCCTGCGTTGCTGTACCGGAAGATTTTGCGTTTGACGAAGCTGCATCCGTGCCGGCACTCTTCTTGGCCCCAGCACTGGAGTGTGCCGTCGACTTCTCTCCGTCTCCCGAAAGCGTGATGGCGGGACTTCGGCCGGCCATCAGCGAGAATGCGAATAACAGTGGCGCTATAAGCCCCTTCTTCATCCTAAACAACCTCCTCCTTCTCAGACACAACGCCAGACCGTTAATTCCGCCCATGACAAACGTCCGCAAGTGACGTGTGATCTAAAATCCCAGCCGCGGCATTTCTTACGGAGAGGAACACCCGAAACAATGCGCTGCGCTTCTTGTCCTTTTCCACTAATCTGCGGAGAGATTCGGCATCCTCAAACGGTGCTAGAGGGCCGTCAATCATTCGAACCACTTCGCCAAGGAATATTTTCGCCGGTGGACGCTTGAGCTGATATCCGCCCTTGGCCCCCCTGACGCTTTGCACGATACGGCCGTGTTTCAGTTCAAGGAGGATCAGTTCGAGAAACTTTTCCGGCAAATCTTCCTCTTCGGCAATTTGATGAATCTTGATCGGGCCGTTTTCATAACGCCGTGCCAGACACATGAGCGCCTCCAGCGCGTAAAGACCTTTCTGAGAGATCTTCATTACATATCCTTCTAAGCCTATCGAGTCTATAGAGCCTACTAACTTACTAGACTATGCGAGGCTTCTCTCGCAAGATATTCGCCATTTCTGGAGGACGCCCGTGAGGTCCGAAGTGCTGTCCTCCAAGCTCCAGATTACGAAAGGGTTGTTAGCCACATCCGGCGCAACACCAAATGGACGTTGCCTGGTCCTTCATCTGGCGTACTGAAATCCTTTGCACTTCACAGGAACTCCTTTGCCTGTCACGCGGCTGAGAGTTTCAAGCGACGTCGCGCTGACGGCGTTCGCTCTCGCTCTGGTCCAGCCTTCTCCGTTGCTCATTTTCAGGCACTTGCTGCTCTCGAAGTGCCGCCCCGATTCGTTGACACGCGTCGAATCGCAGGATAGATTCCAGCACCTTCGGGTTGCGATTCTCCCAGGAAACCATTCGAACTCGAGGACCCGCAAGGGGCGGCCTTGCGGTACCCACCGGAAATTGCCCGGGTCTCTAAATCTGAATCAAGGAGCTTCGAAATGAATCAGGACAAAGTACATGAGATGGCCGTTCGCGTTCATTCTGGGGATCTACGGCGTTATTTCGTACGCGGTGAGCTAGCGGACGCACGAGATCGGCGTCCGCATGGCGTTGGGTGCGCAGCGCGGCGACGTGCTCCGTCTCGTCATCGGTCACGGAATGCTACTGGCTACAGCGGGAATTGCATTCGGCCTCACTGGGGCATTCGTGCTTTCGCGATTTCTTCAGCACCTGCTTTTCGAAATCAAGACCACTGATCCTGTGACCTATGCCGCAGTCGCCATTTCACTGGCCATCATCTCCTTGGGAGCCTGTTACATCCCCGCGCGTCGCGCGATGCGCGTCGACCCGATGGTGGCGTTGCGCTACGAATAGTTTTCGGCTCATTTGTAGAAATTGATCGGCCTACCGTGTTTTCCACTGATTCTCGGTTTGTGGCGTATTAGAATGTTGGTGCGCGCATCCGAGGTTCCGTGAAGACCCCATGAGAGCTCAATCTCTAGTTCTCTCCGCTCTGCTGGCATTGTTGGTTCTGGCCGCGGTTGGCCTGGTGCTTACGAATTCATGGACGAACACCGCTCAGAAACAAGCAGCTAAGAAACTTTTCTCGCAAAACGATGTGGTTGACGAGCGGCCGCTGCAGACCGCACAGCAATTGTCGATCCTCGCGGTGACCCCGGAAGAACAGCAACTCGCACAAGAAGCGCTGCGCATTTCCGATCATGAAGTGGACATGACATTCGAAGACGCGCTGCGCGAGGCGACGAATCATCCCCCCGTCTTGAGTGCCGATGCGAAGAAGATTCAGGCGCGCATAGTCCGCCGGCAAGCGCGCGTGGACGCCGAGCAGGCCAATGTGGCGCGGCTGACTCAGCTTGTTGCGAAAGCGCCAGCGTCGAAAAAAGATGAACTGCAGGAAGAATTGCAATTGGCGCAGGCGCAGGCGTCGCTCGATCAGGATGAGCTGGATGACGCACGGCAAGATTTCATCCGCGCTGGCGGGGATCCGCGAAGCAAAATTCAACAGGCGCTGCAAGAGCACGAGGTATCGGAAGTACATGCCAACAAAGAAGTCGCGGCACAGAACGCTAGAGAGGCGGCAGTTGAGCTCACAACTTCGCGCAATGTAGTGGCAGAGTTCCGCGCGTGGAGGGCTATCCGCGCAAAACAACTGCAGCTTGACCAGGCGCGCAGCGATTCTCTGGCTCGCGCGGCAACTCTGGCGCAATCGCATCAGGTGCTTGAGACGAAAACGGAGGCCCAGCCGCAGCCGGCGTCGCAGCAGCCACCGGCCAATTCCGCAATGACCGGAACAGCAACTTCGCCGGCGATCCCGGCGCCCGCACCCGCTCGGCAAGCAAACACCACTGATGCAATTTCGCGCGTTCGCAAACTGAGCGACGATCAAAAAACGCTGGAGGGGTTCGACAGGCGCATCGACAGCGAACAATCACTCGCGGCAATCTACGGCAAATGGAGTGCGTTGGTTGTCGGCCGCGAACGCATATTTCTGCGCGAACTGCTTGAATCCGTTTTCTGGATTTTGCTGATTGCGTGCCTCGTTTCTCTTGCTGACGTGCTGGTCCGCGGTTCCTTTTTCAAATATGTTCCGGATCGCAAGCGTTTTCTGACGTTGCGCTCCGTGATCATGGTTTCGGCGCGCGTGATTGGCCTCATTGTGGTTTTGCTTGTGATTTTCGGCGTGCCCAACCAGTTCGCGACCGTTCTGGCCTTGGCGGGCGCCGGCCTCACCGTGGCTCTGAAGGATTTCATCGTCGGCTTCTTCGGCTGGTTTGTGCTGATGGGCAGCAATGGAATTCGGCCCGGCGACTGGGTGGAAATTAATGGCGTGGGCGGTGAAGTTCTCGAAGTCGGTTTGTTGCGAACGGTGCTGCTCGAGACGGGCGACTGGTCGGACGCGAGCCATCCCACTGGCCGCAAAGTAACGTTCGTCAATAGTTTCGCGATCGAAGGCCACTATTTCAATTTCTCCACTTCAGGCCAATGGATGTGGGACGAGTTGCAAGTCGTGGTTCCTGCGGACCAGGATCCGTATCCGGTTGCCGATGAAATCAAAAGGATCGTCGCAAAAGAAACGGACGCAGATGCGCGGCTCGCCGAAAAGGAGTGGGAACGCGTGGCCCTGGCGCACGGCTCGACTACCTTCAAGGCTGAGCCGGCGATGACTGTGCGTCCGAATGACGGCGGAGTGAGCGTTGCGATTCGCTACATCACGCGCGCTAACCAGCGCCACGAATTGCGCGCCCGCCTCTATCGTTCCGTGCTCGAACTGTTGCACCGCAAGAAAATTCCGCAATCCGCCGAGGCGTTTTCCTCGCAGCCGGTTCCTGACGCCGAATAGACTTCTACGAGCAATGGGCTTGGCCGCGTTCGCAGCAAATCCGAGACGTAGAAGACAGATGCATGACGCCGTTTTTGTACCGATTAGAACGATGCGCGATCGTGTGTTTTGTGCAAGTTACGAGGGATTCTAATAATTTGCTGTACCGATTAGAAATGTCAGAAATTGGCGTGTGTTTTGAGGAACCCGTTTGCGGGTTCTTCTGTTGTTTCCTGTGCTTGCACCAATGGCCGGCCTCTCAATTAGCGTAGTACAAAGCGCACGAACTGTTCCGACGTAACGCTAAGAAATTGGCTCGGAAAGCAGCGTCAACGGGTGAGCCAGGAACGCGCGCGAATGGTGACGAAAGCGTAAGGGAAAATCCAGAAGAGAGTGAAAAACCCGAAATAGGCGTAGAGAATGCCGTAAAGAAAATCCATCGACCGCTCGCTCCGCAGGAAATACAGCATGTTGAAAAACGACATGATGCCGATGACCGTCAAGAAACGGAGAATCATGAACGGTTTTCCGAACGCGAGATAGATAAGCAGAAACAGAACCGCGTAATTCACCGGGTAACGAAAATTCGTAATCAGGCGTTCGCACAGGGCAATGCAGCGCGGAACGAGCGGGCGTTTCCACACGATCGATTGAAAGCGAATTTCCTCGCGAATGTAACTCCGATCCCATCGCAGGAACATCTTGCAGAGCCTGGCGTAAGTTTCTGGCGCAACCGTGTGGACGACAGCGGTGCGCTGGTAGACGGTGTGGAAGCCTGCCTCCAGTATGAAATTCGTCAGCGCACGATCTTCGCCATAAGTGCAGGGCACGCCCCAAAAGGTTTGCGTCGACCAGCGTTCGAGGACGCTGCGAACCACGGAAGTGCGGTAAGCCGTGAGCGCGCCGGGGCAGCAGTACACGGTGTTATAGGACGATTCCACGGCGCGCAGAAGGTCGAAGGAGAGAATGAAGCGAACATGCAGCATGCGCGGGATAAGGCCGTGACGCCGGTTATAGACAGCCACTTTTCCGGCAACGGCGCCGATTTCAGGATTGCGGAACGCGCCGGCAACCGCGAGCAGAGCGCGAGGTTCGATGGCGCTGTCGGAATCAATGGTCACAACGATTTCGCCGCGCGCCCTGGTGAATCCTTCCGCGAGCGCATCCCTTTTCCCGCGATTTTTCGCGAAACGGATCGGAGTAATTCTGCCGGGAAACTGAGCTGCAGAGCGTTTGATGTATCGCCAGGTGTCGTCGGTGCTGCCGTCGTCAATCACCAGAATTTCCAAGCGCTCCCTGGGATAGAGCGCGAGCGCAACCGACGCGATTGACTTCATCACCATGGAGCCTTCGTTGTATGCAGGGATGATGACCGTGATGTGGGGCGCGTTATCAAACGTAGCCGAGGGGAACGGACGGTAGCGCAGCCAAAAAATTGTGCGGAAGCCGAGCAGCACGGTTCCCATGATCGTCCAGAGCATCGTGGGACGCACGATAAAGCGCATCCATTGATGTTCCTCGGCGGCGGTTAGGAGCGGATCGAAGGCGGCGTAATGGTAGACCTCATAGACCAGGAGCGCGAAACCCAGGATGATGACGCCGCTTAAAACCCAGTCCCAGTGGTCGCGCGCCTCTTCTTCCGCGATTTCATGCGAAAACGCTTCGGCTTTTTCGAGCGAGAGCGAATCAAGCGAGCCCGCAAGAATCGGATTGCCTCCGATGTCGTTCTCGACGGCGAATTTTGCGGGCAACCCGTTCTCCATTATCGATTGTTTCGCCAAGGCATGTTTTCGGTGCAGAAGACGACCCGAAATCTTAGGCCATCGCTGGAGGGACTGCAAGCGACGTTGCGCGTTCCCGTTAGACATCACTATTCGATTCGCCTACGGAGTGCACGGTTGCACTCGCTCCGGCTTGATGTAGATACCCCTCAGAAACTGCCGTGGACACTGGGCAGTGTGTTAGTCTCGATACTCTCCCATGCAAATTCTAAAGGGAACAACACTTCTCGATCGAAGCTTTCAGACGAGTATCACGCTGAAGGGGCTCGACGGCTTGCTCGAAATCTTTGGCGGCTTGCTCTTCCTCGGCCATAACCCGGCGCGCGTCAATGCGTTTGTGGCCGCGATCACGCAGCATACGCTTTCAACAGATCCCCACGATTTCATCGCCACGCATCTGCTGCACGCCTCGCAAGGCATGATGGGAGGGTCGCGCTATTTTTTCTTTTTCTATCTGGTGTCGCACGGTTTGACGAAAGTGATTTTGGTAACTGCGTTGTGGCTCAATCGGATGTGGGCGTATCCGGCGATGATACTCCTGCTGCTCGCGTTCATCGCATACCAACTCTACCGCATGACGTTCGCACCATCATGGTTTCTGGTGCTACTGACGCTCTTCGACGCGGTGGTTATATGGCTGACATGGGAGGAATACAAAAAGCAGCGGCCGCTATGCAAAAGGCGGCAAAGCTAAGTGCGAATCCCAAAGCCCCTAGCCCGCCGCCTTAGTTGCCGTTTCGAAAAACTCTACCAAATACGGCAGACCTGATCTCCGGCACGCACCATCGGGTCGCCGGACTTGCAATCGAACGCCTGTTGAAAAGCAGCCATGTTCGATGGCGCGGCAATGGCGCGGAAGCGGTCAAGGGGGTGAGGATTCGTTTTCGCTAGCAGTAACTCCAGTTCGGGACGGTCGCTGCCCGCCCAGGTTCGTGCCCAGGCAAGATAGAAGCGTTGAACTGGCGTGAAGCCATCGATTTTCTGATCGGACTGACCCTCGGGTGTTTTTTGAAATGCCTTGAGCGCAATGGTCAAGCCACCCAGGTCCGCGATGCTTTCACCGAGCACGAGCTTGCCTGTCTCGTGCACGCCGGGCTGAATTTCATAGCTGTCTAATTGATGCTCCACGCACTGGGCGCGCGCCTGGAAGTTTTTCATGTCTTCGGGCGTCCACCAATCGCGCAAATTTCCGTCCGCGTCGAACTTTCTGCCTTGATCGTCAAAACCGTGGGTCATTTCATGGCCGATCACAGCGCCGATTCCGCCGTAATTCAGGGCATCGTCGACATGAGGATCGAAAAAGGGCGGCTGGAGAATGCCCGCGGGAAACACGATTTCATTCATCGAGGCATTGTAATAGGCGTTGACCGTTGGAGGAGTCATGCCCCATTCGGTGCGGTCCACTGGCTTGCCAATTTTTGAAAGTTCGTAGTGGAATTGGAATTCGTGACCGCGGAAAAGATTATCAACGTAGGGACCGCGATCCACGTTGTAGGCGGAGTAATCGCGCCACTTATCCGGATAGCCGACCTTGAGCATGATATGGCTCAATTTGTCGAGCGCCTGCTTTTTCGTTTCGGGGCCCATCCACGGGAGAGTCTCAATGTCGTCATGCAGGGCGCTGATGAGATTGTGAACCATTTTGAGGGCCGCCTCTTTGGCTTCCGGCGGAAACGCGCGTGCGACATATTTTTGTCCCAGAGCCTCGCCGAGCTGGCGGTCCGTTGATTGAACGCAACGCTTCCAGCGCGGTTGCAACTCTTTGGCGCCAGTCAGTGTTTTTCCAAAGAAGTTGAAGTTCTCATTAACGAAGTTGGAGGAAAGCGCCGGCGCGGCCGCGGTGAGCAAGTGCCAACGCAAATAAATCTTCCAGTCCGGAAGGGGAGTCGAGGTTAATTGCGCGTTGAGGTTCTTAAAAAACTCCGGCTGCCCGACGTTTACCTCCTTCACGTCCGGATAGCCGATGTCGGTGAGATAGGCCCTCCAGGGAAACGCCGGCGTGAGCGATTGAACGCCAGCAACGGGCATTTTGTGATAATGAGATTCGGGATCGCGCATAGCAACGCGGCTCATGGAGGCTTTCGCCAGGCTGGTTTCGATCTTCATCACGGTTTGCGCTTCTTGCGCCGCGACTGCCGGGTCATCGCCCATCAGCTTGAACATATTTGAAATGTGCTCGAGGTATTCGGTGCGAATTTTCCGCGAACGTTCATCGGAATTGATGTAGTAGTCGCGGTCCGGCAAAGCGAGGCCGCCCTGAAAGGCCGCGCCAGTCACCTCCGTGCTGTTCTTGTAATCCTGTGTCGAACCAAAGCGGAAGAGCACGCCGACACTGTCGCTTTGCAGGCGGGCGACTTCAGCCTCGAGCTGCTGGATTGTGGTGATACTGTTAATGCGTTTCAGCTCCGGATCAAGGGGATGGATGCCCGCCTTTTCGATTGCATCCGTGTCCATGCAGCTTGCGTAGTAATCGGCGATTTTCTGCTCGTTCGAGCCCGGCGCGGCGTTGCGGTCAGCGGCAGCTTCATCGAGAATTTGGTGAAGTATGTCCTGATTCCGATTGGCCAGATAATTAAAGGTTCCCCAACTTGAATACGCGGCGGGAATGGGATGCTTTGCCACCCAGCCCCCGTCGGCGAACTGGAAGAAATTGACGCATGCTTTTGCGGAGCGGTCCAGATCGGCCGAATTGAGTCCGTGTGTTTCCGTTTCAGTTGATGACGATGCGCTCTGGCCTGACACGGCGCTGCTGGCGGCTGCGCTCCGAATAAGGCAGTAGGGCGCACTCTGTGCTGGTGTTTGGCGCGAACCTTGGTTCGAGGCTTGAGCGAAAACAGATAGCGGCAGAAGCATGAACATTGCGGCAAAACTGAGATTACGCAAAGTGCGCATAAAAAATCCCACCCCCCAGTTGATTAGCTATGTTGATTCGATACGCGCAAAAGCATATGGCGACGCTTGCGCCAAGTCAAACACGCTGACGGATAGGACGCCGCCTCCGCGCGCTGAGTTTCGCGGCGACATGTGTAATGAGGGACGAGAAGCAGGCGAGACTAGCAGGCGTGCGCGCCAAACGGCGAGAAGAGAATCTGCCAGACTTGCAGGTTGCGGGAACGGAAGGAGCCCGCACTGGCCATCAAATAAAATTTCCACATGCGGAAGAAACGGTTGTCGTAACGCGTGCGCAGAGCATCCCAATTGTCCACAAAATTCCGGTACCACGCCATCAACGTCCGGTCGTAGTGCGAACCC
Organism: Candidatus Acidiferrales bacterium; assembly: GCA_035279805.1. Taxonomy (GTDB): domain Bacteria; phylum Acidobacteriota; class Terriglobia; order Acidiferrales; family UBA7541; genus DAHUXN01. The sequence goes on from DATEHB010000015.1 coordinate 22,620, forward strand.
CAGTTTTGCCAGTCCTCCATGATGAACAATCCTTCGGTGGCTGCTCCGATCTGCCTCACCGAGGGCATCATCGAGTTGGGGAAAATATATTTTTCAATCCACGGATCGGTGGCGCGGACGGAGTGATTCTTTCCGATGGTGGAAAGATAGAATCGGCCGCATCCCGCAAGCGAGCGGCGCGCGACTTCCATGTATGTGCGGTAATTTTTGTAACCAACATGCTCGAACATTCCCAGGGAAACGATGCAGTCAAAAGCTTCGTGCAGGTCACGATAATCCTGAAGCCGAATTTCGACGGGCAAGTTGGCGCATCGCTCCATCGCCAGTCTTGCCTGCTCTCGCGACACGGTGATGCCAACCACGTGCGCGCCGTGTTTCTCCGCCGCATATTTCGCGAAGCCGCCCCAGCCGCACCCGATGTCCAGGACCTTCATGCCCGGCGAAAGTCCCAGGCTATGGCAGACGAATTCGAGCTTGGCTTCCTGCGCCTGGTCGAGATTCGCCGCGTGTTCCCAGTTGCCGGATGTGTAAACCATGCGTCGGTCGAGCATTTTTTCGAATAGGTCGTTGCCGCGATCGTAGTGATCCTCGCCCACACGAAATGACCGCGATTTCTTTTGTGGATTCAGCAGCAGTGACTCCAGATACAGCCGGACGCCGCCCCAGCCGGGCAGCGCATCGCGCTCGAGACGCGCGCGAAGCAGATGATCGAAGAATTGATCGAGCGCGGGCGAATCCCACCAGCCGTCCATGTAAGATTCGCCGAGTCCCAGCGAGCCATTACGGAAAACGCGCGAATAGAATTCATTGCGATGAACAGTGATGTCCCACGGACGCCCGCCGTTAACTTGAATATCCGCACGGGCGAGAAGTTGTTCCGCGCGCCGTCTTAGACTGTTGGTGAACACGAGCTTGACCCGCGACAAAACACGTGAACGAGAACTTTTAGGAAGCCGGTGTGGGCGCGCGCCGGGCGTCGTGCCCGAATATTCTTTGAGCTGCGTTTCGAGCCAGGTTGAAAACTTTCACAAGCACGAAAATGCAGAGAGTTACGGACAAAAGTACGAGAAAAATTGTTGTGTAAGGATGCCGCGTGGCCATCCAGGCGAAGAAAATCGCAACAGCGTCTTCGGCGATGCTGACAATGGAATTGCTGAACGGCTCAGGGCTGGTGTTGACCGCGATGCGCGCGGACGCCTTCGTTCCGTGCGATGTGAGTGCAATGCCGCCGGCAAGAAGCGCTCCGATGACGCGCCACTCCTGAGGAACTGCGGCAGTCGCGCCATAGGCGAGCACCGCCGCGGCAAACGGGCGGATGAAAGTGTGCAGGATGTCCCAGGCGTGATCCACAAATGGAATTTTATCGGCCGCGAATTCGACAAAATAGAGAAGCAGCGCGCCGATGATGACGAGCGGATTGCCCAGAATCGCGAGCGAGCCGGGAAGGTGAACGCCGCCGAAGCGCTCGAGAAGGCCGGCGACGGCAATCGTGGCGTATAGGTTCAGACCGGAGGCGAACGCCGTTCCGAAGACGAATCCGAGAATTTGCCCGACGCCCATGGCGAAAAAGTCCCCCAAGCAAATGGGCCTGTAGAATTGTCCCGCCGGGCAGGGCTGGTGTCAATCGGGGAGCATTAAGTATTCAGTGCGTGTCACATGAGCTCTAGATTGGAGACGTGGGATACGTTGCGTTTAGTGCAGAGTCTCTATAAATGCCCAAAAATCCTTGTTGTGTTTGTACGGCAGGAACGAGTCGTCTTTGGTGGGATCTGGCATAGTTTCACCAGGGATTATATTCGCCTTGCGAGCAAATGCTTGCTGCAAGTGAATACGCGCATCGGTTAGTTTTTTTTCTTGGGCATCCGCGCAAGCCAGATTGTAGTAGTACAGAGGATAATCTGGGTCTCTTGCAATAGCCGCCTCGAAGATCGCACGTGCTTTCGGCACATCGCCTGATATCCCGTAGGCCATGCCAGCTTGGTCCGTGATTGCTCGCCTCGTCGTTTCTTGGTTCTTGTCGTCGGCAATTTCGCCGAGCGCTTGTTCAAGAATCGGGGCCGATGCCTTGTACATGCGGGCCCGATAGAGGACCTCCGCGTACAGGAAAACATCACTGAACTGCGGGATATAGTTCGGGTCGAGCCGATAACTTTCAAGAATCTTCTTCATCCGGGGGCTTGTAGCGTCGATCGGTGAGTTTCCGTAGAATTCGATATCACCACAGATGTCGGATGACGCGATAAAGCCACGCATCGCGTACCAGAGCTTACCATCGCGATCTCGGGACGTGTAGTTCACAATTGCAACGGGATTATTGTCGGCGCGTTCGGCCTCCGAGGTACTCAAGATCTTCAGCGTGGGATTACTTTTTTGTTCGGGAGAAAGAACTCCATCCCTACATTTTGTACTGGTCAGCGGGGCCCGTTCAGGAAACAAAAACAGGAATGCGAGGAATGTCAGCCCCGTTTGATCCTGACCGCGAATGCCGATTTCGCGGCCATTCGGCTTAGCAGAAGACTGGATAACCTTGAATCCGTCAGCGCTCCATTGCAGTTGACCCGGATGGGTTGGTAGTGCCAGCTTGAAATTTGCGGCATCTGTGGAGGTCTGGGCAGACGCACAGGCAACGGCCATAAATACCGACAAGACGAGAACCACCCCACTCTTCATAGTTGCGAGATTATCGTAACGTTTGCGTCATCGCAATAGCGCTTACTAAAATGGTAAGCACGAATTGTCGTTCAGACTGGCCCATTGGAAACTGATCCGCCGGGAACCGGAAGACGAATAATTGTGGCGATTTTGTATCTTGCGCGGACGTTAGCGCGAGCGTCGTACCACGTTGGTGCGGTTTCATATAAAATGGTTGGATTGCGCGCGCGAGTGGTTGACACCGTGCCGCCCTGTTGAGGAAATTCATGATCCTGGACACAAACGAGATTCAGAAAATTCTGCCGCACCGCTATCCGTTCCTGATGGTGGACGCCATCATTGAGATGGAGCGGCTGAAGCGCATTGTGGGAATCAAAAACGTCACCATCAATGAGCATTTTT
>DATEHB010000016.1:0-3935 GCA_035279805.1 Candidatus Acidiferrales bacterium
TAAAACGTTCCGCGCCACACCACTCCGCCGCGCGCCAGCGTCACCACCATCGACCGCACGATGATGTAACAGACAACCAGCGCGCCGATCACATGCGTCAACCCGAACCATCGCGAAGCCCGCGCCTGCGTCATCAATTGCGCCTCGAAAAACATCGCCACCGCCGCCGCAACTCCCGCCGCAATTTGCGCGGGCCCTCGCGCAAAAATTATTCCGAAGAAAGGCAGGACGCTGATCACCAATATCCCCAGCACGCCTGCGAGCGTCTTCCTCACGCTGAAGTCGAATCCCGCGAACATATTTTTCGTCATGCCCTTGATGACGTTCCCGATTCCTTCCTGCCAGCGAACTCGCAGAAAATTCTCGCTCGGCGCCACGATGGACCGGAATCCGCCCATCTTCACGAGCTTCCCCAGCTTCATGTCGTCGAGCACTTCCATCGCCAGTCGTCGATGCGTCCCAATCGCTTCGTAAGTCGAACGCCGGATCAGTTGAAACGCGCCTACTCCCATATACACTTTCGATTTCGGATTGCTGACGCGCCACGGCCTCACGCCCAGCGCAAAGCACACGCCCAAGTATCCCACTGCCGTTGGCTCCCAAAATCCCCGCAAATTGAGTCCTGCAAGGAGCGTCAAATGATCGGCGCGCTCACGCTCCGCTACAGCCAGCGCCCGCCGTACCAGGTCCGGCGCGAACCGGACGTCCGCATCGGTAAAAATCAACCACTCGCCGTTCGTTTTTTCATATGCCGTTGCCAGTGCATGCGGCTTTCCGAGCCATCCTGGCGGCAATTCCGTCACGTGAATCGCTTTCAACCGCGCATCCTTCGCCGCAAATTCATCCAAAATTTTTCCTGTCGCATCGCCTGACCGGTCGTCCACGGCAATCACTTCATAATTTGGATAGTCCAGTTTCAGCAGGGAACTCAACGCCGCCGGCATCCTCTCCGCTTCATCGCGCGCCGCGAACAAAATCGAAAGGCGCGGAAACTCCGGCCCTGCAAATGGCTCGGTCGCTGTGAGCGAAGGAATGCTCGCCATTCCACGGTACGTAATCACAGCGGAGGCAATCCAGAAGAGCGCCACAATCGCAAAGAAAATTGTCACAAATGCGTGCAAGTTTATTTTTCCGGAGCGCGGATTGAACGAACACGCTATCCTATCATGCGAGATGATTGTCGAATGGCCGCCCAAGCCTCCCCGGGCGGAATCCGTGAACAAAGCCCTGTGAACAAAACTCGGTGAGCAAAACAGCGGCAACAATCGCAATTGTCGGCGCGGGACGTGTGGGCCGCGCCCTAGGACGCAGTTTGCGCGCTCACGGCTGGCATATTGGCGCGGTTGTCACTCGCTCTGCGGTCACGGCGCGTTCGGCGGTGCACGCCATTGGCGCGGGGCATCCCCACGAAGGCGTCACCCGCCGCGTGCTCGATGCCGACGTGGTTCTGATCGCAACGCCGGATGATCGCATCCACGACGTTGCCGTCAAGCTCGCGCGCGCTGGCGGCGAGGAATGGCGAGGAAAAGTTGTGCTGCACACCAGCGGCGCACTGGATGATCGCGTTCTCGAGCCTCTTGCGCATCTCGGCGCGTCGACCGGTGCGATGCATCCGTTGCAAACATTCAGCGGCCGCGGCGTGCCGCTGCTCGAAGGCGTCGCTTTTGTTACCCAGGGCCACGGACGCGCGCGGCAAGCCGCCCGCCGCATCGCCCGCACATTGGGCGGGGCTCCGGTCACGCTTCGCCGCGCGGCGAAACCCGCGTATCACGCTGCGGGAACCTTTGCGGCGCCGTATTTTCTTACATTGGTAGAAAGCGCCACGTGCATTTTGATGCGTGTCGGTTTTTCGCGACGCCGCGCGAAATCGGCCTTGATGCCATTGATTCGGCAAACGCTCGCAAATTATGAACGCTTCGGCGCGCGCAAGGCCTGGACGGGTCCGGTGGCGCGCGGCGATTTTTCCACGGTTGCACGCCACCGCGTGGCGCTTGCGGAATGGCCGGAAGAATTCTCGCAGTCATACGCGGCGCTGGCGCGTCTTTCCGCGCGCGTCCTAGCTTCGGACGCGAAAAGAAAGTTGCGCCAGCTCGATCGTGTTTTGCGGAGCCGGTGAATGTGCCGGCGCGCACTGTTGGGATGTCATTCTGAGCGGATGCGGCCAGCATCCGGCGAAGAATCTGCTTTTCTTGTGCGTTGAAGATTGCAACATCGCAATTTTGAGGAGGAAAATTGTCGCATTCTGAAATTCCAGTCCACACCGAAACGCTTGCCAACGGTCTGCGCGTCGTCATTTCGCGCGATCATTCCGCGCCCATCGTCACCGTTGGCGTCTATTATCAAATTGGATTCCGCCTCGAACCGCGCGGCCGCAGCGGCTTCGCGCATCTTTTCGAGCACATGATGTTTCAGGGCTCCGAGCACGCCGGTAAAATGGAACACATCCGCCTGATTAATTCCTCGGGCGGCGTTTTGAATGGCACCACAAATTACGACATCACGAATTATTTCGAAGTGGTGCCCTCGAATGCGCTCGAACGCATCCTGTGGCTCGAGGCCGACCGCATGCGCGCGCTCAAGGTTGATGATGAAAATCTTCGCAACCAGCGCGACGTCGTCAAGGAAGAAGTCCGCGTTAACGTGCTCAATCAGCCGTACGGCGGCTTCCCGTGGCTCGATCTTCCCCCCGTCGCGTATCGCAACTGGCCCAACGCGCACAATTTCTACGGCGATTTTGCCGATCTCGATGCCGCCACGCTCCAGGACGTTCGCACTTTTTTCCATACGTATTATGCGCCGAACAATGCCGTACTCCTGATGGTCGGCGACGTCGAGCCGAAAGAAAGTCTTGAATTCGCGCGGCGCTATTTTGAAAGCATCCCTCCGCATCCGGCCGTTCCTTCGGCGGACACAACCGAGCCGCCCCAGCTCGAAGAGCGTCGCGGCGAAGTCGAGGAAAAATTCGGCCAGCTTCCCGCACTCGCCATCGGTTACAACATGCCGCAGCGCCGCGAACACGATTGGTACGCTTCCGCGCTTTTGGATCGCGTGCTTCATGGCGGGCGCGCGGGCCGCATTCACCGCAGCCTCGTGCTTGAAAAGCAAATCGCCATCGCCGCCGAAGGTGGAATGGGCTTTCCCGACGCATTCGAATACAACGGGCCCACGCTCGGCACCACCACGATTTATCACAAGCCGGAATATTCGCCGGAAGCGACTGTCGCTGCTTTCGATGAAGTCGTCGCGGAGGTCCGCGACAAAGCGCTCGACGCCGATGAGCTTGAGCAGATCAAAGTGAAATGCCGCGCGGATTATTTTTCCATGCTGGAATCCGGAGGCGCCGGCGTTCCGCGATTCGGGTTGATGCACGCGCTCGCGTGCTTCACTTTATTCGATAACGATCCGCAGCGCGTGAACACAGTCCTCGATAAGTTTCTTTCCGTAACGCCCGCGGAAATTCAAGCGGCAGCCCGCAAATATTTGGTGTCCACAAATCGCTCAATTGTTTTTCGCCGCCCAATCGCGCACGTCACGGACGAAGCCTTGCACGAAAGCGCAGCGCGGGGAGTCAAGCAATGACGAGCGCCACTTCGCAATCCGCGATTCCCGCCACCGCGCCGGCGCTTGGGCCGGAGCGCCCCGTCGCATGGCCACGCCGCACGGTTCGCACGCTTGCGAACGGCATGCAAGTGGTGCTCGCCGAGCAGCACACATTTCCGAAAATCGGCGTCGAATTATTTTTTCGTTCCGGCAACGCGCTCGTGTCGCGAAGCTCGCCTGGTCTCGCTGAGCTGACGTCGCGCGTGATTCGCACCGGCACGCATTCGCGGACCAGCCGTCAAATCGAAGAGCAATTGCGCCGCATGGGAGCGAGTCTTGGCACGACGGCGGGCGCGGATTCGAGCGCCATTGTCATCTCGGGACTTTCGGAATTC
>DATEHB010000017.1:0-27478 GCA_035279805.1 Candidatus Acidiferrales bacterium
ACGCCCAGCAACGAAAAAAAACTCGCGGAAACTTGTGTCACTTTCACTCGTTCGGGTTTGCCCGTGCCCGTCAAATTGAAATCATTCTGCCGGTACGCGGCGAGAGATTCGAAACTGTGGTTCATGCGCACCCAATCGAGGAAATTTGGATAGGAGATGGAACTTTCCGAGAACGGGGGGTCTTTTTCGCCCAAGGTAACGAGCTGGTTCGGATGCGGGTACGGAAGAGGGTTCAGCAGCACTCCGTTTACAACGGAGAACAGCGCCGTATTTGCGCCAATTCCCAGAGCCAGTGTCAGGATGGCAATCGCGGTGAAACCGGGGGCTTTCGCGAGCATTCGGAGTCCGTAGCGGAAATCCTGCCAAAGACTCCCCATTGTTGAGCCCCCTCCCGCGGCGTGATTTTCCGACCTTACGAACTCAGTGCTGGAAGAATTTCAAAAAATGAAATCAGATTCGCAGAGCTCTATCCAACGGCGAGCAGAATCAGCGTCGCGTCATCCTGAAAATTCTTCCCATTGAATTCGGAAATTCTGCCGAGCACGTTTTTTTGAATCTTGGATGCGCCCAGAGCGCGATTCTCGCGAAGAATCGCGAGCAACCTGTCCTCGCCGAATTCGTCTCCCCGTCTGTCGGTCGTTTCGGTGATTCCGTCAGTAAACAGAATCAAGCGGTCGCCTTCGGTCAGGAAAATTTCTTCTTGCTCGTAATGTTGCCCCGACGAAATCGACAGCGCCTGGCCGCCGCAGTTTAAGCGGTTGACGCCCCCGTTGCGCCCCAGCACGATTGGCGCGTTGTGCCCGGCGTTGGTGTAAAGCAGCCGGCGATTCTGCGCGTCGAATACAGCATAGAAAAAAGTGATGAAGCGGTCGGGCGCCGTGTTCTCGCCAACCAACGCATTCACGCGTTCCGTCAATTGAGCAGGATCTAAATTCTGCGCCGCCAAACTGCGAACTGTCGCTTGCAAATTGGACATCAGCAACGCGGCCGCAATTCCTTTTCCCGCCACATCGGCGATACAAATCGCGAAGCGATTTGCATCCAGCCGCAGAACGTCGAAGTAGTCGCCGCCAATACCGTGAACCGGCTGCCATGCGCCCGAAAATTCGCAGCCAGGGATTTGCGGAATTTCTTTTGGCAGAAATCCGAGCTGTGTTCGTTCCGCTTCTTCCCAATCTCCATCTTCGTGGGCGTGATTGCCGGCTATTCCGCTCGCCTGGTTTTTCTTCGCCGCCCGGACGAGCTGGCCTTTCTCAATTTCGGTTCGAACTATGTTCAACAGCCTTGCGTTGTTCCAGGGCTTCAAAACGAAATCCCGCACGCCCTCTCGCATAATTTCTACTGCCAATTCCACGCTCCCCCAGGCAGTCATGGCCACAATCGGAAGCGTGTCGTCCAATTGATGGATCTGCGAAAGCAGATCGAGACCTTCGCGGCCAGACGTGGTATCGCGCGCGTAATTCAAATCCATAAGCAGCAAGTCGAAAGACCGGCGCGAAAGCGCGCCAAGCAGAGCGGCTGGCGAATTGGCCATCTCCAATTCGTACCCTTCTCCCTTGAGCAGCAGGCGCAAGGCTTCGAGCACGTCGGTCTGGTCATCCGCGACGAGCACACGCGGGCCCGCCGCCGCTCCAGCTATCGAGCTCATTGGAGAACTAGGTTCTGATTGCGCTGCACATTCCCAAACCACAGTCTTTACCTCAGGTCTTTCGGCGGCGGCATCGGGTTCTAAGAAACGCCGTTCTGAACCAGAACAGCTCCATCGCTCAAACAGCTAGGGCAGCTGGCGCGCCATTCTTGGATGCTTTCATCTATCTGATTATAATAGGCTTATTTTTATTGACCACACTTTGTGGGAGCAATCTTCGCCCGCTTGCGGGACTTCGGTGTTGCGATTCCGGACAGCGCTCCCAAATATCATTGACGAGCGCGAAGCCTAAAGGACTCTCGAATTGGTGGAAATAATTATACGGGGTTGATCGTCAGGCCTTAGTCGCTTGTACGCCGCCATCAACAATCCAGCCGTCCGCCAACTGAATTATTCGGTTGCCGTAGGCGGCCCACGCTTCGTTGTGCGTGACTTGAATGATCGTCGTTCCTTCGTCATTGAGCTTCTTAAGAAGGTCCATGATCATTTTGCCCTGGCTGGAATGCAAACTGCCGGTCGGTTCGTCCGCCAGAATCAGCTTTGGATTCCCGATGACCGCGCGGGCAACCGCGACAAGCTGTTGCTGTCCGCCGGAAAGCTGGTTGGGATACAGATTCTTTTTACCGACGATTTGAAAACGGTCAAGAATGTCTGCCACCATGCCGTCTCGCTCGGATTTTTTTATGTCCCGGTAGGAAAGAGGCAGATCAAGGTTTTCCGCGACGGTAAGATTATCCAGCAAGTGGTACTGCTGAAAAACGAAGCCGATGAATTTCTTGTGCAACTCGACGCGTTTGCGATTATCGAGCTTGTGAACTTCGTGGCCGGCGAAGTCGAATTGGCCTTTCCAGGAGCCGTCAAGCATTCCAACGATTCCCATCAACGTCGATTTGCCGGCGCCGGAAGGGCCCATGATGGTGATAAATTCGCCCTCGCGAATATCCAGGTTGATGCGGCGCAGCACCCACGTCTTGCCGGCGCCTGACTCATAGAACTTTTCAACATCCATCATTCGAATCACGTGGTCATCTCCCTGAAATGGAACTCGCTAATTTGTACCGATTAGAACGAACCGCCGTTATTTGTTTTCAATAACTTACGCTTATTTCTAATAATTTGCTGTACCGATTAGAAATGCCGTCCGACGCAGCAATTTTCGCGCTACATCATTCATAGCGCAAGGCAACCATCGGGTCAACGCGCATCGCGCGCCGCGCCGGAACATAGCAGGCTGCCAGTGCGACCAGAGTCAACAGTGCGGCGACCCCGGCAAAAGTTGCAGGGTCGGTCGCGCTGACTCCCAAAAGCAAACTCGCCATCAGGCGCGTAAGGGCAAAGGATGTGAGCAGTCCGATTCCGACGCCCCAGAGCGCCAGCTTCACGCCTTGTCCTAAGACGAGGCGCATGACGTCGCGCGGATGCGCACCCAACGCCAGCCGGATTCCAATTTCATGTGTCCTCTGGCTTACCGCGTACGAAGTCACGCCATAAATTCCGACGGCAGCCAACGCGAGCGCCAGGAAGGCGAAGACGTCCAATGCGAGCGTCGCCATACGTTGCGCCGAAGTGATCTCGGAGACGATGTCGTCCATGGTTCTTACGTTGAACACCGGCTGATTTTTGTCCACGGACCAAATCGCGTTCTTAATAGCCGGCAAGATAGCCGCCGTCGGCAACGCCGTGCGCACCACCAGGCTCATGGTCTGGTCCGAGGACTGCAGCGACGGGAAATAAATTGTCGCGCGTGGCTCCTGGTCGAAGCCCGTGTCCCGAACGCCGCCGACAACTCCTACGATTTCACGGGGCGCGCCAGCAGTCGAAAACTGCAGATGTTTCCCAATCGGATTCTCCTTTCCGAAAAACCGATGCGCCAAAGTTTGGTCGATGATCAAAACCCGAGGATTGTCGGTATTGTCATGCTCTGTGAAGGTGCGTCCCTGGATGAGCGGAATCTCCATTGTGTGGAAGTAATTCGCGCTCACATCTCTAAAGTCGGCAGCCAGATGCTCGCCCCTTGCCACGGGCGGTTGTTCTTTGACCGCGAACACGCCCATGTCCATGTCGTCCTGGCTGAGCGGAAGAATTTCCGCCACTGCCGCGGACTGAACACCGGGCAATGCCTCGACCTTCGTCAGAAAATTCTGAAACGCGGCAATCTGTTGGTGCGGGTCCCTGTACCTGGAATCCTTCGTGTCATTGGGAAGTTTAATCCGCAGCGTCAGCAAATGGCTGGGGCGGAATCCCGGATTGGCGTCGAGCAGGTGCGAAAAGCTCTTCATCATCAGCCCCGCGCCAATCACCAGAACGAACGCGAGGGCACCTTCGACAATCACCAGTGTTGATCTGCTGCGCGCCGCGCGCCCGCCCGCGAGAAGTCCCCTTTGACCATCCTTTAGCGACTCATTGACATTGCAACGTGAGGACTGAATCGCTGGTATAACGCCGAAAATAATGCCGGTCGCCAGCGAAATGATCAGAGTGAATAGCAGCGCGGTCCAGTCCAGATGAACTTTCGGCAGCGAAACTTGATCTGCCGCGTTCGGTACAAAGATTTTTGCCGGCATGTACTTCGCCAGTGGATAGCCGCTCCACACCGCCAGCAGCAAACCCGCGCAACCGCCGAGGAGCGCCAGTGAAACACTCTCCACCAGGAATTGCTGCACCAGCCGGGCGCGCCCGGCTCCCAATGCCATGCGGACTGCAACTTCTCTTTGACGTCCAGCGGCGCGGGACAACAATAGATTCGACACGTTCGCGCACGCGATCAGCAACACAAAGCCCACGGCGCAAAGAAGCACGAGCAGTGCAGGCCTTATGTATTCCACACGCGCTGATGCCAGTGGCACCAGCACTGTACCGTAATCTTTGCGTGAAGGCCGCTCGAGAGCGATTCGTTGCATAATCACGCTCATCTCAGCCGACGCCTGCTCGATCGTGACTCCCCGTCTCAGTCTGCCGAACACGCCCAGATCTGAATCCACGCTTTTCAGCCGCTCGTTGTCAAACGGAACCACCACATCGACGGGGAAAAGCGTACTGACCTCCGGCGGCAGAATTCCGATGATGGTGTAAGACTCGCCATTCAGAGTCATGCCTCGCCCGATAACGGCTGGATCAGCCGCGAAACTCCTCTGCCAGTAGCGATACGCCAAGATGATGAAGTTGTGCGGCGCCGCCACTTCGTCCGCGCGAAACGTGCGGCCCAGAACGGGTTTGATTCCAAAAAAGTCACCAAAATTCGTAGTTACACGAAGACCTGCCACTTGCTCCGGCTCACCTGCTCCGCTCACTGTCCCGGTGCCATGTTCGAAAAGGAAGAGATCTTCGAACGACTTCGTTTGCGGCCGCCAATCGAGGTAGTCCTGTCCGGTCGGGCCGATTCGAGCCCATCCCTGTTTGAGGTTGTCTATCCAGATCACCACCAGGCGGTCTGCGGCACGTATGGGAAGCGGATCGAGAAGCGTGGTTTTAACCACGGTGAAAATCGCTGTGTTCGCACCGATACCGAGCGCGAGCGTCAATACTGCGATCGCGGTAAAGCCGGAATTCTTCAGCAGCATCCGAATCGCGTAACGCATGTCGTGCAGCAGCCCCGTCATTGTCAATCTCCTATTCGTGGCGCAAGGCAACCATCGGGTCAACGCCCATGGCGCGCCGCGCCGGAATGTAGCTGGCAATGACTGCCACACCCAGGAGCAACGCCGCCACGCAACTAATAGTCACAATGTCGGTGGCGCGAACTTCAAAAAGTAAACTTTGCATGAAGCGGCCCAAACCGAGCGCAATAACTACGCCTGCCGAGACGCCTGCCAGCGCTAACTTTATCCCATTGCCCAGGATCATGGCGAAGATGTCTTTAGGCGTCGCGCCCAGCGCCTTGCGAATGCCAATCTCGTTCGTGCGCTGACTCACTGAATACGCAATGATTCCATACAGGCCGACTGCTGCAAGACCCATCGCGAGAACCGCGAAAATCCCCACCAGCAACGCGGAGAACCTTGGCTGCGATACAGACGAAGCAATGACGTCCTGCATCGTGCGGACGGTGGATAGCGCCTCATTCTTGTCGAGCGCGCTCAGGGCGCCTTGCAGCGCCATGGCCGTCCCGCCCGGATTTACCGTGGTGCGTACCACGATGTTTTGTCCACCAAAGGAATTCTGCCCAACGGGCACGTACATCTGCGCCCTTCGCGGAGCATCAAGCCCGCCGTGATTGACCGCTCCCACGACGCCAACAATCGTAGTGTTTGCCGTGAATGCGGAAGAGGAACCCGAGCCGAGAAATTGGATGCGCTTGCCAATCGGATTTTCGCGCGCGAAATATTGTTTCGCGAAGGCTTCATCAACCACAACGACCAGCGGAGTATCCGCCGTATCGCTCCATTGAACCCAGCGCCCCGCAAGGAGCGGAATGCCCATGGCCTTCAGATAACCCGGCGAAACTTGGCGGAATTGAGCATCCTCAAATTCGCTGGGGCCGTAGACGCGCCCTTCAATGTGAAATATATTGTCGCCAGGCTCGCCGGTCAGCGGCAACTCAGAGATTGCTCCCACCGCTTGCACGCCGGGCAATGCGCTAACCCGCTTTTCAAATTGCCGCATGAAGGCGCTGATCTTCGCCGGCGTACCGTAGGTTTTTCCGGGCAGATCCAGCTTAGCGGTTACGACATTCTGCGGCTGGAATCCGGGGTTGACGTGGATCAAGCGCCAAAAGCTCTGAAGAAGCACTCCGCCGCCCGTCAATAGCCCAAGAGAAATGGCGATCTGGCCAATTACCAGCGCGCTTCCCAAAGTCCTGCGCGATGCCTGCGAGCCGCGCCCAGCTTGCCGCAGAGCATCGGCGAACTGCGCCTGCGACGACCGTAGGGCCGGCGCCAGCCCGAACAGGAGCGCCGTGAGCACCGAAACGCCGACAGTGAATGCGAGCACAACGCCATTCACGTGAACTTCAGTTAGCCTCGGCAAGTCGGCGGGCGCTACGGCTCGCAAAGCCTCCACGCCCCATGTGGCCGCCATGAATCCTGCGGCGCCGCCGCTGCAGGCGAGAACGAAACTCTCCGTCAGTATTTGCTGCATGATTCTGCCGCGCGAGGCGCCCAGCGCCTTGCGCACAGCCAGTTCGCGTTGGCGTGCCTCGCCGCGGGCCAGAAGAAGATTCGCTACATTGGCGCACGCGATCAACAGCAATAGTCCAACAGCGCCCGAAATCATCAAAAGCTGAGGGCGCACTGGGCCCACCAACACGCCGGAGAGGGAACGAATTTTAATACCCCAACCTTTGTTTGATTCCGGGTATCGCGCGTCAATTTCTCTTGCGTCCGAGTCGAGGTCCGCTTGCGCCTGTTCGATTGTGATCCCGGGTTTCAGTTTGCCGACTCCCATTAAGAAGTGAGCGACGCGCACATTCATGCCCTTATTCAGCAGCGGCAATGGCAGCCAGACTTGCGTCTTGGAAAGAATAGACGGATCCGATGAAATCACGCCGATGACGGTAAGGCTGCGGTCGTCCAAAGTCACACTCTTGCCCACGATGTGCGGATCAGCACCGAAATGCGTGCGCCAGATACTGTTTCCAAGGATCGTTACCTGCGGCAACGCGAATTGCTCGTCCGCAGGGACGAAGCTGCGGCCCAGGATTGGCCGAATGCCCAGTGCGTCAAACAGATTCCACGATGCGATGACGTTCATTACCTGCTCAGGTCTGCCATTGCCACTCAGGTTCGCAGCGCCCGCCTCGTAGGAAAGTACGGCCATTTGCTCGAACGTACGGTTGGCGGAGCGATAATCGAGATAATCCGGCGGCGAAATGCCGGCTTGATCGCTCATTGCAAACTTGCCGGTCAAGTGCACAAGGCGGTCCGGCGAGTCGAAGGGGAGAGGGCGCAGCAACACTCCATCGACAACGCTAAAAATGGCGGTATTAGCGCCAATGCCAAGGGCCAGCGTGAGCACGACAGTTGCCGTGAACCCGGGATTCTTCAGCAACATCCGAATCGCGTAACGCAGGTCGTGCAGCAGCCCCGTCATTGTCAATCTCCTATTCGTGGCGCAAGGCGACCATTGGGTCAACACGCATGGCGCGCCGCGCCGGAATGTAGCAGGCTGCGAGGGCCACTGTCGTTAGCACGATCGCCACTGCGGCGAATGTCAACGGATCGCTCGCACTCACGCCGTAGAGCAGCGAAGCCATCACGCGCGTGAGTCCGAGCCCGGCTACAACTCCGATGGCGACGCCCGTGAGCGCCAGGCGCGTTCCCTGTCCCAGAACGAGGCGCAGGATTTCTTTGCGCTGCGCCCCGAGAGCCATCCGAATGCCGATCTCGTGCGTGCGCTGCGAAACAGAATAGGCCATCACGCCGTAGATTCCGATGCACGCAAGCGCCAGCGCGAGAACCGCAAATGCAGAAAGCAAGAGCATGGTGAAACGTGAATCCGCGGCTGAATTCGCCACTAACTGGTCCATGCTGCTGACTTCCGCCATAGGCTGATCTTTATCGAGCCGGCGCAGAGCTTCGCGAATCGAAGGCACGAGCGCCAGCGGCGAGCCCGGCGTCCGCACGACGACAGTCATCACGGAATAGGGCAATTCCGGATAGGGCCAGTACGCGACTGGCTCCGCGTTTTCGCCGAGGCTTGTTTCGCGAACGTCTCCAACGACGCCGACGATTTCGCTGGGCGTGTTTTTCTCTTTCATGTCGATAATCACGCGCTGCCCGAGAGGATTTACACCCTGAAAATACTTGTCCACGAGGAGTTGGTTCACGATGACTACACGTGACTCCTGCGTGAGTTCGCGCGCGGTGAAGAGGCGTCCGCGCACGAGCGGGATGCCCATGGTGCGGAAATAGTCCGGCTCGATGACGCGCACTTCGGTGCCATGCTGCTCGGAGACAGGCACGGGAGTCTCGCCAATCTGAAAACCTGTAGCGGCGCCCACGCCGGTGAATGGTGGCGTGCTGTTCGCACTGGCGTCAGTGACACCCGGAAGGTGACGAATGCTGCCGAGCAGCGAGGTGAAGAATGCGGCACGCGACTGATCCGTTGCGTACTTCGAATTCGGCAGCGCCATGCGAAACGTCAGCATGTGCGCGACGTCGAATCCGGGATTGACGTCCATCAAGCGATAAAAACTCTGAATCAGCAGGCCGGAACCGGCGAGCAGCACAAGCGCCATGCTGATTTCGACGACGACGAACATGTTGCGCGCTGCGTTGCCCTTGCGCCCAGCGGAAGAGGTGCGTCCGCCCTCGGGAAGAGCGGGAGCGACCGCGCCGTATGAGGAAATGAAGGATGGAAGGAATCCCGCGGCCAGGCCCGCGAGCAGAGTGACGCCCGCGGCAAACGCAAGGATGCGCCAGTTGACAGTGATCGTGTCTATGCCCGGAAGAGCCGCCGAACCGGATTGCACCAGCGCCTGCGTTGCCCAACTCGCCACAAACGCGCCAAGCGCCCCACCGATTGCGCCGAGAAGAATGCTTTCAGTGAGCAATTGCCGCGCGATTCGCCAGCGACCCGCGCCGAGCGCCACGCGAATAGCGATTTCGCGTTTGCGTCCGGTGGCGCGCGCCAGCAGTAAACTGGAAAGATTCGCGCAGGCGATGAGCAGCACCAGGCCCACCGCGCCGAGGAGAATCAACAGCGCGGGACGAAGCGCGCCGGAGAATTGATCGCGGAGGGATACGACGTTGACGCCCCAGCCCTTGTCATAGTCGGGATACCGCGCCGCCAAGCCTGCGGCCACGACGTTCATTTGCGACTGCGCTTGCGCGAGGGAAACGCCTGGCTTCAAACGCGCCACCACGCGGAGGTAACGCCCGCTCTTGCTGCGGTCGTGCGCCGAGGGAGGGAACACAAGGGACGTCCACAATTGCGGCCGATGATGCGTGAACGAAAATTCGCTGATGTACCAGTCGAAATCAGGGCCGGTGACGCCAATCACCGTGTTGGCCTCGCCATTCAGCTCAATTTTTTTGCCGACGATGTTTGGGTCGCCGCCGAACTTTGTTTTCCACAGCCCGTAGCTGAGGACGGCCACGTTGCTTTTGCCCTGCTGATCGTCATCCGCGGCGAAACCGCGTCCGAGCAGGGGATGCACGCCCAAGACGGAAAAGAAGTTCGGCGAGGTCATTTGCACGGAAACCTGCTCAGGCTCGCCGGCGCCAGTGAGATTCAGCGGCTGGTCGAGGAACGCAGACATATCGCTGAAGACACGATTTTGGTCTTTCCAGTCGAAGAAATTCGGCGGCGAAACCACGTTGCGGAAGAGGTTGTATTGCGGCAGGCGCTCCCAGACGATTACGAGCGCCGAGGGATTGGCGTAGCGCAAGGGCTTCAGCAGCACGTCGTCAACAACAGAGAAGATGGCCGCATTCGCGCCGATGCCAAGCGCGAGCGTGAGAATAGCGATGATGGCGAAGCCCGGGGATTTTGCCAGCATCCGCAGCGCGTATTTAATGTCTTGCAGCAATGTGTTCATCTTTCCTCGCTTTCACAGCTCACAGCGCGCCCTCGATTGTTTTTTCTCGGGGCGCGACGGGACCCCTCAACCCCGCAAGACCTCATGTCAGTTCGCGCAAAACCCGCGCGAACGGGACATGAGCTACAGTACACGCACAGAAGCCGAAGCCTGTGCCACAAGGCGCAATCACTCATGGCGCAGGGCAACCATCGGGTCAACATGCATGGCGCGGCGCGCCGGAATGTAGCAGGCGGCCAGCGCGACCAACATGAGAAGGGCCGCGACGGCGGCGAAAGTTGCGGGGTCGGTGGCGTTCACGCCAAAAAGCAAACTCGACATCAAGCGAGTCAGAATCACCGCCGCGACGATCCCGGTTGTTACGCCGAGGAGAGCGAGTTTCGTTCCGCGTCCCAGAACGAGCTTCAAGATTTCAGTTTGCCCGGCGCCCAAAGCCAGGCGAATTCCTATTTCATGGGTGCGACGGCTGACGGAATAGGACATCACGCCGTAGATTCCCACGGCCGCGAGCAAGAGGGCGGCACTCGCGAAAACGCCAAGCAATACGAGATAGAGACGCCGTTGCGCGATGGAATCGGAAAGCACTTGTTCCATCGTCGCGATTTTTGAGATGGGCTGATTCTTGTCGACAGACCAGATACGGCTCTTCACGGCGGAGACGAGGCGCACGGGATCAGCGTCACTGCGCACGACGATTGCGTTGAAGTTCACGGGGAATTGGGAATATGGCCAATAGATCGCGGGTCCGCTTGCGGCATCCAGTCCGTTGATTTTAACGTCACCTACGACGCCAACAATCTCGCCGGTCAGCGGCGGTCCCCAATCCTTCATCGTGACGCGCTTGCCGATGGGGCTTTCGTGCGGCCAAAACTTACGAGCCATGGTCTGGTTGATAATCATGACGCGCGCGGAGTTTTGGTTGTCGCGTTCCGTAAATTCGCGGCCCGCCAGAAGAGGGATCTGCATTGTTGACAGATAGCCGGGGTCTATAACGCGAATGTCGGCGGATGGCTCGTCTCCCAGACGAGGCGTTGGCCGCCCAGCGATTACGAAGTCGGTGCTGGGGCCACCCGCGAGGGGAAGTGAAATTACCAGGCCCGCGGAACGGACGCCTGGCAGCGCACGAACCCGTTCGAGCATCTGGTGCAGCACTACAGCCCCTTTCGGGTTGCCTTCGGGGAACTGCACGGGAGAGAGGAAAACCTGCATGGTCAAAACATTCTTGGGATTGAATCCCGAGTTCACGCGCAATAGCCGCACAAAACTATTGCCAAGCAGTCCGGCGCCCGCCAAGAGAACTAAAGCCAGCGCGAATTGCAGAACGATGAGCGCTTCGTTCGAGGCGCGGCGAGTGCCGCCCGTAATCACGGGAGCTGATTCCTTGAGCGAGGCGTTCAGGTCCGTTTTGATTCCCGCGAGCGCGGGAACCAATCCGAATAATACGCCGGTCAACACGGAGACCAGCAGCGTGAAAGCGAGAACGCGCCAGTCAAGGCTGACTCCAACGAGTTGCGGAATATTTTTTGCGTTTGCGGCAACAATGAAGCTAAGACTCCAGGAGGCAACGCTCAAACCGAGAATGCCCCCCAGCAACGCGAGAAGAACGCTTTCCGTCAGTAATTGCCGCACCAGGCGGGACCGCCCTGCGCCGATCGCCAGGCGAATCGCAATTTCTTTACGGCGTGCGGCGGCACGGGCGAGGAGCAGATTGGCCACGTTCGCGCACGCGATCAGGAGCAGCAAACCCACTGCAAAAATCAGAATCACCAGCGCGGGCCGAACCGGCGCGACTAAACTATTTTTCAGCGAGACTGCTGTAATAGCCAAGCCGGGATCGTCAACGCCAGGATTTTCTCTTGTGACGCGCGCGGCAAATGATGCCAGTTCACCCTTCGCGCTACCGGGAGATATTCCTTGTGCAAGGTTTCCAATCACCGTCAGCAAGTGCGCGCGGCGGTTATGGTGCAGTCCGCCGCCTGGGACCAACGGGCACCACATCTCTGCCTGCTCGGGAAAATTGAATCCGGGAGGCATCACGCCGATTACGACAAAATCCTGGGTATTCACTTGAACGGTCCTGCCCACGATTGTGCGCTGCCCGCCATAACGACGCTGCCAAAATGCGTAGCTCAGGACGGTTACGCGATTATCTCCGCCGGGTTGATCATCCTCTTTGCGAAGGACTCGGCCCAAGAGAGGCTTGCTGCCCAGTGCGGCGAAGAAATTTCCGGAAACCATTGCGCCTGGGACCTGTTCCGGCTCGCCTTCACCGGTGACGTTGAAAACCCATGGCCGGAACGCGGAAGCATTTTGGACGGCCGCCACGTCGCGCTCGAAATCCAAGAAAGTGGCATAGCTAAGGGCCGTGCTGTTTTCTCCCGGATGCGTTTCTTCGATGCGCAGGAGAGAGTTGTGGTTCGGGTAGGGAAGCGGACGCAGCAGGACAGCACTGACCACGCTGAAAATCGCGGTATTGGCTCCGATACCGATTGCAAGCGTTAAAAGGGCAACTGCGGTGAAGCCGGGGGATTTCGCCAGCACTCGCAGCCCATAACGCACGTCTTTCAGCAGAGTATTCATCGTTTCTCCTGTGGCTCACGTTCCGCCCGCGATCTGTGCGGGGCTGACGTGAGTTCTTCGACCCGGTAAATTCTGATGTCAGTTCGCGCAAGACCGGCGCAAACGGGACATGAGCCATAGCGTCACTCGTGGCGCAATGCAATCATTGGCCAACTCGTATCGCGCGGCGAGCCGGAATGTAATAGGCCATCACAGCGACTGCTCCGCGCCAAGCGCCATGCGAATGACGATTTCATGCGTGCGCTGAGTAACCGAATGCGAAATCGTAGAGCGCCCATGCGAACCTCTATTCATAGCGTAATGCGTGCAGCGGATCGACGTGCGTGGCGCGCCGCGCTGGAATGTAGCTCGCGAGCAATGCAATTCCACCGAGCACGACGGTCACCGCGAGCAGAGTGAGTGGATCCATCGTGCTAATTCCGTAAAGTTGACTCGACAGGAAAAGCGCCAAAATAAATCCACAGACGATTCCCGATATCCACCCAATCACAGTGAGGAACATCGCCTGGCGAATCACAAGCTTCAGCACGTCCGCGGCTTGAGCTCCCAGCGCCATCCGTATGCCAATTTCATGCGTGCGCTGCGCAACGGAATAGGAGATCACGCCGTAGAGTCCAAGCGCAGTGAGCGCAAGCGCCAACCCGGCAAAAATGGAAAGCAGCAACATGCTGAAACGGGGCTGCGAGACGGACGCGCCCACGTAGTCGTCCATTGTTTCCACACCGTAGAGCGGGAGATTCGAATCCATGGAATGAACGGCATTGCGAGCAGAGCCGACGAGGCCCTGCGGCGCAGTCTGCGTGCGCAGGATGATGGACAATCCGCCGATCAGGCATTGCTGATAGGGCAGATAGTATTCGGGTTTGGGAGTTTCCCTCAGGGCGCGCGCCTTTACGTTTGCAACCACGCCGATAATCTGCCTATCCATGTCCTTGCCGCCGTCGGAGACGCCGGGCGTAATGTGTTTGCCGATCGGATTTTCATTGGGAAAGAAGACGTGTGCAAATTGCTGACTGACAATCGCGACGCCGGGCGCCGTGGCCGTGTCGGTCGGCGCAAAATCGCGGCCCTCGACGATTGGAATCTGCATGGTACGAAAATAGGCGGGGCTAATCATGCGAATCGCGGAGTTGGGTCGATTTCCCTTGGCGGCGGGCCGGCCCGCGATTGAGAAGCTGATGGAGGCGTTGTCGCCGCTGAGAGGCAAAGTCCAGCTCGCAGCGGCAGAGGTAACTCCGGGGAGGACGTTCATGCGATTCAAGAACTGTTCGTAAAAAATCTTCTGCTGAGGCGTGCTGTAGCGCGAATCGGGCAAGTCGAAATTGAAAGTGAGAACATTATGCGGGTTGAACCCAGGATTCACGTTTTGCAGGCGCGCGAAACTCTGAATCATCAATCCCGCGCCCGTCAGCAGCGCCAGCGCGAGCGCCATTTCGGTGATCACCAATGCTCCACGAAGACGGTTATGCTGCAGGCCGCCAGAGAGGCCGCGACCGCTTTCCTTCAACGAATCGACCAGATTGGCTTTGGAACCATGCAGCGCCGGGAAGAGTCCGAAAAGAATTCCAGTTACAACGGCAGCAAGCAGCGTGAAGCCGAACACGTGACTGTCGATGCCAATCTGCGACATTCGCGGGATATTTTCCGGAACCAGTTGCACAAGCCCTTGCGTACCCCACACAGCGAACGCCAGGCCCAGCAGCCCGCCAAAAATCGCGAGCACAATGCTTTCCGTCAGCAACTGGCGAATCACGCGCCCGCGGCCCGCGCCCAGCGCCGACCGGATGGCCATTTCCTTTTGCCGCGTCATCGAACGCGCCAGAAGCAGATTCGCGACATTTGCGCAGGCAATCAGCAGCACGCAGCCCACCGCGCCGAAGAGAACCAGCAATGCTGGTTCGACGCTGCCAACCAAATGATCCAGTAACGGTTCCACATGGCCGCTCGAAAAATGCAGATTCGTGTCTGGATATTGTTTCGCCAGGTTGGCGTTGATTCGGACCATGTCCGCCTGGGCCTGGCCCACCGACACGCCAGGTTTCATGCGGCCAACGGCGAGAAGGAAATGCGCGCCGCGCTGGCTGGTGACCGGCGAATCGGGAGGGGTCGCGGTGTCATCATCAGCAATCGTGGTCCAGAGCTGCACGGTGGGCGTTTGAATCGGGAAATTGAATCCGGGCGGCATGACGCCAACTACCGTGTAGCTTCGCCCCCCAAGAATAATTCCCCGGCCGAGTATCTTCGGATCCGCGCTGAACATCGTTCGCCACAGGCGGTCGCTCAGAATTACGACACGATGCCCGGCCTTTTCTTCTTCCGGCAAAAATCCGCGGCCCAGCGCCGGCGCAACGCCCAGTGTCGAAAAGAAATCCGCGGACACCACCTCGCCGCTCAAATGAGCCGGCTGGTCCGCGCCCGTCAGCGTGTAGTCGCTGTCATGAAAAGCAGTGATATGACTGAAGACTTGATTTTGACTTCTCCAGTCGAAGAAATCCGGATAGGAAGCGGATTGATGCGGCACTCCAAGCACTGTGTCGAAGTATTCGACAGACATGAGCTGCCCGGATTGAGGGAAGGGAAGAGGCCGGAGCAGCACTGCGTTTACGACGCTGAAAATTGCGGTGTTGGCGCCGATCCCCAGCGCCAGCGTCAACACCGCGACAGCAGTAAATCCCGGAGACTTCGCGAGCATTCGGAACCCGTAGCGAAGGTCTTGCAGCAAAGTTCCCATGGGTTCTTCTCCTTAGCACTCGCCGCCGGGATCTGCCGCTGGAGCGGGCCGGCGATTTCTATTGTTGACTCGCGGGCGGCTCGAATTTCGAGTCGTCGACCGGAACATTGTCCTTTATGTCTTTGACCAGGTAAGCCGACGATTGGCCGGCCGTACACCAAACGGTTTTGTACGGGACCTTCACTCCGTCCACGTCGCGATAATCGGCATAATCAGCCTCAAGGGGCAGCGCCCCAAATATCGTTCGCTCGCGGATCATGCGTCGCACCAACAGGCCGGATTGCTCGTCGAAAAACAGGAGTTCGACGATGCCGTCAGGCGCTTTTGCCTGCATCACATAGGTTGCCATGTCGCCAATCTTCGCCTGCCCGCGAATCCGCTTTTCGGTGTAACCCTTGAGCGCCGCCACGGGATTCACTTCGGCTTCGCGCCGCAGAACGATCGCATCGCCCGGCTCTGCGTCGCGCGTTCCGTGCTCTGACGCGACCCATGCACGCGAGCCATCAAAGCCTGCCGTGACGGCTCCTTGCGGCAATGTCGTCACTTCATACATTTTGTTGGGGAGTTTCTCGTAGGCCTCGATCTGGTAGCTCTTACCGTCACTGTCGTTTTCGTCGAGATGAATGGCGCGCGAACTAACTTTGTTTAGCGCGTCCTGGCTGCCAATGGATTGCGCGTATTTGTCGATCACTGCTTCAGCGGTCGGAAGGGCCTGCGGGGCCGCGCCCGCAGCCGGCCGGATAAATTGCGGCTCGGTCACTTCCGCCGGAAGGGCGGGAACCGCTATCGGAGAATGATGACCTTGATGGCAGGTATAGCAACTTACCTCGGGACGTCCGCTGAAATTATTCGCGTTGATAGCCGTAAGCATCGTCATCATGCGGCGCGCTGTTTCTTTTTCGGGCTTTGCGTCTTTGTCGAACGGATTTACGTGGCAATAATCGCACCTCACGCCGAGAGCAGTAGTAATGTATCGCATCCCGGGCAAAAGATCGGACGCGGGAACGTCCTTCAATACCTGGATGTTCTTGTAATACTGTCCGGCCGTCTTATCTTTCGGGACCTGTTCGGACTGCGCGCCCAACCCAACTGCAAGCGCGAAGACGGCAACGGATGCAATCAAGGCTGGATTCGCCAGCCGGCAAATTTTCGCAGCGAACTCTTGCAAAATAGCCTCCATCACAACCTCCGGGAATCAGAATCGGCGAGCCGGTTTCGCGGCGCGATTCACGAACCGCGGTATACGCCTTGCTCAGACCCCACCGATTCTACCCGTGTTTTGCGTTCATTCTTTCTCGATCTCGAACCGTCACTCGTAGCGCAGAGCCTCCGTTGGGTCGAGGCGCATCGCGCGCCGTGCCGGGACGTAACAGGCGGCCAGCGCCACCAGCGTGAGAAGCACAGCGACTGAGACAAACGTTGCAGGATCTTTCGCGCTCACGCTGAAGAGAAGGCTCGACATCAGACGCGTGACCGCCAAAGACGCGACAACGCCCACGATGAGGCCGATGCCCAGCAATCGGGCTCCCTGGCCGATCACCAGACGAACAACGTCCACCGGCCGCGCGCCAAGCGCCATGCGCACGCCGATTTCATGTGTACGCTGGCTTACGGTGTAAGACAGCACACCATAAATTCCGATTGTCGCGAGCAACAATCCGAGACCGCCCAAAGTGGCGGAAAGCACCGCAGCGGTGCGATAGGAGAAAAGCGATATGTGGACGAGTTCATCGACATTCGCAGCTTGCAGAACCATCACGCTCGGATTCAGGGATTTTGCCGTCTCCCGAATTTCGCCGAGTAGCCCCGCGGGATTCACTGAACTCCGGATAAGAACATTGGCAGCGGTTTCGCCATTCTCCAAGGACGGGAAATACAGAAACGATTCGGGGTTCTCGGTCATAGTGTGGTACTTGATGTCTTTCGCCACTCCGACGATCGTCCACGCGCGACCCCAAGTGTCCACGCGGTGCCCCAGCGCGCTTTGGCGCGGCCAGAAACGCTCGGCCATCGTCTGATTGATGATCACGACGAGCGGCGCGCCTTGACGATCCTGCTCCGTGAACTCGCGTCCGGCAACCATCGGGATTTGCATCGTCGAAAAATAATTTGGCCCGGCATCATTGAAATCAATGAACATGTCTTCGCCGGGCTGCGGAGTGTACCCCTCGATTCCGGGACGTGTATAACCTCTGCCGTAAAACCACAGCGGAACGTACCGCTCCATGCTGACTGCCTCAACTCCGGGCAGTGCGCGAAGACGTTGAATCAGAGTGTCGTAAAACGCGTGCGAGCTTTCATTCGTATATCCATCCGGTCGCAGATCAAATGCCGCAAGAAAAACATGGCGAGGGTTGAATCCAGGACTGGCCGATTGCACGCTTCTTACGCTGCGCAGCAGCAATCCGGCGGCGACCAGAAGGACCAGCGCGAGAGAAATCTCCGAGACCACGAGCAAGCTGCGCAAACGGCCGTGCGCGCGGCCCGCCGAACTGCTCCGCCCGCCCTCTTTCAGAGAGCGATTGACGTCTGGCGAAGAGCTGTGCAGGGCGGGAACAACGCCGAAGATGATACCCGTGAGAATCGAGAGTCCTGCCGTGACCGCGAGTACTTCGCCATCAATGCCCAGAGGAAGGCCGATCGGAAAATAGCCGCCCGGCAAGAAGAAAACCAGCAGATTCGCGGCCCACAACGCTATTAGGATTCCTCCAACTCCGCCAGCCAGCGCGAGAAGCAAACTTTCAACGAGGAATTGCCGCAGCAAGCGAGGTCTGCTTGCTCCCAAAGCAGATCGAATCGCAACTTCCCGCTCACGGCCGGCGGCGCGTGCCAGAAGCAGGTTGGCGATATTCGCGCAGGCAATCAGCAGAACCAGCAAGGCCACAACGGAAAGAAACAGCAGCGCGGAAAGCAACAAACTCTGAGCGCCGTAGTGCGCCTTCCACACAGGAGCAACAGACACACTCACGTTGCGATTTGAATTCGGATATTCCCGCGCGAGTTGGCGAGCGATGGTCGAAAAATCAGCCTGCGCTTGTGCAATCGTGACTCCCGGCTTCAGCACGCCCATCAAATGAACGAAGGTTGGCGAGCGTTGCTCCAAGTCTTCGCCGGGAAGAACCACCGGCTGCATCATCATCGGCACCCAGTAGTCGGGCGCGACTCCTACAATCGTTCCCTGGAAGCCTCGTGGTGCGATGGCGATGATCGTGAAACTGTGGTTATTGATATCAACCGTCTGGCCGATCATGTTTGGCTTCCCGCCGAATTGGCGCTGCCAAAATGCATAGCTCAGCACAATGTAAGGGTCGCCGTTCAAAGCGCCACGGTCCTTCGCCGTGAAAAGCCGACCGCGTTCCGCGCGGACTCCAAGCACGTCGAAATAATTTTCCGTGACAATCTCGCCCCAGATGCGCTGTTCTCCCTTGTTCCCGGCCCAGGTCATGTTCACGGGCACAAGCTCGCAGCCCACAAGTCCAGAGAGAAGCTGATTCTGATCGCGGTAATCGCGAAAGTCAGGATAGGAACTGGTGTGATATTCGCCGCTGGGCATGATTGTTTCGATGGCGACCAGCCGGTCAGAATGCTGAATTGCGGGAAGAGGATGCAGAAGAACGGACTGAACCCAACTGAACACCGTAGCGTTTCCACCGATACCGAGCGCCAGAGTCAGCACCGCAATTGCCGTGAACCCGGGATTTTTCAGCAGTATGCGAATGCCGTAGCGCAAGTCTTGCATCAGGCTGCCCATCGTTGAGCTCCTATTCGTAACGCAACGCGATCATCGGATCGAAACGCATCGCACGTCGCGCGGGAATGTAAGAGGCGGCAAGTGCAACCAGCGTGAGGAGTACGGCGACGGCCACGAACGTCAACGGGTCGGTTGCTCTAACACCAAAGAGCAGGCTGGACATCAGTTGAGTAGCTGCGAAAGAGGCCGCAATACCAATCGCTACACCGATGGCGGCCAGCCGCGCGCCTTCGCCGACGATTATGCGCAACACATCGCGGGGTTGCGCGCCCAGAGCCATGCGAATGCCGATTTCCTGTGTGCGGCGCGTCACCGAAAACGCCACGATGCCATAGATGCCAACGGCGGCTAGGGCTAAGGCGGCTGCGGCGAACACCCCTGCGAGAAGGAGCAGGAAGCGTTTCTCCGCGAGCCAGCCTCCCATCTCGTCGGCAAATGTGGAGAACTTAACGGGTATATTGGGATCGAGATCATGAAAGATACTGCGTGCCGCCGTGACGATCAGGCCCGTGCCTGCACCGCTGCGTAGAATAATTGTTGGCGAAGAGTTGCCACCCACTCCGCGTTGCTCATAATCCACGTAGATGATTGCGCTAGGTGGCTCATCAAGCCCGTCCGCGCGCACGTCGCCTACAATTCCAACGATTGTGAGCGGCTTCATGTTGCCGTCCATATTGCTGAAGTCGATGGCTTGTCCGATCGGATTTTGATTTGGCCACTGCTGTCGCGCCAGGGCTGCGCTGATCACGGCGACATGGAGCGAATCAATACCGTCCTGCTCATTGAACAGTCGCCCCCGAAGCACGGGGATTCCCGCAGTGCGGAAATAGTCGGCGCTTGTAACACAGTAGAGCGCATGTCCGACGCTTTTCCGGTTTTGATCATAGAAGCGGTTCCACTCATCGAAATTCGCAGGCGCTGGCTGGCCGTTGAGAATGAGGAACCCGCCGTCTGCGAACTCGTCGGCGATCGGGAGGCCTCCAGTGAACCCGGCGGACTGAACTCCCGGAATAGCACGCAGCCGGGAGAGGGTCTCGTCCACGAAATGAGTCTGTTGAGATGTTGCACGAAATGTTCCGACATCACCCTGGGGCATAGGTAGCGAGAAGGTGAGGAGAATCAGGTGCTGTCCATTGACGCCGGGGCTCACCGAAATTAACCGCAAAAAGCTCCGCCCCAAAAGACCGGCGCCTACCAGCATCACCAGTGTGGCGCCAATCTCCGCAATCACCAGGGCGCTGCGAGCTTTCTGGCCCCCGCTGCTGTAGCTGCGAGATCCTGCGCTCAGTCCTCGGTTGAGGTCACCACCGTCCGCTCGCCAGGCCGCAAACAGCCCAAGGCCCAGAGCGACGGCAACGGTCGCGGACAGTGTGAATACAAGGACCGGCGCATTAATGGCAATGCCCTGTTGCCGCGGCAAATTTGCCGGAAGAATGGCCGGCAAGACGCTGACGGACCAAATCGCGAGCAAAATTCCAAATCCGCCACCGAGGAACGCCAGCACAAAGGATTCAGCGAGAAACTGCTGGATAATCCGTCCGCGTCCGGCGCCCAGCGCCATGCGAACGGCGAATTCCTTACGGCGCGCAGCGGTCCGCGCGAGCAACAGTCCCGCCACATTGGCGCACGCGACCAGCAACAGCAGCCCGACGGCTCCGAAAAGAGTCAGCAGCGCCATTCGCACATCGCCGACCATGGCGTCTGCCAGTGGGATCACCGCCGCGTCCGTGAGATCAACTTTTTTTCCATACTCAGCGCGAATTCGCCGCGCGATCGTATCCAAATCCGTGCGCGCCTGTTCGACGCTCACACCGTCCCGAACACGTCCGATGCCTTCTCCGTTGTGCGCCGTGCGGCTGGGAGTCATTTCATACAGTTGTTCGCGCGAAACCCATGCCGATGCGCCCGAAGGAAAATTAAACCCTTGCGGCATCACACCAATGACCGGATAGACTGCGCCGTCCATCGACAGGCGCACTTGCGAAAAATCCGCCTGGCCGCCAAGATACCGTTGCCAATAGCCGTAGCTTACGATCATGGCGGGAGCGCCGTGAAGGCGTTGCTCGTCAGCCGCGAACCCGCGGCCTCGAAAGGGCTCGACGCCGAGCGCTTTGAAAAAATCCTGAGAAACTTCGGCGATGTTCATGCGAACGGGTTCGCTGCCGCCAGACACGGACTCCGGACCAGAGCTGAACTGCGCGAGTCCGCTTAGCGTGTGATTCTGAGCGCGAAAGTCCTCGTAGTTCGGGTCCGCCAGATGCATCCGATGGCCGTTGGCAGCCTGTTCCCACACAGTGACGATTTTCTGCGGATTGGGGTAGGGAAGCGGACGCAGCAGAACAGCATCCACAACTGAAAAAATTGCCGTGGACGCACCGATGCCCAGCGCAAGCGTGAGGATCGCGACCGCCGCAAATCCGGGATTTTTCGTCAAGCTGCGAAACGCGAATCGCAGATCGTTGAAAAGGATTTTCATCAGTGATTTCTCCCGGCGAAATGCTCTTAGCCTGCATCGAGCCGCGCCGTTCTTCTGCGAACACACCCCCAGCGTCTGAAAATGATGCCAGGGGATTTCTTTCGTTCAGACCGTCTGCGTCTGCGCGCGCATTACCTCTTCGACGATGCGTCCGTCAAACAGGTGAATCGAGCGGTCGGCCACGCTCGCGAATCGAGGATCGTGCGTCACCATGCAGATCGTCGCGCCTTCGCCGTGCAATTGCCGCAGGAGATCCATGACCGCTTCGCTGTTCTTCGAGTCCAAGTTTCCAGTCGGCTCGTCCGCCAGCAGGATGGATGGCTGCCCGACAAGCGCTCGCGCCACGGCCACGCGCTGCTGTTGGCCGCCGGAAAGTTGCGAAGGGTAGTGCTTCATGCGGTGGGCCATGCCCACGCGCTCAAGCACTTGCTGCACGCGCTGCTTGCGTTCGGCCGAGGCCATGCTGCGATAGGTGAGCGGCAGCTCGACGTTCTCGAACACTGTGAGGTCGCCGATCAGGTTGAACGCCTGGAAGATAAAGCCAATCTCGCGATTGCGGATCCGTGTGCGGTCCGATAGCGAAAGATTCGCCACGGGCTGGTTATTCAGCGTGTAGGCGCCATCGGTCGGCGAGTCGAGAAGGCCGAGAATCGAAAGCAAAGTCGACTTGCCGCAGCCGGAAGGTCCCGCGATGGACAGGAATTCGCCGACTTTTATCTCCAAATGCACGCCAGCCAGTGCATGCGTTTCAATTTCGTCCGTAAAAAAAACTTTCGTAACGCCGTCGAGGTGAATCAATGCTTTCGTCGTGCTGTCCATTCTCGCTCCTTGGCGAACAAGTGTCTTTTAAACTCTATCTGATCCGGATCCGCTCAAAATTGTCATAGGCAGACATATCGGAGAGAACGACGGTATCCCCGATGTTCAGGCCTTTTATGATTTGCACTGTACTTACGGACGTCTTGCCAATCTCGACGTTAGCACGCACGGCTTCTTTACCGTCGTTAACTTCCTTGAACAGGCCAATCGTGCTGTTCGGCTCCCCGTGAACCGGACGGCCTACATATAGCACATTTGTCAACTTTTCAATCAGAACCGTGCCTTCGACGCTCAGATTTGGCACCGCGCCATCGGGAAGCGCCCCGTCAAGGTGCACATCCACGGTTCGTGTGCCGTTTGTGACAGCAGGATCGATACGAATCACGTGGCCTGGTATAACGCCGTTATGAGTATCAATCGACGCTTTCTGATTCAACTGAATGTCGCGGGACTGCGTTTCCGCGATCTGTAACGCTGCTTTCAGTTGTGAAGGCTGCGCAACCTTGGCCAGCTCAGTTCCAGGCGTCACTTCCTGGCCCACTTCTACAGGTAGTTCCTGCAGAACTCCGTCAATGCCCGGCCGTACCTTCAACTGGTCAACCTGGTGTTGGTACAGCTGTGCCTGCGCGCGGTCCTGATCAATCGTGGCCTGCTGCACGTTCATTTGTTCCTGCATCGAAGCCGCAAACGTATCCACCTGCTTCTGCGCCAGATCGTTTTGCGCTGCCAGCTCGGTCGCTGTCACACGGGACTTTTCAGAAGTGATCTTCGGCCCGACGCCTTGCTTAAACAACGTCTCATCGGCGTCTGCCTGCATCTGTGCCACGTGATATGCCGAACGCACTCCGGCAGCCGTCGACCGCAACGCCATGAGCTGATTTTGCAATGTAGCTTTAAGATTCTCGTACTGGGCCTGGGCCGATTTCAGTTGGTATTCGGCGCTTACGTATTGCTGCTCGAGTTGCGGGTTGCTAAGCACCAGGATTACGGTGTCGGCCTTCACTTTTGTTCCGGCCAGCATCAGCCGCTGCTCTACGCGCCCCTCGGTAATCGCTGGGATGATTCGTGTAGTTTCCGGTACCAGCGTTCCGAGGCCTTGAACCTGGCGAAGCATCTCTCCGCGCTTCACCGTGTCGGTCCATATAACTGATCCATCGACTGTCGGCGGAGCTGGCTTCAGCCGCGACAGCCCGTACGTTACCAATGGCACCAAAATTAGAATGACAGCGATATATATAATTCGCCGGATTCGCTTTTTTCGCTTTACTTCTGGCCGGACGATATCCAAGTCGATTCTCCTTAGTCTGGCTACGTAGCCGCAATTCACATACCGTCGTGGAGCGGTGATTAAACCGTTCAAAGCCTTTGAATTACCGACATTATACGCTGAATCAGGCCTTATTGTACGACCGATAGTGGGACTCGCGCGTCCCACTAACGAACACTCTGCTTCGCAAGTTCCAGAACTAATACAACGTTTGCGGTTAGGGCTGATTGTCCAAGGGCGTTCCTTGAAAGCTCATGTCACAACTTTGGCTCAGCTCCTGGGTTCGCTTTGTGGGATGCGAACTGCCACAGAAAATGGCTTTACGCCGCACGTTGGTGCCGTCATCATATTGGCAGTGTGCTTAGCCGTCGAAGGCCCAACCGTCGGCCTGTTTGTGATATCCAAAACGACAGACTCAGCATCTAAGCGGAGCGATTTGATTTTTTCGAAGAAGGTTGCCCTCGGGTGGAGGGTTGCCGTCTACCACACGCCAGGAAGCTGAGGCATTGCATTCCAGTATTGGCAAGTTGCATCGTAGGATTCGGTCATCGACCCCTGAGGAGGGAGTGCCGTGCACCTAGATAACAGAGGTTTGCGCCGCGCCAACCGTGGCTTTAGCGCACTTGTGCGTTTTGCTGCAAAGCACTGGATCGGCTTGAGTCTCGGTCTGGTTGTTGTGCTACTGGCCGGGGCATTTTCGCAGGTTCCACTCGGGGGTCAATCCGATCATCCGCGCGCGCTGGGACAGCATGAGCACGATTCCGCTCTCCAGATTCGCAAACGCGCCGAATGGTTCTTCCACCAACGCGCGTTTCCTCTCGGCCACATTCCCGCCGGCGCGCGCCTGAAAGCATTCCAACAAGTCGAGCGGATGCGCCAGACGAAGGGCGTTTTCATGGGCCGCTTTGCCGCGGCGACTGCTGAACGAATTCCCGGCTTCCAGAATATTACGCCGAATACTTCCACATGGACGTCGATTGGACCGCAGCCTACCGCGAGCTCCTTCTTTGGCAATGTTTCCGGGCGCGTGAACGCCCTTGCCGTTGATCCGTGCGACGCTTCCGGCAACACAGTTTATCTGGGCGCTGCGCAGGGTGGAGTTTGGAGAACCACGAATGGCGGAGCGAATTGGACTGCGCTTACGGATAGTCAGCCGTCCATTTCCAGTGGCTCGCTCGCCGTGGATTCCAATCCAGCCGATTGCGTCAACGGGCATGCGGGAGCGATTTACTACGGCACAGGCGAAGAGAATTTCGCATTCGACAGTTTTTATGGCGCCGGTGTTCTGATTTCTCACGATGGCGGCAACACATGGATCAAAGACAATACTTTTGCGACCGTGAGCGGCACACCGCCGGTCATCTCTCCTCCGCTGGATGCCGCTGCCGGTGGTCCATTCATCGGCGCGATTTCCGTGGACCCAGCGACGAGCGGATCGTCGCAGATGGTTCTCGCCGCGGTTCAGGGACATGCCGGCAGTGCGATTCCTTCAGGGATCTGGCAATCGACCAATGGTGGAGCAAACTGGGCGCAAGTACTACCAACCTCCAATTCTTCTGCGGCGTGTGATTTTGGCACAGGTGTCACGTTTGATCCGAACGACCTCTCCGGGAATACGGCTTACGCCGCGCTGGGGATTCCCTTCCGCACCGGTAACACGCCGTGCGGCCAAGAGGAACTCGACAACGGCATCTACAAGTCCACGAATGGGGGGCAGACGTGGACTCGCCTGGCTTCGTTAGACACGGCCGTCACGAGTGCAGGGGGAAATACCGCCAATTACGGCAGGATTACAATCGCGGTTGGCCCTTCTGCTGCGCCGAGCGATCCGACATCGACCGAAGTAATCGTCACTATCGCCGACATCTCGGGGAGTTCAAGCAGCCTGCTGGGCTGTTCGAATAACTCGGACGGTTCGTCCCCGAATTGTGTGAGCGGCGTTTTCAAGAGCAATGATGGCGGCAAGACATTTGCTGCTCTCACCACTCCGGCATTTTGCAATAATCAGTGCTTCTACGATATGGCCGTCGGGATCAACCCGGCAGACCCGAAAGTTATTTTTCTCGGCGGAGGTCCGGCGGCAGACGGTTCCGCCCCAAGCGGCCCGAACACGCCGCCTTGCGGCCTCTTTCTGTCGGGCAACGGCATCTCTGCGGTCATTCGATCCTCGGACGGCGGCCAGACCTGGGCCGATGCTTCCTGTGACAATTCCAGCGGAGCTTTCATCCACGTGGATACGCACGCCTTCGCATTCGCGCGCAGCGGAACGTTTTATCTCGGCAACGATGGCGGTGTTTGGAGTTCGACCGATGTGGCTAACGCGAACACCCCGGCGACCAGCCAGCATTGGACGAATCTGAATAACACGTTAAGTCTTACGCAGTTCTATCCTGGCAATTCCATCCATCCCTCAAATCCGCAAATCGGTTTCGCGGGCGCGCAAGATAACGGGATGCAGATGTTCACGGGTCAGCTCAATTGGACGGACACAGCCTCTTGTGGTGACGGCGCGTGGACGGCCATCGACCCCAGCGTGCCGAGCACGGTTTACACTACGTGCGAAGCGATCGGGAACTTCGGGACGGTCTCGAAAAATCAGATGGATGGCACAGGCGTGGGAAATGGAATCAACTGGGTCGGCCTCGATACTCCCGCCATGGATGCCGACAATACGAATTTCATTCCGCCGGTGGTGGTTGATCCGTCAATGCCACAGAACGTTTATTTCGGCACGGATCGCGTGTGGCAGTCGACGAATGGAGGGATCTCCTGGACGGCCATATCGAGTATTCTGCCTAGCTCCTCACGTGTCACGTGCGGAGGCGGTCTCTGCGTAATTACGACATTGTCGGTCGCTCCGAATAGCTCGGGCACGATTTACGCGGGCGCAGATACTGGACAGATTTTTGCGTCAACGAATGCCACTGGCGCCGCGCCAACATTCAATCGGATTGATCAGTCCAACATGCCCGGTCGTACTGTGACTCAAGTAGTCGCCGGCCCAACGCTTTCGACCACCGCGTTCGCAACCTTCTCTGGATTCTCCTCTTGCTCAGGTTGCGATGGACTCGGCCACATTTTTATGACCACGAACGGCGGCGGCGCGTGGACAAGGATCGACGGGAATTTGCCGGACACGCCGGTGAACGACATCGTCATCGATCCGAATGATATGACGAACAAAACGCTTTACGTTGCCACCGACGTGGGTGTCTTCGCCACAAGCGACGGCGGCGCAACTTGGGCGGAACTGCAAACCGGTCTGCCACATGTCGAGTGCACCTCGCTGAAGTTGAATAACGCGGCACGCTTGCTTCGCGTCGGCACGCACGGGCGTGGCGATTGGGATTTGCAGTTGAATGGACTTCCAGCCTCTGCGCTTACGGGAATCTCGCCGACAAGCACGACCGCGGGCGCGGCCGGTTTCACGATGACGCTGAATGGCGTTGGCTTTCCGGCCAGTCCGACCGTGAATTTCGGCAGCACCGCTCTGACCCCGATTTCCGCGACCGCGAATCAGATCACTGTCACGGTTCCCTCAACGGCGATTGCTGGCTCGGCAGTAGTTCCCGTGTCGGTAACCGGAGCACAAAATTCTTTGAACTTTAGCGTCGAAGGCCCTTTGCCGACGCTGACGTCCATTTCGCCGACGACCGCGAAGACTGGCGCCAGCATCACGCTGACCGTCAACGGCTCGAACTTCAATGCGAATTCCGAGGTGGTGTGGACG
>DATEHB010000018.1:0-55727 GCA_035279805.1 Candidatus Acidiferrales bacterium
CAAAAACATTACGGCAAATTGACGCTGGCTGAGGACATGGCTCCTGCGATACGGCTGGCCAAAGACGGTTTCCCGCTGAGCGATAAACTCGCAGGCTCGTTACGCGGCTCGGCGGACCGGCTAGCGCAATTCCCGGAGAGCAAGAAAGTTTTCTTGAAAGATGGAGCGCTCTATTCCGCGGGAGAAATTTTTCGTCAGCCGGAATTGGCCGCGACGCTGGAGCGCATCGCGAAAAACGGGCCGACGGAATTTTATGCAGGAAAAACGGCGCAGGATTTGACGGCGCAGATGAAGCAGCATGGCGGCTTGATCACGATGCAAGATCTGGCGAAATACAAAGTGCACTTGCGCGAGCCGCTCGAAGGAACGTACACGGCACGCGGCGCGAAGTGGACGATCATCAGCAGCCCGCCGCCGAGTTCGGGCGGGATCGCAATCCTGGAAGCGCTGAATATTCTGGAGCCGTACAAGTTGAAATCATGGGACGACGCGCAGTCGGTGCACCTGGTGGTGGAAGCGATGCGGCGCGTGTTCGCGGACCGCGCGACTTTTTTGGGCGACTCGGATTTTACGCATGTGCCGGTCGCGGGACTGCTGAACGAAAAATATGCGGCCGAGCGGCGCGCGACGATTGATGCGAAAAAGGCGACGTCGAGCAAAGAGATCGGCGCCGGAAATCCAGCGCCGTTCGATCATTCGGAGGGCACGCCCGCGGGAAGCGCGATGGAGAAATTATCACCCGAAGATGCAGCAGCATGGATGGAAGCGGCGACGAAGAAATCGGGACACACGACGCATTTTTCAGTCGTTGACGCCGAGGGAAATGCGGTGGCGAATACGTACACGCTGAATGACAGTTATGGATCGGCTGTGACGTCGACGGATGGATTCTTGCTGAATGACGAGATGGACGATTTCACGAGCCAGCCGGGAACGCCGAACATGTTCGGCTTGCTGCAATCCGAGGCAAATGCGATCGAGCCGGGACACCGGCCGCTGAGTTCAATGGTGCCGACCATTGTGTTGCGCGATGGAAAATTGAGTTTTGTTACGGGCTCGCCGGGAGGGCCGCGAATTATTTCGGCGACGCTGCTGAGCATTTTGAATTGGGCGTGGCTGGGAATGGACGCGCAGGCGTCAATCAACGCGCCGCGCTTCCATCAACAATGGATGCCAGATGTGGTGCTGATCGAGCCACCATTTCCGGACGCCATCGCAAACGATTTGGAGCAGCGCGGGTATCATCTGGCGACGCGTCGCGGGTGGATCGGCGAAGTGGAGGCAATCGGAATCGATCCGACGACAGGCGAGCGGCTGGGCGCGCCTGATCCGCGGCGACAGGGCACGGCACGCGGGTATTGACGCGAGCGAGTTTTCCACAGACCATAGAGGGCCGGCGCAGAGCCGTTAAACGCGCCGAGTTGTGCGCGGAGCGTTACCGGCCGCGGAAACACAAAACTTCAAACCATGCAGCGCGTCCTCTCCACCTACCGATACTCGACCCAGCCGCTGACTTCCGCATTACTCGCGGAAATCGCGCAGGCGGGCATCTTGCAAGTGGAAATTTACTGCACGCCGGTACACGTTAATTACCGCTCGATTGAAACGATCCGCACGGTCGCCGAATGGATTCGCGAGCACGGACTGACGATCCATTCGCTGCATTCGCCGACGGAGCGCGATCTGCTTCCGGGCAAACGCGAGAGCGGAATCCCAATTTCGATTTCCGATCCGGAGCGCGTACGGCGCCTGGATGCCGTAGACGAGGTAAAACGCACGCTCGAAATCGCGGAACAGATTCCGTTCAAGTATCTGGTGCAGCATATCGGCGGAGGGCGCGAGGCGCGCGACCAGCGCAAAATCGACGCGGCGTTTAATTCGCTGGAACACTTGACGATTTTCGCGAAGCAGCGCGGCGTTTCGATTCTGCTCGAAAACACACCAGGCGAATTGGGAGCGCCTTCGAGCTTGCGGCATTTCGTGAAGGATACGCGGCTGGATTTGAAACTCTGCTTCGACATTGGGCACGCTCACATGGAGGACGGAATCGAGATCAGTTTCGAGGCGATGCACGATCTGGTGGTGGAAGCGCACGTCCACGACAATCACGGCGAAAAGGACGAGCACCTGGTTCCCTACAGTGGAAAAATTGATTGGGACGCAGCGCTGGGAATATTGGCTACGGCGCCAAGTCCGCTGCCGATGGTGTTGGAGCTTCGCGAGCAGTCGGCAACAGCACCGTCGCTCGCCGATGCCACCGCTGCATTTGAGAAACTGGAACGGGGGTTGGCGGCGAAACGGGCGGCTGCGCACAAGTGAAAGGCTAGTGGCTGGCGGCTAAGATAACGGCCGAACCCCTCCAATCGGGCAATCCGTGAAGAGACTAGAAAGGTGGCAGTGTTTATGCCGGTGGTGAGTATCGAACATGTGGGGCAGCATGTTGGCGCGGAGGTGACGATTCGCGGATGGCTTTACAATTTGCGCGAGTCAGGGAAACTGCTGTTCCCGATTTTTCGCGACGGCACGGGAATTATTCAGGGAGTGATTTCGCAGAAGGAGCATGAGGACGCGTTCAACGGGGCGAAAGGACTGACGCAGGAATCGAGCGTGGTTGTGACAGGGACGGTGCGAGCCGAGGCGCGCGCGCCGGGTGGGTTCGAGCTGCACGTGAGCGGCGTGGAAGTGGTGCAGCGCGTGCCGGAGTCGATGCCGTATCCGATTCAACTGAAAGAGCACGGGGTCGATTTTCTGCTCGACCAGCGGCATTTGTGGATTCGGACGCCGCGACAGGCGGCGATTTTGCGGATTCGCGCGGAAGCGGAACGCGCGGCGCGGAACTTCATGGACAGCCAAGACTACACGCTCACCGACGCGCCGATTTTTACGCCAGCCGCGTGCGAGGGCACGACCACGCTTTTCGAAGTGGATTACATCGACGACCAGAAGGCGTATTTGACGCAGTCAGGGCAGCTTTACGTGGAGGCGACCGCGGCGGCGCTGGGGAAAGTTTATTGCTTTGGCCCGACGTTCCGCGCGGAGAAATCGAAGACGCGAAGACACCTGACGGAATTCTGGATGCTGGAACCGGAAGCGGCGTACGCGCATTTGGAAGACATGATGGTCCTCGGCGAAGGGCTGGTGAGCGCAATGGTGCAATCGGTGGTGAAAAATCGCGCGCGGGAACTGGAGATGCTGAAGCGGGACGTGAATAAGCTCGAAAACATCAAGCCTCCGTTTCCGCGAATCATGTATGACGAAGCAATAAAACTTCTAGAGAAAAGCGGGAATCCGGCGAAGTGGGGCGACGATTTTGGCGGCGACGAAGAGACTATCCTCTCGAAAGAGTTCGATAAACCGGTGATTATTCACCGCTATCCCGCGGCGATGAAGGCTTTTTATATGGCGACGGACGAGGCACGGCCGGAATTGTCATTGAGCTTCGACATGATTGCGCCGGAAGGCTACGGAGAAATCATCGGCGGCGGTGAACGTTTGTCGAGTTACGAAACGGTGATCGAGCGGCTGCGAAAGAATAATCTGCCTGAGGAATCGTTCCAGTGGTATCTGGACTTGCGGCGATATGGCAGCGTGCCGCACGCGGGCTTCGGATTGGGCCTGGAACGCACCGTGGCCTGGATTTGCGGAACGGAGCACATTCGCGAAGTCATCCCCTTTCCCCGCATGCTTTATCGTGTATATCCTTAGGGCTGCTTCGCCTGCTGTTTTTTCAGGGAGAC
This sequence comes from Candidatus Acidiferrales bacterium, assembly GCA_035279805.1. Lineage (GTDB taxonomy): Bacteria > Acidobacteriota > Terriglobia > Acidiferrales > UBA7541 > DAHUXN01. The sequence continues at coordinate 3,738 of DATEHB010000018.1, forward strand.
ACGCATCGCATGGCGCAAAAAATTCGTATTCTCGGTGTGCCGATGGACCTCGGAGCCAGTCGTCGCGGCGTGGACATGGGTCCGTCGGCGTTGCGTGTAGCGGGACTGCAGGCGCGTCTGAAGCAGCTCGGATATCAGGTGGAGGATATCGGCAATATCTCCGTGCGACAGCCCGAAGAACAGCACTATGGCGACAAGCGCGCGAAATATTTGAAAGAGATCGCGGAGACTTGCCAGGGCCTGGCGGAAACCGTGGAGAAAACACTAGGGGATGAAATGCTGCCGATGGTGCTGGGCGGCGATCATTCGATTGCGGCAGGGTCAGTGGCGGGCGTGTCGTCTTTTTACCGCAAGCAATCAAAACGCATCGGGTTCATCTGGCTGGACGCGCACGGCGACATGAACACGCCGGACACGAGCCCGTCGGGGAACGTTCACGGAATGCCGCTGGCGTCGATCATGGGATACGGCGCGCCGGAGTTGACGGAGATTTGCGGATTCAAGCCGAAAGTCGAGCCGCGAAATATTGCGATGGTGGGAATTCGCGAGCTGGACACGAAAGAACGAAAACTGGTGAAAGATTCTGGCGTGCACATTTTCACGATGCGTGAGATCGATGAGCGCGGGATGCGCGACGTGATGGCAGAGGCTTTACGGTTCGCAAGCGATGATACGAGCGGCGTGGCCGTGAGTCTGGACATGGATTTTCTCGATCCGTCGGAGGCGCCGGGCGTGGGCACGCCGGTGCGCGGCGGCGTGACGTACCGCGAGGCGCACCTGGCGCTGGAAATGATCGCGGACAGCCGTGCGCTGGTGTCGTTTGAGCTTGTCGAAATCAATCCCGTGATCGACCTGCACAATAAAACGGCGACGTTGGGAGTGGAATTGATGCTGTCGGGACTCGGGAAGAAGATTTTGTAAGATATGCAGAGTTGTACCGCGTATGGGAATTCACAATAATGGCCAATAATAAAAGACTGCGAATCGGAATTTTGTTTGGCGGACGCTCGGGCGAGCACGAAGTTTCACTGGCTTCAGCGGCGTCGGTAATACGCGCGATGGACACGGAAAAATATGAAGCGGTCCCGATTGGGATCACGAAAGACGGCCGGTGGCTGGTTGGAACAAACGCGCAGAAATTGCTGCCGGAAGTCCTGAAAATGGGTGAACGCGTGGTGCTGCCGCCGGAGCCGAGTTCATCGGCGCTGGTGTCGCTGGGCGGCTCAACGCATCCGAGCGTGAAAATCGACGTGGTTTTTCCCGTGTTACACGGAACGTTTGGAGAAGATGGCACGGTGCAGGGGCTGCTGGAACTCGCGGGAGTGCCTTATGTTGGCGCAGGAGTCTTGGGCTCGGCCGTAGGCATGGATAAAGATATTCAGAAGCGGCTGTTTCGCGAAGCGCGCATACCCGTGGTCCCGGCGCTGGCAATCTCACGCCACGAGTGGGAAACGAAACGCGGCGAAGTATTGGTTGCGGTGAAGAAGAAATTTCGCTTTCCGCTGTTCGTTAAGCCAGCGACGCTGGGGTCTTCCGTGGGCATGACGCGCGTTCATAATGCCGCCGAGCTGCCAGCGGCGCTCGATCTTGCGGCGGAGTTTGCGCAGAAGATTGTGGTGGAGCGCGCTATTCAAGGGCGCGAGATCGAGGTTTCCGTTCTGGGCAATGATAACCCGAAAGCGTCGATCCCCGGCGAAATCATTCCGCATCGCGAATTCTATGATTATGCCGCAAAATATTTGGAGAGCGGGACGCGACTGGAAATTCCCGCAAAGCTAAATAAAAAGCAAGTCGGGCAGTTTCAAGAGTACGCGGTGCGCGCGTTCCGGTCGATCGAATGCATAGGAATGGCGCGCGTGGACTTCTTTTTGGAGCGCGGAACGGCGAAAATCTATCTCAACGAAGTGAATACGATTCCTGGCTTTACGAGCATCAGCATGTATCCCAAAATGTGGGAGGCGAGCGGGATTCGGTACAGCGAGCTGATCAGCCGGCTGATCGAGCTGGCACTCGAACAGCACAAAGAAAAGGCACGCACGAAATACTCGATCGAGCTGCCGGCGGGAGCTGGCGGCGCGCTCGAAAACTGACCTCGTCTTTGCAGCAATTTTGCACCTGACCCCCATCATGAATTCCGCAAGCTTGACATTTCCTTTTTCTCGATTAAACTAACTGGATAGTTAAATAATGATGTACGGTTGCCGGACGCCGTTACCAGGCCGCGACCACCGACAGGCCGTGCGGTCAAGCGAATCACCAAGAGGAATCATGCAACGCGGGCGGAAGAAACTCGAGAACCCTGAAACGGCGCGGCGAATTCTGGCCGCTGCGGAACAAATCTTCGCAGCGCGCGGACTTGCCGGAGCGCGCACGGAGGCAATCGCACGGGCAGCACGCGTGAACAAAGCGATGCTTTATTACTATTTCGGGAGCAAGGAACGGCTGTACCGCGCGGTGTTCGACAATCTTTTTGGACAGGCTGGACGAATGATTCAGGCGGAAACGCCGGCGGAGGCATCGGCGCGCCAGACGGTCCTCGCGTTCGTCGAAGGACAGTTCAAATTTCGCATCGAACATCCGAATTATGCGCGCCTGATGCAACACATGATGTTGGAAAACCCGAAAGAGTTCCGACGGGTCGCGCGCGAGTATTTTCGCCAAGGGTTCAAGCGGATGACGCATGTCATCAAATCGGGCATCGCACACGGTGAATTTCAACCGCTGAATGCCGAGCATACGATGCTCAACGTGATTGCGATGATTGTGCTTTATTTTTCGGGCGCTCCTGTGCATAGCGTGCTGTTGCGACGCGACGCAATGCAGCCATACGCCGTGGCGGAGCACAAACGCGCGGTGATCGACCTGCTGGAGCGTGGATTGTTTCGAAAACCTGCGAGGCAACGATGAACGGACGTAAATTCTTCACCATGCTTGGCGTGTTGTTTCTGATCGTGCTGACGATTTATCTGGTCACGATGCCGAAAGGGAATGCGTATCCGCTGATCGGAGTCGTCGATGGAAACGAAGTCGTCGTGAGCCCGCAGACGACGGGGCGGATCGTAAAGCTCACGGTCGATGAAGGAGCGGAGGTGAAAAAGGGCGATTTGATCGCAGAACTTGCCCGGGCAGCGCTGGAAGCGCAGGTGCAGGCGCAAGAAGGGGCGATCCGAAGCCTTCAGGCGCAGGTGACGCAGGGACAGGCAAATCAGGGAATGGTCGACAGTCAAACCGCGGCGGCGCTTCGCGCGGCGCAAGCCAATGTCACATCGAGCGAGGCCGAGCTTGAGCAGGCGAAGGCAACACTTCAGCTTAATTCCGCGAACATGAAACGCACAGTGAGCCTGTTTTCTTCCGGCATTGTCTCCGCGCAGGATCGCGATGCGGCGGTGTCAACCTACAAGGCGTCTACGGCAAATGTGAACGCGCTTGCCGAAAAGGTGAAATCGCAACAGGCGGCGCTGGGCGTGGCGGAAGCAAATCGGAAGCAAGTGAACGTGCTGCACAGTCAAATTGCATCCACGGCGGCACAATTGAACCAAGCCGTCGCAACACAAAATCAATTCAAAACGCAGCTTGGATATACGGAGGTGTACGCACCAATCAGCGGCATCGTTTCAGTGCGCGTGGCGAAGCAAGGGGAAGTGGTGCAGGAAGGAAGTCCGATTGTGGTGCTGGTGGACGTCGACGATCTGTGGGTGCGCGCCGACGCACCGGAAAGTTATATCGACTCGATTCAATTCGGCGAGTCGCTGCCGATTCAGTTGCCGTCGGGCGAGATTGTAAGCGGGAAAGTGTTTTTCAAAGGCGTGGAGGGCGACTTCGCGACGCAGCGGGACGTGAGCCGGACAAAGCGGGACATCAAGACATTTGCGATCAAAGTCTCGCTGCCGAATCCGCAGCGCCGCTTTTTTACGGGAATGACGGCGACCGTGCTGCTCAGGCCACGACCGGAAACGAAGCGTTGGTGGCAGAGGCTGTGAAGACGAAACGGGAACTGAGCCACAAGAACGACTCAAGCGGAGACACGATTTCATATAGAGGAACTGTATTCGAATGCACGCCATTGAAGTGGACAAACTGACGAAGCGATTCGGCGACTTGACCGCCGTGGACGCCGTGAGTTTTACGGTCGAAAACGGTGAAATCTTCGGGCTGTTGGGACCCAATGGCGCGGGCAAGACAACGCTGATTCGAATGCTCACGACGCTGACACCACCGACATCGGGAGTGGCGCGCGTGGGAGGGCACGACGTTGTTCACGAAGCAGACGCCGTGCGGCACGCGCTCGGCGTGATTCCACAGGCATTCACATCCGACCCGGAACTTACGGCGGAAGAGAACATGCTGATTCACGCAAAGCTTTACGGCATCTCGTCGGGGCAGCGTGCGCAACTGATTGACCGGCTGCTCGAATCCGTTGATCTGGCAAACTTCAAATCGAAACTCGTGCGGACTTTTTCCGGCGGCATGCGGCGGCGGCTGGAAATCGCACGCGGGCTGGTGCATTCGCCGAAGATTTTATTTCTCGATGAGCCGACGACGGGGCTGGATCCGGTTTCGCGCACAAACGTCTGGGAAATGATCCGGCGGCTGCGCGATGAGTCTCATCTGACGATTTTGCTGACCACGCATTACATGGACGAGGCGGACAAACTGTGCGACCGCATCGCGATCGTGGATCACGGGAAGCTGGTCGCGTTGGACTCACCGACGCGGTTGAAGGACAGCGTTCCCGGAACGGACACGGTGGAGGCGGAATTCACAAACGCCCCTCCGGACTGGACGGAACAACTGCAGAAGCTTTCGCATGCGGCTAGCGTGAGCGCGCGGGATGGCGCCGTACATATCGCATCGAATGACGGACCCGCGACCGTGGCCGCGCTGATGGATGTGGCGCGCGCACGCGGCGTAACGGTGAAACGCGTGAGCGTGCAGGGTACGACTCTGGACGATGTGTTCCTGCACTACACAGGGAGTGCGTTGCGCGATGCGGCGAATGAAGGCGCGGCATATGACATCAGCCACTTGTATCGCTAACAATGGCGGAAACATTCTTGCCGGCGATCAGGGGCTAAAGCTGCAATCACTAAGTTGGGGAGTCTCCGCCCAGCGGCGAGACGACGTTAGATTTCTTTTGTTGGCACGTTGAGGAGCAGACTTTCGACAATGAAATTCTATCGTATGTGGGCGCTGGTGGAACGGGACCTGCGGAAATTTTTCCGCAGCCCGGCGCTGATGATGGCTTCGATGATTTTCCCGTTGGTCCAACTGATTGTGCTCGGCTACGCCTTCGGAGGAAAAATCACGAACGTGAATGTGGGAGTAGTGGATCTGGACCACACGGTGGAATCGTGGCGTGTGCGGGAAGGCTTCGCGGGAATCTCAACTGGCCCAAAGATGTTTAACGCGGTTGCTTACGACTCGATGCCCGAAGCGCTGAATGATCTGCGCGGCGGGGTGATAGGCGCCGTGGTCGAGATCCCCGCGAATTTTTCGCGGCGCGCATATGCGAACGACCGGCCGCAACTGGGGCTGGTCGTTGACAACACAGACCAGTTCGTCTCGAATTCGGTCGAGGCGGAAATGCAGAGCTTCATCGAGCAGCTCAATACTCCGAGTGTCACCTCGAGGCTCGCGGGCAACATCGCGCTGAATGTTGTGGAAGTGTATCCCTACATTCCATACGTCAAGTACCTCCTTCCCGGCACGGTAGCGATGGCGATTTTCATTGTGGCGATGATCGGCGGAGGAATCACATTCATCGACGATAAAGCGCGCGGGCTGCACGAAGGCTATCTGGTGACGCCGATCCAAAAGTCGGAACTGGTGATGGGTTTGAATCTGGCAGGGACGGCGAAAGGGCTGATGGCGGGGCTGGTGCTGACGTTCATCGGCGGACTGATTGCGGGGATTCCGCGGCTGTGGGACCCCATGCGTCTATTTTATCTGGTCATCGTGGTGGCGATCGCTTCGCTGACGATGATCAGTTTCATGTTTCTGGTGATGGTGCGCGTGGATGATCCTCTTGTGCCGCGCGCGATTTTCGGAGTGCTGAATACGCTGCTGTTTTTTCCGTCGGGCGCAATTTATCCGACACAAGGATTTCCGATCTGGCTGAAATGGATCTCAGTGGTGGATCCCTTTACGTACACGGTGCACGCGTTGAGGAATTTGCTGTTGCGGGGTAGTGGTATTGAAGGCATCTATCGCGACGTGTTAATTTTGATGGGAATTTCGGCGCTGATGATTACGGGCAGCATTGCGCTCTTCAAACGACAGATATAAGATCGAAACGGTTGGAGAAAAGCACCTTGAGCTTGCTGGAAGCGAATCAAGCGCCGCCGTCGAAGACGCCGCGCTATGTTTTTATTGGTGTGCTCGTTCTGCTGCTGATCGGCCTATTCGTGTGGCGCGCAGTGAGGTATAAGGCCGAAGAAACAAGCGTCGAGACATTTTTCAGCGCGCTGACAGCGGGCGATATGCAACATGCGTATCAACTATGGAAAGCGATGCCGAGCTATTCGTTCCAGGATTTTCAGCAGGACTGGGGATCAAACGGTTACTACGGGCCGGTGAAAAGTTTCGAGATTGATTCAGCGTTTGCGCCGAAGAAAAGCAGCAGCGTGGCGGTGCGAGTGCTGATCAGTCCGTATCAGCCGTTCCCGAAAAACGATCCGGCGCAGGAGAACAAGACAAAAGAAGTGATTATCTGGGTGGACCGCAATACGCACTCGCTCAGCTTCCCCCCACCCTCAATGTCGCAGTTGATTCGCGCAATGCCACCGCGAGCTCTTCGCGGGTCAGCGTCGCGGTTCCCAGCTTAGCGACGACGACGCCTGCCGCAGCGTTTCCGAGTACAGCCGCTTCGCGCAAAGATGCGCCACTCGCGCTTGCGAGCGCCATGGTCGAGAGGACCGTGTCGCCGGCTCCCGTAACATCAAATACCTGGCGGCCGGTTTTCGTGCCACGACTTGCCGTGCGGCCAATCAGCCCAACGGGCGCTTCCTGATTCAAAGCGGCTACGTGAATACCGCGAGGATCTTTTTCGAGAATAGCGCGTTCGAAAAGGCTCAAGCCTTCCGCACCGCGCGTGATTACAACAGCCGAACAACCAAAATGGTCCAGGAGCGCGCGACCGGCATCCGCGATGGATTCGGGCGTGTCGAGCGGGCGGGTCACCAGGAATTCCGCCTCTTTGCGATTGCAAATGACGACGGAGGCTCCGCGATATGCAGGAAGACGCGACCACTTCGGCTTAACAAATGAGGGAATGCGACGGCGCGCGCAGGCGTCGAGAACACGCTCCGCCAAAGAATCACTGACAACACCCTTGTCATAATCGGAGATGACCAGCGCATCGAGCGATTGGAGCGTGGCGAGAATGAGTTGCAGGAGCTGCGTTTCGACCTGTTCCGGCAAGCGAGTGCGGACTTCGCGATCCACGCGAACGACTTGCTGCTGATGCGCGATGATGCGCGTTTTCAGAGTTGTAAGACGGTCACGAAGCTCGACAATTCCCTTCTCCGGCAAACGCATATCGCGCAGGCGGCGGCGCAATACGGCTCCTACCTCATCGCGCCCGGCAACGCCAAAAGCCGCGACGCGGGCGCCAAGCGCGCATAGATTCGCCGCGACGTTTCCCGCGCCGCCAAGTGTTTCACTCTGATCGAGAAAATCCACGACGGGGACGGGAGCTTCGGGCGAAATGCGATTCGCTGCTCCCCATACGTAGCGATCGAGCATCCAATCGCCGACGACCGCGAGACGGCGACCCTGCATGCGCCGAAGAATTTGCGTCGCTCGCCTCTTTGCAATAAAACTGGTCATCGAGTTCCCCTTCGCCTTTTATCAACGCGAAAGCCGAAATGCGCGATTACAGCGTCTTCCTTTCTTGCAACGGCGCTGGGCTGAGCACACTGGCTGCGCCGGATGTTTCCTCAAGCAGCGACCGGGAAGCGTCGCGAACCTGATCGAGCGTGACAGACAAGATACAGCGAGGCTCGGCGAACGCATAGCAGCGATCGCCGCGGCAAGGATTGCACGGAAAATCGTTCTGCACGACGCGATACCCTGTTTGCCAAGGGCGCCAGTGCACGGAGCTGCTCGAACCGAAGATCGCGACGACGGGGCGCGCGAGTGCAGCGGCGATATGCGCGGGACCGCCGTCATTGCCGATGAAAATGCGGCAGCCCGCAATCAACGCAATTAACTGACGCAAGTCGAGCGAGTCGAGCAGGACGAATTCGCGAGCGCATTGACGCCGCACTTCGGCGGCGATCTCCGATTCGCCGCGTCCGAGGTTAAAAACGGGCTCGATGCCATGCTTATCGCGCAATTCTCGCGCGAGCTCAATAAATTTGTCCGTGGCCCATCGCTTCGTGAAATATTTCGCGCCAGGGTGGAGCACGGCGTAGGGTTTACGTGGTGCAATGCCAAGCGCGGCAAACTGCTCGGCGACCGCAGCCTGCGCATCAGACTGAGGATAGAGGTGCGCTGACGGGATTGGGCCGCGGGGCAAACCCGTGGCGTAGAACTGTTCCATGCGGTGTTCGACAGTGTGCATGCGACCGCCCGGATTGGGAGTGAGCAGGTTGTAAACGAAGGAGAATTGGCGATGCGCCCAGCATACGCGTAGCGGGACGCCGATGGAGGCGACCCATAGCGCGCTCTTGGGACCTGCGTGCTGATTATAGACAACGGGAAAATGATGGCGACGCAATTGGAACGCTGTGGAGAGGAAGCTTTTCGTCAACAAAATTTCGGAAACGGCGGGATTGCCTTCCAACAACTGCGCGCAGAACGGTTCAACGAGGACGCACAAGCGCAGATCAGGCCGCCAAGCGTTGAGCGCGTATAGTGCGGGGGTTAACAGAACGACGTCGCCAAGCGAACGAAGTCGAATGATTAGAACTCGGGCGCCCTGAGGCAAGCTGGGCAGAAGGAACGATGGATCACGAGGGGTCAACGCGAGCTTCATCCACAAGCATCACGGGAATATCGTCCCGAACCGGATAAACCCGGCGACACATGGAACATTTGAGGCCCTGTTTATCGAGAGTTAACGTGACGGGCGTTTTGCAAACGGGACATACGAGAATGTCGAGCAAGTCCTGGGGAACTGCCATCCACACCTCCCGCGAGCAACTTTAACAGAGGCCCATGGCGCGGAGCAACCAAGCATCGTCAGGTCAGCGAAGAGGTTAGTGAATCGGGGAAACGGTGAAGGTCAGCCGGCCGGTCCAAGCTTGGCCTGGCTGAAATTCGACCGGCCAAACAGCAAGAATTTGAGAGCCTTGATACACGCGCTCGAAGCCCTCCTCAGATTCGGAGATGGTTTCGACAGGCGCGATCCAATAATCGCGAGCGCCCGGGGCTTCGATGGTCACGCTGGCTTTCTGCCATTCATCGACGAGACGAACCTCAGAAGCAGGCGCGGCGCCGGACCAACGCATGGGATTGCGTTTGCCAGCTACCTCAATGTAACGGTCGGGCGCGTCCGGCGCGAGGAAATTGACGATGAGCTCGAGACCTACATCCATTTGTGTGGAGATTTTTCCGGCGTAGGCGAGCGTCAAATCACAGATGATGCGGAAACTCTCGCCTGGAGAAGAAAATGAAAACATTTTTTCAGCCTTCCATTCGCTACCACGGGTTTCCAGAGTGAGGCTGACTTTCGCGGGAGAGGCATCACGAACGCGAAATGTTCCTGCCGCGAGCGCTTCGTTTTCGCCAAGACGCAATTTCTCGTAATCCTCGTGCGATCTTTGCGGCGGAAAAACCAACAACCGAAAAGAGCGCCGTGGCCAGCGGTCGTATCTGAGGTACTTCTCGAGGCCCGGCTCCTTGGCGCGCACCTGGTCGTGAATTGATGAAACTTGTTCCGAGCCGGTATTCGTTTGCCCAAGACGAGCGTGATACGTCTCTGGCCGCCGCATGAGGGAATTGATAAGACTGATTCCCGCAGGGCGGAAGTCGATTGCAGAGATAACGCCGCCGTCACTTGGGGAGAGCAGGACAGCGGCGCGATTCGTGGTGATATAGATCTCTTCATAGCCGTCGAAATCGAAGTCGAAGCGTTCAAGCTCCGCGAAACCAGCGCCGCGATGCGCAGCGGAATCAATCGTGGCCTCCGCGCGCACGAGAGGGCCCCACACGGCGCTGCGCAGGTGCGGGGCGTAAAGACCTCCAAAGACGCCGTGCCAATAAGCGTCATTGGATTGGCCGCGCAGAAGATCGGTCTTGGCTTCCTGCAGCTGCTTCAGAGAGGCGGCGTCGCCAGTGAACCTAGCTTCCAAGTCCCGGAGCTTTCTTGAGACAAGCATGGCTTTTTTTTGCATCAGGTTCGACTCGGGATACTTGGTGAGGAAATTGCGCCAGAAGCCTCCGCGAAGGAAGGCGAGAACATCCTCACGGGATGCAAATTCCTTTTCCACGGCTTGAAAACGGACGCGCGCGGAAGTCGGCAGGGACCACTCCATCATTTCCGCGTACGAACAAGTGGCGAGATCGGCGCGACCGACAGCTGGCTGTGACGAAACGGCTTCGCCCGGCGGGACGGTGGCGAGCCAATCCTGATTGGCTTCGAGCGCGGCGACAAAACGCTCAAGCCAGCCATTGACGTAGCAATGTTCATAGGTGCCGGGCCAGACGCCGAATTTTTCCATGTCGTCGCCCATAGCAGCGATGCCGATAGGGCGCTCACGAACGGCATCGCGAAAAAATCCGATGGCCTCTTCCGGGCCACGGTAGGGAATCAGATAGCGAAGGGCCTTGAGGCCGGGAATCAAACGAACGGCCAAGGCTTGATCCTCGGCGACGAATGTTCCGAAGAGCTGGCCGGGGTCACATCCCGCGTTAAGGAAATGATTGTCGTCCACGAGAGTATATTCAACGCCGGCGGGTGCGAGCAGCGAAGGCAGTTGCGGTTCCCAAACGCGTTCGGCGAGCCACGCGCCGCGCGGGCGCTTTCCGAAGTGGAGCGCAATGTAATCCGCCAGGCGCTCGATTTGCTCGCGCGCGTCTTCCTTAGGGATGGCAATCAGAATCGGTTCGTAAAAACCGCCGCCCACCAGTTCTACCTGGCCGCGTCCAACAAGAGTTTTCAGGCTCTTGAAATATTCCGGATGGGCCTTTTCGATCCATTCGAGGAGTCCACCAGAATAGTGCAGACCGACGCGAAGAAAAGGATGGCGGAGCAGCAGTTGGACAAACGGCAGGTAGGATTTTTGGTAGGCGTGCTCGATTACGTCATCGAAATTGCCGACGGGCTGGTGCGCATGGATCAAAAGGACAAGATTGAAACGGGGCACGTCTGCACTCCGTGCGTAAATATCAGGATACGCGGCTCTAAAGATTCTTTCCAGCTAAGCCACAGACATTCGATGATCGTCGGGGCAATACTGGAACATTGAGGCTTTAATTTACATCAGCCGAGTCCGCGGGTGCGCGTCTGCGAGGCGCTGGCGAAGGCGGAGAGTCGAGCAGCTTGTCGTTTCATCGCTTCTTCGAGGGCAGCATCAGACGCTGAAGCGGGAGCGTAAATGACCGTGAGCACTTCCGCGACGCCGTCAGCGATCTGAGTACGAGTTGAATCGCTGATGGGGCTGCCGAAGGGACCCATCGCGTCGGCGAGCACGGGACGATCCGCGAGATGCCAGACCCTCTTGCCAATGCCTTCGTAACATTCACCGGGAGCACCCAGGCGCAGAGTAACCGCCGACGAAATCCGTGAGCGGTTGTACACGCCGTAAGGCCAGCCCGATTCGACTGAGCTGAAATTCGTGAGATCAACGATGTTGGACACTTGATAGAGGCCCTTGCCTTGAACAATGCGGCGCGACAACGCTTCCGACGAGGGGCGGTATTTGGATGGGTCGACGCCCCAGGCGCGAAACATGGCGCGCACGGAAATTATCGAATCCGAGCCGACAAGCGATTCAATCGTGAATTGTTGGCGCAGACGCGCGCAGAGAGCGTCCATTTCGCGGATAAGTTGCGGGCCGGACGGCGTGACGGCGACGCCATCGGCCTCGATGACGCCCAGTCTTACCCCGGGAAGTTCAATTTCAATATTCACGTTCAATTGGCCCGCGAGAACACTCTGCTATGATGAACCGTGCCGCGAACAACTCGGCGAACCTCAATCATCGCCAAGAACACCAAATTCGAGCATCGGAAATTTCGGCAGGGGATCATTCTCTTCAATTCGGCGGAATTTTTCAAAGCTCATGAGGTTTGGGAAGAGCTTTGGCTGATCGCGACCGGAACTGACAAGCTCTTCTTGCAGGGCATGATTCAGCTTGCTGCCGCGTTTCATCACCTGTCACGAGGCAATTGCAGCGGAACCAGAACACTGCTGGAAGCCAGCCTAAGCAAACTTGATAAATTCCCGGACGAATATCGAGGAGTGAATTTGAAGGCGTTCCGCGCAGTGGTACAAAGTTGTGTCGACCACCTTTCAAAGAGCGAAACGATTACGACGGCCGAAGTTCCGCGCATTGAATCCACCGATCAAGACTAGTGAACTCCGAGGCGGACTGCGATTGCCCTGGAGTCTCTGACGCCAACGTTGCACGATTCAGAAGGTTGCGGCCGCGCTGAATGATGCAGCTACTCGTCGACGATGAGCTCGCCCTTCATTCCCATGTGGCCGAATCCACAGAGGACGCAACACTTGAAAGGATAGCTGCCCGGCGTCTGCGCGACGAATTCAATCGTCACGACCTGATCCTTTGGCAACTTCCAGCAATCCTGGGGCGATGTAAAAACCAAACCAGGCGCGCCATTGGCGGCCGCGCCATCGGGATAGACGTTGATTTTGAATCCGTGATTGCGATCCGTTGCCGTGATTCGAAGTTGAATCTTAGTTCCCTTCTTGACGTGGATCGGCGACGGTGTGAATTTGTATTTCTTCGCGGTCATATCGATGACTTGCGCGGATTGATTTTGCGGCGGGGCCTGTTGCTGATGCGAAAAAGCGCCAGCCGCCAAAAATGCTGCGAAGACCGACAACAGGAAAGCGCGAAGAAAAGGTTTCAACGGTTGTCCCCTTTTATGGATTTGGCGGCTTCCAGGATCACGCCGCCGAAGCACACATGTTGCCACAATTGCGGAAAACGCGCCCTGAAAATCAGTGCGGGCACTGCCGAAAAAGAAGTCGTATCGATGACAATCCGTACTGCGGGAGCGCACGAGGTTGACAGCTCTGGAGGCGTGTGGAATTCTGTCTTCGGGATTCCCGCATGCGAATCAGCGCGAAAGGCGAGTACGCCGCGAAGGCAGTTCTTTATCTGAGCTTGAAATATCCCAAAATCTCGACCATCCACGAAATCGCCGAGAACCACAAAATCCCGCTGAAATACCTGGAGCAAATTCTGCTGGTCCTGAGACGCGCGGGCTTGCTTGAAAGCCACCGCGGCGTACGGGGCGGATATACCCTGGCGCGCCGTCCTGATCGGATCTCGATCGGAGAAGTTTTGAAAGCAGTTAGGCAAATTTTCGCAATCGAGTTGCTTGGAGGTTGATCTGCAGCACCACCATGCCTGCCCTGAAGAGAATTCCTGCGGCTTGAAGCGAGTGTGGCAAGACGTGCAGGCCGCCGTGGAAAAAATCCTTTTCGAGACCACGTTTGACGAGCTGCGCAAACGTACTCTTGCAGGCGTCCCGCGTGAAGGCAATTACGCCGCTTTCGAAGTTTGACTCCAGAGCAGACATGGAAGCGGGTACGGAAAACAGTGGACCGCAAGTTTCCCAAGGACGCGTCTTTCTTTCCGCAGAGTGGCGAAATCTGGTGATATTAAATTATGAGATTGATCCGGCAATTTTGAGGAGTTACGTTCCGCGCGGCACAGACGTGGATTCGTTCGAAGGAAAGACTTTCGTTAGTTTGGTTGGATTTCAATTTCTGCGCGCCAGGCTATTTGACTCTTTCCGTTTCCCCTTTCACGCTAATTTTGAGGAGGTAAATCTTCGCTTCTACGTCCGGCGGCGTGAAGGCGACGAAAACCGCCGCGGAGTGGTTTTCATTCGCGAGATTGTGCCGAGGCACGCCGTCGCGCAGCTGGCCCGGCTTATCTACGGAGAAAACTATAGCTGCTGCCCGATGCGGCATGATGCCCGCATGAACGGGACGCGCAGGACGGCGCAGTATCAATGGAAGCTCAACGGGAAATGGTGCACGCTGCATGGGGAAGCGGCAGGCGACGCTGCATTTCCGGAAGAGGGGAGTCTCGAACAATTCATTACAGAGCATTACTGGGGTTATACGTTGCGGCGGGGCGGTTGTTTCGAATACCGCGTATCCCATGAACCGTGGCGAGTGTTGGCATGCATGAAGGGGAGTTTTGAAGGCGATAGTGATGCGCTTTATGGGTCAGAACTGGGCGGGATTCTTCGCCGGCAACCAAGCTCCGCGTTCATTGCGCACGGCTCGCCTGTCTTCGTCTTCACCGGCAGGAGGATCCCGTGACGGATTCGCGGCAGGAACAGATTTCAACGAGTCCGCGCGCTGGATGGATTCTCTACGACGGCAAATGCGGGTTCTGCTACATCTGGGTTCATTTCTGGGAAAGCGTAATCGAACGGCGGGGTTTCGTCCTGAAGGACTTGCAATCGGCAGCGGCCGAAGGGATGCTGCAAACGTCTTCGGACAGCTTACTCGACGATATCCGCGTTTTGACCTCTCACGGTGAAGTGAAATCCGGCGCGCACGCGTATCTTTTATGTGACACGTCGCATCTGGTGGGCGTGGCCGTTTTACGCGGTGTTCAGTTTGCCCGGATTTAATTGGGTGCTGTGGCGAGGCTATCGCTGGTTTAACCGGAATCGGTACCACTTCTCGCGCTATTGCAAGATGCCGAAGAATTAACGCCTATCGAGCAGGCGGCGACGGAGGTTTTGTTACAGGTCTTAGAAGAATGGTGAGCTGGGAAGCTCGCCGCCTCGAATCTCCAGCCGTTCCAGATTTAATCATCGGGCAAAAAAGCTAGGCCGTGGCCTTTTTCTTCTTAAACCAGTCAGCATTGATCGCCGTGTACCCTGACCATTTCTCCGGCAGATCTTCCAAGGCGAAAATAGCCGTCACGGGACAGACAGGGACGCACGCGCCGCAATCAATGCACTCGTCGGGATTGATGTAGAGCTGTTTTTCGCTCTCGAAATCCGCTTCATCCTTGCGCGGATGGATGCAATCCACTGGGCAGACATCAACGCATGCCGAATCTTTGGTGCCGATGCAGGGCTCCGCAATCACGTAAGCCATTTAGTTCTCTCCGAAAACATGCGCAATAGCGCTATCTAAATAATGCTGACATTAATGTTGAAGCGTTCAGCGAAGAAAGACAAGCATTTTATACCATCAAAGAAATTGGCGTTCAAGCCTTGCGACTCTGTCGGTAGACGTAGGCCTGGCCAACCGCCGTGGTCCAGTCGAGCTTCTCGTCCATCATATCCAAGACTTCGGGATAGTGGAGCAATATTCATCGTTCATGGGTAGGGCTAGAAAGCTGGAGTTTAAAACTGGTGCGACCGTATCGTGTGGGCAAAACAGAAGATTGAAGGCATCGAGACGGGTAGATAGAATAAGCCCGTGCCGCGATATCGTCCGATATACGGTTACTCCAAGAGATTGTTCTTGTTTAACGGCTATGATTTTTTGCCTTGGATACGCGTCTTTCGTGCGTACCAGCATTTACCGCGTCACATGCGGATTGGGCTACCCGGCAAATTCGACCGACCGCCAAGAAGCAAGTGAGGTCGAAAGATGCCCCGTTCGGCGAATCCGGAACCCCTGGCCCGCGAGAACTCGTTCATAATCACTTTTTGGAGGCAATCGTGCTGAAGACTCAGGGAAACAAACTGACATGGCTGGGGCATGCAACGTTCAAGATCACGACGCATAGTGGAAAGGTGATCATGGTGGATCCGTGGGTGTTTGGGAACCCATCGTGTCCCGAGGCGCTGAAGAAATTCGAGCGCATCGATACGCTGCTGATCACTCATGGGCACTTCGACCACATTGCCGATGCCGTGGAGCTTGGAAAGAAGTTCAAGCCGCAAATCGTGGCGATTCACGAAACGTGTAAATGGCTGGAATCGAAGGGCGTGAAAAATACTCTAGGGATGAACAAAGGAGGAACACAGAAGGTTGGCGAGATCGAAGTTACGATGGTGAACGCGATACATTCGTGCGGGATCGAGGACGATGGCAAGATCATTTACGGCGGTGAGGCGTGCGGTTATATCATCCGCCTGCCGGGCGAAATGACGCTCTATCACGCAGGCGACACGGCGGTTTTTGGCGACATGAAGCTCATCGCAGAATTATATGCGCCGGAGGTGGCGATGCTTCCGATCGGCGACTATTACACGATGAGTCCGCGCGAAGCGGCGATGGCGATTCGCTTGTTGAGCCTGAAACACGTGATACCGATGCACTTTGGGACGTTTCCATCACTGACGGGATCGCCGGAGGAACTCAAGAAATTGACGCACGATATTTCCGGGCTTGAGATTCATGCGCTGAGGCCAGGGGAAAGCATCAGCTGAGGCGGGTACTCGGTTGTTTGCGCCGTGCGGAAGGACGGATTGATGACTGAGAAAATTACCGAAGCAAACGTCGAGAAGTATATCTATGCAATTCTTCCGCCGCGCGACGCGGTGCTTGCGGAGATGGAGCGACTGGCAAAGCAGCGCGATATTCCGATTATTGGGCCCGCCGTGGGCCGGATGATCTATTTATTCGCGCAGATTTCTGGCGCGAAGCGGATATTCGAAATGGGCTCAGCGATTGGATATTCGACGATTTGGCTGGCGCGAGCGGCAGGATCCAGCGCGGAGATTTATTACACAGACGGCGACCCGTCGAATGCGCGGCGCGCGAAAGAATTCTTCGTGCGGGCGGGCGTGGCGACGCGAATCACCGTGATGACCGGCGACGCACTGGCAATGATCGACAGGACCAAAGGGAAATTTGATCTAATCTTCATTGACGTGGACAAGCATCAGTATCCTGCCGCGTTGCGAAAGGCGCTGCCCCGATTGAAATCCGGAGGGTTGCTGTTGACGGACAATACGTTGTGGTCTGGACGCGTAACACGACGAGCGAAGGACAACAATACGCGAGGAGTGCAGGAGTTCAATAAAGCTGTTTATGCTTCGAAGGAACTGTTTCCGGTGCTGATTCCGCTGCGCGATGGCGTTACGGTGTGTCGGAAGAAATAGAGGGCGGTCACAACGCGTTCAATTGGTGAAACCTTATTTACGAATGAGATTCGAGAGGAAGAACTTGAGGTTGGCGGGGCGCTCGGCCAAACGGCGCATGAAATACGGGAACCAATCGGAACCATAAGGAACATAAACTCGCAAGCGATAGCCCTCACTAATGAGCTGATCCTGCAGATCCGTACGAATTCCGTAGAGCATCTGAAATTCATATTGATCGTTGCAAATTCCCTGGTCGGCGGCGAATTTCTTGGTGGCGTCGAGCATTTGCGGGTCGTGCGTGGCGATACCGTGATAAATGCCACTCGGCAGGAGCAATCTCATGACCTTCACGTAGTTGGCGTCCACATCCGATTTTTTCGGATAAGCAACTTCGGGCGGCTCTTTGTAAGCTCCTTTCACCAGGCGAATGCGGCAGCCGGCTGCGATCAGGTCTTTCGCGTCCTGCTCTGTACGATATAAATAAGATTGAAGAACAGTGCCGACGGCATCGCTGTTGACGCGCGCGCGCCTGCAAATGTCGATCGTGCGCTTCGTGTAAGCTGAACTTTCCATGTCAATGCGCACGAAATTCTTCTGCTCGGCGGCATGACTAACAATTCCTGCGAAAAGATCCTCACAGAGCGATTCGCTGATGTCGAGGCCAAGCTGTGTGAGTTTGAGCGAGACGTTGCAGTCGAGATGTTCGGCGGCAATGCGATCAAATATTCCAAGATACGTTTCAGCGGCGCGGCGCGCTTCTGATTCGCTTGTTACGCTTTCGCCGAGGCAATCCAGGCTGCACGGGCGGCCGCGCGCGTTGAGTTCTCGAACCGCGGCGACGGCGTCGTCGAGCGCCTCGCCGGGAACAAACCGGCGGGCCATGCGACGGCTGGTACCGTTGTGCATCACGAAATGGGCCATGCGAGGGCTACGCGACAGTTCAAGAAGGAGGGAACGCAGCATTAGCGCTCGCTCCAACGGCACACTCTTAAGGCCGAGTTTTTGGGTAGACCGTGGGATTTAGGCATGGAACAGCGAACGAGATCAGTGCGAATGGGCCTCCAGAAATTTCTCCGCGTCCATAGCAGCCATGCAACCTGAACCGGCGGCCGTGACAGCCTGGCGATAAGCCTTGTCTTGGACGTCGCCGGCGGCGAAAACGCCCTCAATATTCGTTTTAGTGCCATTATGAGTCTTGAGATAGCCGGTTTCGTCCATATCAAGCTGGCTGCGGAAAATTTTCGTATTGGGCTCGTGACCGATCCCGATGAAGAGGCCGGAAATCGGGAGGATCGAGGTCTTGTCATTCTCAATGTTACGGAGTTTGACGGCTTCGACTTCCTGCTTCGCGGGATCAAGAACTTCTTCGACCACGACGGGCGTGAGGAATTTGATTTTGTCGCTCGCTTTGGCGCGATCGAGCATGATTTTGGAGGCGCGAAAATCGCCGCGGCGGTGGAGGATGGTCACTTTTTTCGCAAAACGCGTCAGGAACGTGGCTTCTTCCATGGCTGTGTCTCCGCCGCCCACGACGGCAATTTCCTTGTCGCGGAAAAAATAGCCGTCGCAAGTGGCGCAAGTGGAAACTCCGTGGCCCATTAATTGCTTCTCGGATTCGATTCCGAGGAGCCGGGCGGAGGCACCCGCAGCAACGATGAGCGTTTCGGTCTCAAGTGTTTCCTTGCCGGCTTCGATCTTGAAGGGGCGCCGCTTGAGCGCGACCGACGAAACCGCACCAGAGCGAAACTCGGCGCCAAAACGCTTGGCCTGGTTGCGCATGAACTCGACCAGCTCGGCACCCAAAATCCCGTCCGGAAAGCCGGGAAAATTTTCGACCATGGTGGTGAGGGTAAGCTGCCCGCCCGGTTCGTAACCATCCAAAATAATCGGTTTCAGGTTGGCGCGCGCGGCATAAATCGCGGCGGTCAAACCGGCGCAGCCACTCCCGATGATGACAACTTTGTGCACTTGGAACTCCTCAGACATTCGATTGTGTCAGAACGCCGTGCGACTCAAACGTCATGAAGCAGGCATAGTCACGCAGACACTGACACGCAAACAAAGGAAAGGCATTCTAACATCAGGAAGAAAGCTGGCCACAAGTTCTTCTTCGACCGCTATGTGCCCAAACGACGAAGGCTGCTCGGGAGTCAAGTCCCGCGAAGGACTCAATAGCGGCACATCATGAGGTATTTGCCGCTGTTTATTGCAATCCTGGACATTACCACTATAATCGAGCCGCCCGCCTACCGCAGGAACAGGCCCCCGAAGTCAAATTGCCGTTGCAGGAACTCTATATCTGACGCGCGGTCAAAGGAGAATTGCCCATGCTGAAAGAGTTCAAAGAATTCGCCATGAAAGGCAACGTCCTGGACATGGCGATTGGCATCATCATCGGCGCAGCGTTCGGAAGGATCATATCGTCGCTGGTTAGCGACGTAATCATGCCACCGATTGGATTGTTGTTGGGAAGAGTGGATTTCAACAATCTGTTTCTGAATCTCACGCACACGTACTACCCCAATCTGGCGGCGGCAAAGGCGGCAGGAGCGGCCACGGTCAATTACGGCGTCTTCATCAACACCGTAATTGATTTTCTGATTGTGGCTTTCGTGATTTTCCTGCTTGTGCGACAGGTGAACCGCTGGACGAAAAAGCCGGGACCGCCGCCCGCGCAAACCACGAAAGACTGTCCATATTGCCTCTCGAAGATTCCCCTGAAGGCGGCGAAATGCGCTTTCTGCACGTCGCAGGTTACGGTGTGAGCGCGACCGTCTAGGGTGTGGCCGAACGGCGGTCTTTAATTTCCTGCAGATGCTGGCGAAGGCGCTGAAGGACCGCTTCGCCCTGACCCTCGGCGATTTCGCGTTGAAGCTCCGTCAAGGCGAAATGGATAATATCGTGGTGATGGATTTCCTCGCCTTTTAGTTCATCGCTCAACTGAAGCCAAATGTCATGGAGAAGGTCGATCTCCTTCGGCGTCAAATGGGGAGAGTGTGGTCCGAGATAAAAGACACGCTGCTGGCCTCCGGCGGTGATGATTTCGAGGGCGAGACGCGGACGCGGATTGGGCATGCGCTCCCAAGCGATACCAACTTCGCGAGCCTGCTCGGTAATCGGCATTTTCGACGAGCCTCCCACGACAATGGATGCCGAGTGCAGATTCGCAGCCGAACGCAGAATGCCGTCCCACAAATCATTGGCGGCGGCGACGGCGAGGCGAACGGGCTTTCCTTCTTTTTCCGCGATGGCTAAAACTTTGGTGAAAAGGAGTTGCTCGATCGTGCTGAAAAGCTGCTCGGGGTTCAGGTCATACTCGCCGGAGGCAGCGCGGCGCAAGAGACGGATATGCAGGACAACGATATCCTGTTCCTCAGTTCTCAACCGCTCAAGAACAGAATGCAGATGGTAGAGCGCATAGTAGTTGCTGACAGGGACCAAAACATTAGCGGGGCGAACGCCGACGCTCGCGGGCGTAAGGTCAGCCTCTTGAGCCAAATTAAATTGATCGAGCTCCGTCGAGTGTTTCGTACCATGCTGCTTTTGAACTCTCTTCTCGGAAAGCGTGAAGGCCAAAAACAAGAGCACGGAAAAGACCACGCCGGCGATGGTGGCGTCGGGCTTGGTGAAAAGATTCACAATGGCAATGAGGAGAAGAATGAGCGTTATCAGGCCGAGACCGACCGGAATTTCCTTGCCGGCAATGGTGAAGTTGAGGGGGACACGATATTCGCGGTCCTGCGGATGCGTATAGCGAAGGACGAGAACCCCAAAACCCTTCATTGCAAAACTCCAGATCACGCCGAAGGCATAGAGGTTTCCGAGGAAACTTACATCGCCGCGGCTGACCAGGATGGTGATGATCTGAAGGGCAGCCACGCTGGTGATGATGCGGTGCGTAGTTCCGAATCGGCGGTGAGGATGGCGGAACCAGTCGGTGAGGACGCCGTCCTCGGAAATCCGGCTCAGTACGCCGTTTGAGCCGACGATTGCTGTGTTGACCGCGCCGGAAAGAATCAACATGCCCACAATGACAACAAATACATGGAAGGCGAGGCGCAGACCGAACGGACCCTGAAGACTCATCGCCAGGCCGCCGATCAAGTTCTCGAAGAAGCGCGGGCGAATCGCGTCTGGGATGATCATCACGGCAAAGATGGAGACGAAGGCAGTGAAAGCGAGACTGTACGCGACGATGATGAGAGCGGTCTTCTTCAAGTTCGCGAGCTTGGGATGCTCGATTTCACGGTAGACCTGGGCGAGGGTCTCCTCGCCGCTCATGGCCAGGACGGAGTGGCCGATGCCGACGAAGATAACAACGAGAGTCAGCGTGTGAGCCCAGTGGAATCCGGCGAGCCAGCCGAGCGAATGCGCATCGAGAAGCACGTTGCGCGGCAAAGGAGCGGGAGGCCAGTGAGCGCCACGAACGTAGACGGTATAAATGCACCAGACGATCAGAATGACCACCATGACCGTAGTCACCTGCATGATCCGCAATGCTTTTTCGCTGGACTCCGGAATGCCTTTAATGTTCTGCCACCAGAAATAAACCGTGACGAGGATTGCGATTGTTGCGGCCGTAGCGTTTACCGGAAGAACAAGATGGGTGTGGCCGTAACGTAGGAGCTCATTAGCCAGGCCCGCTACGTATTGCCCCCCCGCGACGCCGCTGATTGGTCCCGTCAGGACATAATCGAACATCAAGGCGGAGACCGAGAGTTTCGCCAGGCCCCCGCCCATGGCTTCCTTGACCACGCGATAGACGCCGCCGCGAACGAACATGCTGCAGCTTTCGACATAAATCAGGGATACGGCATAGGCCAAGAGCATGACGGCCAAGATGAACCAGGGCGCGGATTTTCCGATGAATTGCTCCGCTTCGCCGCCTGCGTAGTACGCCGAGGAGGCCAGATCGTTCAAGACGATTGCGCCGGCACGCCAGAAGGAGATGAAGCTGAGCATCGCGGTGGTCGCAACAAGCACGTTGACGACAGGGCGCGCAGTAGTCTTGGGTTGACCGAGCGGTGTGAGATTCGATGCCATGGACGAAGGAGACGCGGTGTTTGACTATACGGCCAACACGGCAAAAAGGAAAGACGGTGCATTCAATGGAAATTGCCAGATAGACACCAGCGCGGCGGAATAGCGGAAGTCCACTCTATCCGGAGTTCGCGGTGCGAAATTCACGGGCGCACGATTCGCAGGGACAGACTTCGCGGAGATAACTGAAGCTGTAAATACCTGTTGTGTGGCCGTCTGTGAATTCGATTTGAATGGCGTAATTCCCTACCGCTGCGGCCGTGCGAGCGGTGATCTTGGGTTTGAATAGAGGCAATGCGGCCGAACCGGGGGTGTTTTTTTCGGTGAGGCTGTTTTTCTTGTCGTTCCCCTCTCTGCAAGTGGCGCAGGGACAGTGCTCGCGAAGATACGCAAAGTCGTAGTGGCTGGTATGTGCGTCCGACCAGGTGATGTCAACACCAGCACCAGTGGAAATGTGGACTTTCACGCCGATGGGTTTTTTGCGAATGTCTAGCGGAAGGGGCATGGATTGATTTTCATTCGCAATGGCAAGTCGCCAGCGAGCAGATCTCGATTTTCCGAAGCATGAATCACTTGCCTATTTCCCGCGATGGGCAACAGGGTCCGGGAGGAATGGCATTGCCATGCGGACATGTCTTCGGGTGGCCGAGGAAACTGCAGATGCGTTCGTCGAGCTCAGGACTGATGATGTGCTCGAACTTGCAGGCTTGCGAATCAGCCTCGGCATTGGCGATCGAAAACGTGTCGGTGAAGAGACGCTCGGCAAGGCGGCGGCGACGAACGACATCGCGAGCGCGGCGCTGGCCGCGTTCAGTCAGCTCGATTTCGGAATCATGCATTGCCACCAAACCAACGACAGCGAGGCGCTGCAAAGTGCGTTCAGGATCAGCGTCGAGGGAATGAAACCGGGCCAGCTTGGCGCGTTTGCCGATTTCGGCACAGAGCCAAAGTTCCTCGAGCACATGGTCGAAACGCGCTTCATCTTCGGAGGAATAGACGGTGATTTGCGCGAGGCGTCCGTGCGCGAGTTCGATGCGGCGATCCGCAAGGCCTCCTATGGATGGATCGTGCGTCACCATTAGAATCGTGTGGCCTTCGCTGTGGAGGTCACGCAACAAACGGATCACCGTTTCTTCGTTGGCTTCGTCGAGATTGCCCGTCGGCTCGTCGGCAAGAATCAACTTCGGGTGATTGATCAGCGCGCGAGCGACAGCCACGCGCTGCTGTTCGCCGCCAGAAAGCTGCGAAGGAAGATGCGCGAGACGTTCGCCCAAGCCAACGCGGCGCAGAGCGTCGGCGGCTTCGCGCTCGTCCGTGGTGCTGTGAAAATATTGCGCGAGCATGACGTTCTCAACCGCGGTGAGATACGGGACCAGATGAAATTGTTGAAAGACGAAGCCGATTCTCTCAGCGCGAAATCGCGTGAGGCCTGCGTCGTCCAGACGGCCCACGTCAACGCCATCGACGATGGCACGCCCGCCGGTGGGTGTGTCGAGGCCTCCAAGAATGTTGATGAGCGTGGTCTTGCCGGAGCCCGACGGTCCCATAATGGCAATCCATTCGCCGGGCTCGACGCTGAACGACACGTCATTGAGCGCGCGGACGTCGCCAAATGTCTTTCTCAGCTCCGTGACTTCGACGAGCGACACCGATCACTCTCCTCGCAAAATTACGGCCGGACGAATATTACCCAGAAGGCGCAGAGGCAAAGCCCCGGCAAGCGAAACACCCAGCATCAAAATCACAGTTGCGGGCAGCACTTCCCATCGCGGGGAAATGCTCGTACCGAAAACTCGATGGCCCATCCAGACCGATAATGCCATGCCGAGCACATAGCCGAGAATCCCTCCGATGGTTCCGAGAACACCAACCTCCGCGAGGAAAAGCCCGACGACTTTTTGAATCGAGCCGCCAAGCGCCTTCATTAGGCCAACGTCTCGGCGGCGCTCCATCGCGAGCGCCGCCATTGTTGCAAGCACGCATAACGCGGTGAGAACCAGAATGAGCAATCCCATGGAGAAAATCAAAAAACGGATTCGCTGCAGAAGTTTCCCTTCCGCTTCGGCGATTTGCGGAATCGGCTTCACCTCGAGCGCGGGGAATGCCGCCTGAAGTTTGTCCGCAGCGCCGCGGATTTGACCGGGTGAGCCCGGAACGCTCAATTGGATTAATTGAATCTTGCCGGTGAGGCCAGCCAGTTCTTGCGCGACGGGCAGATTGACGAAAATTTGATTGTCTTCAGAACCGCCCGCGTCCGCGATTCCCGCAACGGTCAAAGTTACGCTACGGCTCTGGTACCAAAGTGTGAGATCGTCGCCGATAGAAAGCTGCAAACTGCGGCTTACGTTGCGGCCAATAACGCAGGGCGAAAGATCGGAGCGCGAAAGGCTGCCCGTTCCGGCAATTTTCCACCACGGTTCCATTTGGGAGAGCTTGTCGAGCCACGTTCCCGTGACGACGACATTCCGGCCGTCCTTCGAGCCCGCGCGAACGATCAAATACAAATCCGGCGATGCGACACTGTCCGGATATGTCGACTCATTAACAAATCCTTGTGCCTTTAGAGCGATCGATTCATCCATGAGCGGCGGGACACCTGGCGTTGCGGATGAGGTTTGCGGCGAGGAGATGACAATATTCGCGCCGAGCGAGCGAAATTCTTGAGTCAGTTTTCGATTGACGTTCAAATCCAGATTGAGCAGCGCGGAGATGACCGCGCCTCCGCTGACGAGCGCAAGCAACGCGACGGTGAGCCGCACCCGGTTCCCGCGAAGCAAATGGAAGAGCAGACGTTTGAACACTACTGACCTCTCAGAATGGGCGCGGGCGGGACATGCGCGGCACGATAGAGCGGAATCCAGCTTCCGAGCAGCGCGACTGCAGCCGCAGCCGCAAGAATTATCGGCAGGACGATCAGGCGCGGAGACGTTGGGACTCCGAAGACTGTTTCGCCAAGTTCGCGAGCGAGACCACCGCCAAGTACAAAGCCGACGCAACCTCCGGTGAAGGCTAGGAGCAATTGTTCACAGAGGAATAAGCCGCCGACCAGAAAATTAGTTGCGCCGA
This sequence comes from Candidatus Acidiferrales bacterium, assembly GCA_035279805.1. Classification (GTDB taxonomy): domain Bacteria; phylum Acidobacteriota; class Terriglobia; order Acidiferrales; family UBA7541; genus DAHUXN01. The sequence continues at coordinate 29,046 of DATEHB010000018.1, forward strand.
GGGCTTTCATCAGGCCCACTTCACCGCGCCGCTCGATGGCCGTTGTGGCCGAGGTAGCCCCAACCGCGAGAGTGGCGGCAATGAGCGCGGCGATTGTGACAATCCAGAGAAGGAGACTTATGCGGGAAAGCACGCGGCCTTCGGTTTCTGCAACGCGGCGGATCGTCTCAACGTGCGTGCCGCGCAGGACTTCTTGAATCTGGCGGCTAATCGAAGTGATATACGGCGAACAATACCAGCGGTCGAATTCTGCGGGGGTCATCTTATTGGGATCTTGTTGCGAGAAGGCATCAGCAGGCTTGGTTAACGCGCTGACGAAAAGCTGGCGAAATTCGCCGGGCTTGCCGGCGAGATCTTGCACTACGGAAAGCGGGCAGAGCACCGCGTTATCCTGCGAATCACCGGTGGCGACGACGCCCTTGACGGTTGCGATGGATTCGCGCGCGCCGACTGTGAGTTTTAATTTGTCGCCGATCGCGATTCCGTATTTTTGTCCCAGCGACGCGCCAATGACGCAATCTCTCGATTCATCCGAGAACCAGTGGCCGCGAATTTTCCACCAGGGATGCGTGAAACTGGCGCCGGTGACGAACATACTGCCGTCTTCAACGGGTACCGGGTGTTTGTACCAGGTGCCGATGAGCGTTGTCTGAAAATCTTTTGCCGTCTCGCCGGGTTTCGCGATGCTCGCTTCGGCCGGAACATCGAGGAACGGCGTGAAGCCGAGAATGTTATGACGCCAGAAAATTGTCTTGAGCTTTGGCAAATCCGAAGTGGAAAGATACGCGCCCTGGTCAACTGGCCGATAGTCAACGCCGCCAATCTCGACAGGCAGCGTGTCGGCTTGCGGCGTAACGAGCAGGTTCGCGCCGAGGCTGCGGAACTCGCGCGACAGTTGATCGCCAACGTCGACGGCGACGGTGAATGTAGCCGTCGCGACGGCCATGCCGAGCACAAGGGCGATGCCGGTGAGCAGTTTACGCCGCGGGTTACGCATGAACGATTCTTTTAGCAGGCGGATAAACATGTGCGTTAAGTGCGTCTACTTCTGAATCTCTGAGGCCGCATCGGTGAGGGCAGAAAGGTCGAGAGTGATGTTCGTTCCTTCAACCCGCGACTTGAACGCAATTGGATTACAGCCACCGGGCGAGCCAATTTCAGCGGCGTTGACGGGTGCGCCACAGTTGCGGCAAATCAATATTGAACCTTCCTGGCGATAACCGATGGGGCCGCAGATTTGGCAGGCGTCGAGCGCGGTGATGTAGTCGCCGTTAGGCTTGCGAATCACGAAAAAGCGAAAAGCGGTTCCTTGCGCGTCCACGGTATAAAAATGCACGGAGACGCCGCTCATTTCCGCCAAGGGAATGCTGACGGTGTTTCCAACGGCTACGACATGCTCTGCTTCAGGAGGAGCGGCGGACGCGCGCGTATAAACAAATTCGGCCGTGAGCGAAAGGATGACGGTCAGGCACAGAAAGGCCGCCGCGAAACTCCATCCCCGGCGGCGGCGGTGCTCATGCTCGCGCAGGCGCTTCTCGGCAGGATTCGGGGCAGAGCCACTCGCCGCAGTACCGTCGCTCTCGCCCGCAATCTTGCCTCCGTGAAGGGCAAACCATTCGCGCAACACCACAATTGCGGCGACACCGAGAATGACGACGAAAAAAAAGTATTCGTTGCGGACGATGGGGCCGATTGTCGCCATTTCCTGCTTGCTCGAAGGAAGCCACTTCCCTTCACTCAACTCGTGAAGGCCCGTGAGCGTAAGCTGGAACGCCACGACCATCAGGATCGTGCTGGTGGCAGCGAAGAAACGGCCGAGCGGAATCTTGAGCGTTCCCTGAAAAAAAAACAGGCCGACGGCGACTGCCAACGCTATTCCGATTCCCGTACCGATCCAGATTTGAAGGCCCGCAATAGAGAGCTCAACCGCGCGAAGAATCAAGATTAGTTCGGCGCCCTCGCGAAGGACCATCAGAAAGACAAAAAAACCGATCCCCCACCCCGCTGCGCGCTCGCCTTTCTGTGCATAGGTTTCAACACGAAGCTCGATTTCTTTGCGCAGGCGACGCGCGATGCGGTTCATCCAAACAATCATGGTGACGACGAGAACCGCTGCGGCGAGCATCAGGACGCCCTCGAAGCCGTCTTCGCTGACCTGCCAGCGCTGGAGAAAAACAGCGGCTGCGAAGCTGCACGCCACGGCAAACGCGACGCCAGTCCACACGTAACGCGCCAGTTGGCGACGGCCAGTGCGATTGAGATAGACTAAGACAATACCCACTACAAGGGCGGCTTCAACCCCTTCGCGGAGGGCGAGTAAGAGTGCAGAAAGCATTTAGGAGTCAGGATCCAGTTGTAACTCAGTATCAACTAGGAATTTTGAGTGTAACTCGCTGTAAAAAGATCGTCAAGGGAAATACCCTACGTTCGATAGACTTTTCGCCGCCGCGGGGCGTTTTCAAACGCCGTGGTTCATTTTTGCGAAATGCGCCTTGGCTTTCGGAGCACAGGAGCAGGCAACTTCACGGCTTTCGCGCCAATCTCTGTAAGAATAGCGAACAGGTATAGCCATTGCGCATATTTCCAACAATCACGTTTTGCCTGTGTATTGCCTTCGCCACCCCGGCACAGGTGCAATCGCCGGGGAAGCATGTGTTGCCACAAGTCCAAACGAAGGCGCATGACTCCAAACGCGCGAAAGACGCATACGAACGGGGGCTGAAGGCAGAGAAGCTGAAAAACTGGCCCATGGCGTTTACGGCTTTCACGGAAGCAGTTCAGCAAGGTCCCATGAAGCGGGACTATTTGTTGCGGCGAGAGCTTGCACGAAACCAAATGGTCAGCGCGTCGGTGGACCGCGCCGAGCGCGACGCGTTGACAGGCCGCCTGGCGGAAGCGCGGGAGGAATTGAATGCAGCATTGACACTCGATCCGAGCGATGAAATCGTACGCGAGAGACTGGCGCAACTGACGCCATCTTCGGCTGCGGCTTTGCGACAGCTAATGGCTGAGCCTGCTGGAGTGGTGCGACTCGAGCCATTGACGGGCACGCGCAGCTTCAACTATCGCGGCGATACGACGGGCGCTTACGAGGCCGTAGCGCACGCATTTGGAGTGGACGCTTCGTTTGACGTGGACCTGCAATCAACGCCTGTTCATTTGCGAATTGACGATGTGGATTTCTCGACGGCGGCGCGCGTGATCGGAGATATGACGGGGACGTTCTGGAGGCCGCTGACGCGGAGGCTTTTCTTTGTGGCCGCCGACACGCCGCAAAAACGCCGCGCGTACGATCTCTCGATTGTGCGCACTGTCGAGCTTCCCGCGTCCGAAACACCCACCGAAATGACCGAAGTCTTGCGCATTATCCGTGACATTGCTGGGATTACGAGAGCCCAACTAAATACGTCCGCGCGAACCATCACCATGCGAGCGTCTCCGCAGGCTGTGTCGGTGGCGGCGAAATTACTAGAACAACTGGAGCAGCCGCACGGGGAAATGGTGCTGGAGGCAGAGATTCTTGAGGTGGACCGCAACGCTGCGAGCCAAATCGGAATCACGCCGCCGACATCCGCATCAACTTTCTCGTTGACGCCGCAGCAGATTCAGACGGCACAATCAGGCATCGCCGGTCTGGTGGAAGTGATTCAACAGCTCTTTGGGCCGACGAGCGCCCTTTCGGGATTGGGCGCGAGCCAAATCGCCACGCTAGTCGGTTCGGGACAATTGAGTATAGGTTCGCTGATTCCGCCGCTGATCTCGTTTGGTGGCGGAAAAACGACGTTTCTCGCTACTCTGCCCGGCGCTGCGGCGGCGTTTTCGAATACGCTGAGTGTTGTAAAGAGCGGCAAACGCGTGCTTTTGCGCGCGGAAGATAACAAGCCCGTGACGTTCTTCGTGGGCGACCGCGTGCCGATTGCGCTGGCGCAATTTTCTTCCAGCCTGACCTCGCCTGCTTTCATTCCCGCCGTATCATCGAACTTGTTTCCCCGAACGGACATCGCAACGGGCAAGAAGCCGGTGGCGATTGTGGCGTCAGATTTCAACGCTGATAACAAAGTGGATCTCGCCGACGCCAACCATGATGACAATACCGTTTCCATTTTTCTCGGAAACGGCGACGGAACATTCGTGAGTAACGGAACATTGACGACCGGGTTGGGTCCGATTGCTCTGGTCACAGCGGATTTCAATAATGACAGCATCCCCGACCTCGCCGTCGTAAACGGGTCGGACGGTACAGTTTCCATTTTTCTCGGTAATGGCGACGCGACGTTCACGCTTAAAGGCGCTTTCGCCACAGGCAAGAATCCAGTCGCGGCCGTGGCCGCGGATTTTAATGGCGATGGCCATCCGGACCTTGCGGTTGTCAATCAAGGGGATAACACGGTCTCGATCCTGCTTGGCAATGGCGATGGAACTTTCCGACCACAATCGGTGTTCTCGGTCGGGCAGGCCCCGTCAGCAATTGCCACTGCGGACTTCAATAACGATGGCAAAGCGGACCTCGCGATCACAAATCAATCAGCAAACTCGGCTTCGGTTTTTCTCGGAAAGGGAGACGGTACTTTTGCGGGCTCAGCGACGCTTACTACTGGTTCCCTGCCGGTCGCAATCGCCGCGGGACAGTTCGACCTCAATACCAACACAAATATCGGACTGGCTATCGTGAATCAAACCGATAACACCATCTCGAATTTCCTGGGCAACGGCGATGGGACGTTCACGACGAACGGCACCACAGCGCTGAACGGTACATCTACTACAGGCAATAAACCAGCGGCGATTACTGCAGGCGATTTCAACGTGGATGGGCGAGCAGACCTTGCCATATCAGATGAGAGCGCAAATACGATTGATGTTTTGATTGGCAACGGTGACGGCACATTTGCTTCACCGCTGAATCTTCCAACCGGGACGGGGCCGACTGGGCTTGTGACGGGGGATTTTCTGGGCACGACCCATCCACCGGATTTGGTGGTTACGAATTCGACAGCCGACACTTTGTCTGTGATTCTGGACAAAGCCACATTCAATTCGACGAATAACACGGCCACGTCAACACCATATCCAAGTTCCGAGTACGAGGACATCGGTTTGAAGATGAAGGCTACGCCTCACCTTCACGCGGATGGCGAAGTGACTCTTGAGTTGCACTTCGAACTACGCAGCCTTACGGGAGCCTCCGTCAACGGGATCCCTGTCATCAGCAATCAAACAATCGATCAAACTGTCCGCGTGAAAAACGGGGAAACGACTGCCCTGGCGGGAATCATCGAGTCGCGAGCAATGCGCGCAATCAACGGAACGCCGGGACTGGCAGATCTGGGGCCATTGGGTCTGCCAGGCAGTAAACGAAACACGCAAAATGACACCACAGAATTGCTGATATTGCTAACGCCCAGAATTGTCACTTGGAATCCGAAGACCGGAGAACCTATCTACGCCGGACGGGCCCCCGTCGAAGGCGGAGGATTCATTTCTTCACCGGTCCGGCCGGTGCCGTAAAGTTCGCGAGGCTTCTCTAATTCAGATGGGAACGATCGATCGCTATGGAGCGGCTTCCAAGACGACGATTGGCTGATAGGTGCGCGGGACAACGGCCTGGGCAATGGCGATGAGTTGCTCTTGCGAGTTGAAGACACGAAGTCGCGTGGGCTTCCAGTCACCTGAATCCAGTTCTTCGGGCGCGCCCTGTGCGGCGGTTGTGTGTCCCGGCTGAATCTGCGCCACGGGAATATTGAATTTTGCACCGTGGCGCACGCGACGCTCAAGCACGGGCAGGATCGTGACGCGCGGAATTTCCGCCAAGAGCGATCCGAGGCCAATGATGCGCTCTGCTAAACGCCCAGCGCGCGCGGCTTTGGCCAATTCCTCGATGTTAATCGCTTGATCGAGGGTGAATTCGCCGACGGCAGTGCGGCTGATTTCGCAGAGGTGCGCACCCGAGCCTTCGAGTTTACCGAGATCATGCGCCAGCGCCCGGATATACGTGCCCGGGCCACATTCGATGGCGAATTTCGCGCAGGAGCTTTGGATTTCAGTCAAGCGAAAGTCGTAAACGTCCACTTCAACAGACTTCAAGGTGACTGGCTTTTTCTTACGGGCCAGCTCATGGGCTGGATGCCCCTGGATTTTTTTCGCGGAAAATGCCGGGGGCATTTGCTGGATACGCCCCAGAAATCCAGCGGCGAAGCCTGCGAGCGTCTCGCGATCGAGAAGGGGTGCGCAATCGGACCCTTGAGGATCGCCTTCAGAGTCATAAGTATCAGTCGAATAGCCGAAGCGAATGGTGCAATTATAACGCTTGCGGCGCCCTCCATAAAACCGCGCGAGACGCGTGGCGCGTCCGAGAAGCAGGACCAGGACGCCTGTTGCCAACGGATCGAGGGTGCCGAGATGCCCGATCTGACGAAAACCGACTAAGCGACGCACGGCTTCAACGACGTCGTGGGACGTCTTGCCGGACGGCTTGTCTATGACCAGGGCGCCGTCAATGTGCGGCGGTTGAATATTTCGTGTCATTAAAGGTGAGGGATCGAGTCGCGCGGAGTTTAGGCTGCTCCCTCGCTCTTGCTTTTTTTTAAAAGATCGTCGATGCGATGGCCATATTCCTCGGAGCGATCCGGAACAAAATCGATATCGGGAGCGCGGCGGAGCTGCAAGCGTTCGACCAGTTCATGGCGGATAAATCCAGAAGCGGCGGCGAGTCCTTTGAGAGTGTTTTCACGCTCGGAATCTGAGCCAAACACTTCAACGTAGACGCGAACGTGTTTGAGTCCGGGTGCGACGCGCACTTCGGTGACGTTCATTGCACTCGCGAGCCGCGGGTCCTTCAACTCACCCGCGAGCAACAGACTGACTTCGTGACGGATTTCCTCGGCGATGCGTTCGGAACGATGTCCAGCAACGGTCATAGTTGGCAACCCTACTTGAATTTCGTGCTGCGGTGAAGAACGATATCAAAAGTAATCAATTTCATGCGAAATCAAATCGCGTCCCAGTACCTGCTCGGACGCCTCGAGCACGGCGGCCAGGGATTCGGAGAGATGCTGATCATCAGCGGAAATTCCCACCACGCCAATGACCGAGCGCTGCCATAAATCCTGATGGTCGAGCTCTGCGACGGCGACATTGAAATGGCCGCGCAGGCGATCCTTCAAACTGCGGAGCACCTGTCGCTTGTCCTTGAGAGATCGAGCGTCCGGAATGTGAATTTCCAGAGTGACGAGGCCGATTGGCATCATTGCCCTCCCACTGCGGAGGAACTGCGGCAAATTAACTCAGGCGATTGCTCCAGGATGAGCCGTGCGCTCCATCGCGAAGCATTCCAGAATGTCTCCTACTTTCACGTCGGCAAAATTCGAAATACTGATTCCGCACTCGAAACCAGCGCGGACTTCGTTGACGTCGTCCTTGAAGCGACGCAATGAGCTGACGCGCCCCGTGTAAACAACGACGTTGTCTCGCAGAACTCGGACTTCGGCGTCGCGCTTGACGATCCCATCCTGAATGTGACAGCCGGCGATCATGCCAACACCCTTGACACGGAACGTGTCACGTACTTCGGCGCGACCGAGATACTGTTCCTTAATGACCGGGGCAAGCAAACCGGCCATGGCCTTCTTAATTTCGTCGACGACTTCGTAGATGATCGTGTGCAGACGAATGTCGACGCCTTCCTGCTGCGCCAAGTCAGACGCCTTGCGCTCCGGACGAACGTTGAACGCGATGATGATGGCGCTGGACGCGGAGGCCAGCAGAACATCCGTTTCGGAAACAGCGCCGACGCTGGCGTGAATGATCTTGAGCTTCACCTGATCATTTGAAAGTTTGGGAAGCATTTCGCTGAGAACCTCGACGGAACCTTGCACATCGCCCTTAATGACGATCGGGAGGTCTTTGACCTCGCCGGCCTTGAGCTGCTCGTGCAACTGGTCGAGCGTGAGGCGGGAACTCGCCGATTTTGCGAGTGTTGCTTCGCGCAATTTGGATTGGCGATACTCGACGATATGGCGCGCCTTGGCTTCGTCGGCGACGTAGAACTGATCACCGGCGTCGGGAATACCTTGTAGCCCGAGGACCTCGACGGGAGTTGAAGGTCCGGCGCTTTTCACTGGCTGGCCGCGGTCATCATACAGGGCGCGAACCTTGCCATAAACAGCGCCGCAGATAAAAACGTCGCCCACGCTCAGAGTGCCATTCTGGACAAGAACAGTAGCAACAGGGCCGCGTCCCTTATCAACGCGCGATTCGAGGACTGTGCCGCTGGCGGAAGACGCGGGGTTGGACTTGAGTTCCCGAAGATCGCCAACGAGCAGAATCATTTCGAGCAAGCGCTCAATATTTTTTTTCGTCTTGGCCGAGACTTCGACCATCACCGTGTCGCCGCCCCAGTCCTCTGGCATCAAGCCATGATCGGCGAGTTGGCGCTTGACGCGCTCGGGTTGGGCGTCCGGTTTGTCGACTTTGTTCAGCGCAACGATGATGGGCACTTTCGCGGCGCGCGCGTGATCAATGGCTTCTTCAGTCTGCGGCATTACGCCATCGTCGGCTCCGACGACGAGAACTACAATGTCGGTGACCTTTGCGCCGCGTGCGCGCATGCGCGTGAATGCTTCGTGGCCCGGCGTATCGATGAAGACGATCCGTTTGCCATCGATATGGACGTCACTGGCACCGATGTGCTGCGTGATGCCGCCAGATTCTCCGCCGGCGACATCGGTGGAGCGAATTGCGTCGAGAAGGCTGGTCTTGCCGTGATCGACATGCCCCATGACAGTGACGACCGGGGCGCGCGGCGTCAGCCTCTCGGACTTATCGTCTTTGCTGACGTCCTCATGCGCCATCTGCTCTTCGAACGAGACAACTTCAACGATTCCACTGAATGCTTCGGCAAGGCTCGTCGCCGTCTGAATGTCGAGGGCCTGGTTAATGCTGGCGAAAACTCCGCGATCGAGCAGGTTCTTTAGCAACTCCTTCGCGCGAACGTCGAGCTTTTCGGCAAGTTCGCGAACTGTGATGCCTTCCGTAATCGTGACCGGACGCGGTTCGCGTACGACAGGAGGGGCGGCGGGCTCCGCGTGGCCAATTCCTCGACCTGCCGCAGCCCCCGCGCGTGTGCGGACCGGATGCAGTTTGCGCTCGCCCTCGGCAAAGCGCTTTTCAATTGTGGGCTTGGCGCGGGCCGGCGGCTTGCGCACGTAAAGAGGCTTGCCCGGTTCAGCCTTCGGGGCTTGACCAGCAGAACTCCCGGGTCTTCCGCCCGGTGGTTGACCGGGCCGACCCAGAGGACGCTGCGGAGGCCGCATTGGGGCGCCACCGGGGCGGGGAGCGCCTTGTGCTCCAGCACCTGGCCTATACCCCGACGGAGCGCCGCCAGGGCGGGAAGCGCCGGCTCCGGGAGGGAGGGAACCCGGCCTTGAATATCCGCCGGACGGCCGTTGGCCCTGAGCGGGCGCTGAACCGGGGCGAGCAGTTGTTGCCGGGCTGCCGGCGGCAGCGGGTCTGGTGACGATGGGAGATCGCTGCGTCGGAGATGCCCCCGGTCTTTGCGCTGGAGGAGGTGCAGTCCCCGCAGATGACGGTGCCACAGTTCGCGGAGCGCCTGCCGGTGGATGCGCAGCAACAGGCGCAGCAGATGGGGGAGAACCGGCAGGACGTGGCACGGCCGGCGGGGCTGCTGCAGGACGAATTGGAACTTTTGCTCCTGGCACCGCTGGTGGAACAATCGCGGGTTTCGCAATGGTACCCGTGCCTGGCACTGGCACCTTGGCGGGAGTTCCACTAGTCGCGGGCCTCGCCACCGCCGGTTTGGCTTTCGCGGCAGCCGTTTTGGCTTGCTTCTCGGATTCCTCCGCTGCCTCCGCCGCGGCTAGATCATGGAAATGCTTTCGTACCCGGTCTGCCTGCTCATTCTCAAGCGAGCTGGAGTGCGTCTTCTTCTCCTTGACGCCTATTTCCGGCAGGTAGTCGATCAAGACTTTGGCCTTGATCTCTAGCTCCCGTGCGAGCTCGTTAATGCGAATTTGACCGGATTCTGGCATTAGTTAAACGTCGTCCTCCGTCTTCTTCACCTGTTCTGAATCGGCATTGATTTTGCCGTCGCGTTCCTCGGCTGCCTGCTCGCCTGGTTCGTCTGACGTCTCAGAAAAGGCTTCCGGAACCGACTCGGCCTCCACTGATTCTGGCTCGCTCTCAATCTCTGTAGAGACGGCTTCGGATAATTCCGATGGAACTTCGGATTCGGGACCTGTTTCTGTTTCCGCTTCTGACGCACTGCTCACGGGCTCTTCGGTCGCCGCGATTTCGTCGCCCGCCGCGGCGAGAGTCGCCCCTTCCGCCGTCGCTGTTTGCTGCGATTCCAAGGCCTGGAAGTACTGCTCGACAGAAATGCGAATCTTCTCGACCATTTTTTCGCCGATGCCGGGGATTTCGAGCAACTGTTCGGGAGTCATATCGGCGAGTTTCTCAATAGACGAAACGCCGTGCGACTCAAGTTTTTCGATGGTCTTGGGTCCAACACCCTGTAGTTCATTCAGTGACGTAGAAGCGACCGTCATTTCGGACATCTGGGCTTCGATTTCCCGCCGCTTCTCCTCCTCACTCTTGATATCGATATTCCAACCGATCAATTTGCTGGCGAGACGGACGTTCTGACCCTTTTTGCCGATAGCCAGCGAAAGCTGGGTATCTTCAACGATCACTTCGAGGCGCTTCTCTTCCATGTCGACGGCTTGCACGCGCGTGACTTTGGCCGGGCTCAGGGCCTTTTGAGCGAAAAGGAGAATATCTTCGTTGTACGGAATAATATCGATTTTCTCGCCGCGCAACTCACGGATGATGGATTGCACGCGCATGCCCTTCATGCCAACGCACGCACCAACCGGGTCGACATCCTTGTCACGGCTCTCGACCGCGATCTTGGTGCGCTCGCCGGCTTCGCGGGCAACGGCGCGGATTTGAACAGTACCGTCGTAAATTTCGGGAACCTCCATTTCGAACAATCGCTGGACGAGTACGGGATCCGCGCGCGAAACTACCACCTGCGGGCCTTTAGCGGCGCGCTCGACCGCACGAATCGCAACACGAAGGCGATCGCCGACGTTATACGTCTCCAGGCGTGATTGTTCACGCTTGGGCAAGCGAGCTTCGGTGCGGCCGAGGTCCACGATCACATCGGGACCGTCAAGGCGTTTTACGATGCAATTTACGAGCTCGCCGACGCGCGTGTGAAATTCGTTATAAATTGTGTCACGTTCCGCCTCGCGAACCTTCTGTAGGATCACCTGCTTTGCAGTCTGCGCTTGAATACGGCCCAAAACGTCGGTCGCTCGCGCTTGTGGAATTTCGCCGCCGACTTCGATGGCAGGCTGCTGTTTGCGCGCTTCAACTAGAGCAATCTCGCGGAGCGGATCGACGACCTCTTCAACGACGGTGCGGACGGCAAACAGGTCCACCTGTCCGGTTTCGGGATTGAATTTCGAGCGCAGATCCTCGTCGGCCTTATAGAACTTACGAGCCGCGACGACCATCGCTTCCTCAATGGCCGCAACGATGATCTCCGGCTCGATATGCTTGTCCCGGCTGATCTGCTCGATCGTCTGGTAGAGCAAACTTGCCATTCGCGACTTCTCCCTAGAATTCGACGACCAAATTCGCCTTCCGAACTTTCGTGAGCGGAAAGGAAACCGCGCGGTCCCTCACGGACATTTGAACCACTCCATCCGCGAATCCCGCGAGGCGTCCCTCGAAAAATTTCGCGTTTTCGACCGGCTCATTCAGCCAAACCTTTGCCAAGCGTCCAGAGAACCTCTCATAATCCGACGGCTTGAGCAATTTCCGATCCAGGCCAGGCGAACTGACTTCCAAAATGTAGGCGGGGCCGGGTACCAAATCCTCGACATCGAGGATTACGTTCAACTGCTCGCTGACCGCTTCACAATCGCTGTGGCTGACGCCGGAGCCTATGCCCTGATTCGGCACTGGCGGCCGGTCAATGTAAAGCCGCAGCAGGCGCTGCTTGCCTACTTGCCACTCGACGTCGACAACTTCAACGCCCACCGAGCGCGCCACGCGCTCTGCCGCTTCGCGAATCTTGTCCAGGTTCATCGACACCCGGAACCCTTGTTGGCCTGTGGGCTTTCAAGCGACCACTGAACCCCCGCATCATTTTCGCGGCCAACAAAAAAGTGGGCTCGCGCCCACTTGAACTTTCGCCCAACTTCGAACGATGTCAGTATAAACTTAGGTACTGGGAAACGCAAGCTGGCACTGGCCAGGACAGAAGACGCAAAATTTATTCTTGCCTTGTGCGCAAGAATTAAGGGCGCCATCCTGGATAGGGCAGGAATCCGTCGAACGACGCGCAGAAAAGAATTCCGACTCCGACGCTACCTATTTCTGCGATGGCTTAGCAGTCCCTGGACGAGCTGGCGTCGCGGCCTTCGCGGGGTATGCCGCGTCGTACAACTTAATGACCTGCTGAGTGACGTCCACTTGATTTGCCGAATACAAGACCACCGGGGAGCTCTGGGCAGAGCTGCCGTTGTCCAAAATAAGACCGTAACCGTTCTGTTTAGCAAACTTATCGAGCACGGTAATCATTTTCTGGCCAATACGATTGATGGCCAATTGCTGAGCGTCATTTCCGTCATCCTGCAAATCCTGCTGCTCTCGCTGGAACTTGCGCGTGAGTATATTGCCTTGGGAAGCCAGGCGTGCTTTCTCTTCGTCGCTCAGCGTAGTCGCACCTGCCTGGAGGCGTTGCTGTAGATCAGCGATCTGTTTGCGAAGGTTTTCCAACTCCGTCTGGCGTGACGCGAATTGGGCCTGAAGCTCCTTGGAGGCCTGTTTTCCTTCCGCAGTGCCCGCGATTGCCCCCTGAAGATTGATCACCGCGATTTTTCCAGTTGCAACAGCCGCTGCACTGGAATCGGCCTGCGCCCAAGCGGCCGGAACAATTAAAAGCATGGCGAGCGCTGCCATACCAGCATTTCGAATCTTCATTCTAGCTCCTCGATGCGATTCTTGGGAAACTGCGAAACGGTGATTATAGCGAGCCTGCCTTGAACCGGTCAATCGGAATTGGAACATTTGCCCCTCGCTCGACCGAATCTGCCATGAACGGCTCGCACCCGAACGCGTCTATTGATACCGATGCGTCGAATGCAATGACAGTTGGCCGCGCTATTCCGATTTCGTCACCGCCCAGTTGAAGGTTCCATTGCTCACTGGTTCAACGAGGCAACGGAATCAGCAACAATCGGCCATTCGCCTGATCGACAACTGCAGCGATGTTCGTCAGCGGATCGATCGCGACGGAAAATTCGGCAGAGCCTCCCATCGGCAGAACGGCCTCAACTTTACCTGCTTGGATCGTCAAAACCGAATTCGGAGGATTCGTGGCCAGGAAATTGAAAACTGACAGCGTGTTGGTGGCGTTGTTGACCGTCACGCCCGTGCCGCTTTGGAAATTGTAAGCGATCGAGGTCGGGTTGATCCCCACGCGGATCGGCGTTGAGGTCAACGCCCTAGGATCGACTACGGCCAAATCGTTCAGGAGGCTGTTGGCGACGAGAAACGTATCCGTAATGGGATCAAACGTGACGTCGCTGGGCACCTCAAAATTGCTGAGCCGACCCACGATGAAATGGCTTGTGAGATTCACAATGTCAACCGTGTTCTGCGTGGTGGCGGTCACAGCAAAAAGGTTATCGATTGGGTCGACGTTCACGCCAAACGGCCGCTGATCTACGGGAATGCTGACAGGCGAGACGGCGCCGCCGCCGATCGTGAATTCCGAGACTGTATTCGAGCCCGTATTAGCGACAATCGTCGCGGCTGTGTCAGGCTGAATCGCAACGCCGGCTGGCGAAGATCCGACCGGCACGGTGGCGGCTACGGCGTCATTCACATAATCAATCACTGTTGCATCGTTGCTGCCGTTATTCGCTACGACTCCGAGGCCAAGCCGCGGAAGGACAGCGACGCCTTCAGGACATGTTCCCACCGTCAACGTATTGGTCACTGATATGGACGAAAGGCTCACCACCGAGACGTTTCCAGGTCCGGTGCAGGCTCCAGCTGAATCCAGCGCGCCCTGGCTGGTCACAAGCGCCTCGCCAAGATCCGAATCAATGGCTACGGCGATTGGATTTAATCCGATTGGTATCGCGCCAATCACCGTGAAGTTTTCTTCATTGGAAGTGGAACCGCCGGAGGCCATCACATCCAGCGAAAAGCGGCGCGGCGCAGCGAGCAGACTTCCGGAAATAGTGGCGATTGCCTGGCGACCATTCGAACTGACCACTGTGGGAACGGCTGCGCCGTCAAGTCGCACCTGCGCGCCCGAAGTGAATCCGAAGCCAGTCACTGTGACCGTAAGCGGGCCCGAACCCGAGGCAGTAAGTGTGGTTCCTGGACTAACTTCAGTGATCTGCGGAGTACGAATGGGGCCGAGCGGCAGAATCGAGACGTTGTTGCTGCCGGAATTCGCAATCACCGCGACGTTTTTTCCGGGGTCGATTGCCACAGCTTGCGGCAATGTTCCCACTGTCACGCTATTTCCAATCGGTTTCAGGATGCGCAAATCGAGCACAGTGGCGGTCCCGCCTATGCTATTCAGCACCACGCCCACGTCAGTGAGCGGATTGACGGCGTCAGCGACTTCGCCCTGTGTCAATGAAACAGTATTGATAGTCTGATCTAGCACGCTGAATAGCGTAAGAGACGTCCGATTGGGATCGGTGAGCAGGGCCTCCTCCGTCTCCGTGTTGATCGCCACACCTTGAATGCTTGTCGATAGTGTGGCAGACGCAATTACGTTGGGAATGCGCGCCACTTGGGTTGCGGTCGCCGGAGCTCCCAGATCCACGATCGACACAGAGCCGGATCCACCCGGCGTCACAACGGCCCAGTTCAATCGCGGCTCGACGGCAATGGCGGGAGTTGGACCGGTACTGACCGGACGCGTGTTGGTATTCGGCGTACTCGCGCAATTATTCGCCATGCTCGCGTTGGAGCCACCGAGCACGCAGACAAGAGTCGGCGGATTCGTCGACAGGTCAACAACCGTTGCAATGTTTGTGTTCGAGTACGCGATTAGTGCACGGTGTGTCAGCGAATTTACGCCCACAGCATACGGCGAAGGCGACGGCGTCGTTCCCGTGGGATTGCTGGGCAACGAAAACGGAATCACCGCCTGAGTCTGAAGATTGACAATGGACAGCGTGTTGTCCGAGCTGTTGACAACCGCAGCGAGGTGTAAAATGTCATCCACTCCAACGCTCGTAGGAGCATTCCCCACGGTGAGCGTGGCTCCGGCGGTATTTGTATCGATATTCAAGAGAGTCACCGCACCGGTGCTTCCGCTCGCGCCGTGATCCACGACTACTGCCGTGCCCAGCGCAGAGTCAATCGCGACCGCCGTTGGTTGGGCGCCGACCGTGATCGGCGGATTCGGGGCAGGAGGGATATTCGTTGCCGACGGAGTGACCGCCACATTCAGTGAGGCAAATGACGGCAAGCCCGCGGGCACATCACTGTTTTGCACAAGAATGGGAAAGAGTCCCGGCGTCGAAAAAGAAAATCCTGGCGCCGACAATGTGACCTGCAACTGGCGGCTGTTCACTGGAGTGGCAGGAAGACTCTGGCTTCCAGATGTCACCAACGTGGACGATGAAAAGTATCCTCCGTTCAAATTAAGGGTGCCCGAAGTTGTAGAAGGAGGAAAACTCTCTGGAATGGACGCGATAACCGCCGGCCGCGTGGGCTGAACACTCAAAACCGCCGGCTGGCTGGTGTCGCCATTTTGGCGCTCAACGGTGACCGACAAAGAACTGGGCGCGGGACCGGCAAAAAAAACAGACGGAATGGTGGCGCGCAAAGTGACCGGGCTAAGAAAAGTGGTCGGTACAGGCGCGCCATTCACCAAAATCTGGTTCGTCGAGAAAAAATTCTTGCCGAACAAATAGACATCCTGCTGGACTAAACCTTCGACAGCGCTGCTCGGCTCAAGCGGAATCGCATTGAAGCTGGGATCGTTGGCGGCGATGACACTGACCGTCGCGGAACCGAATTGCCTGGAATCGGCGGCTGAAGTCGCCGTTACGGTGACGCCGCTTTGGGTAGCGGCAGGCGCTGTGTAACAAGCGACGCTCGTGCCCTGGGTAGGCGGATTCGGCGGCGCCGGAGTTATAGGCATGCGGACGGTGCACGCGACGGGCGTAATGGTCCCGACAGTGGAATTGCCGTTTGCGATCTGATTTACCGACCAATTGACCGCCGTGTTCGAGTTGCCAGAGACGGTTGCGGTGAATTGGAATTGCTCCGTCGTGCCAATCGAAACGCCCGCCGGAATAACGGAAACGCGGACACCGGTGTCGAGGCTCACATTCACGATGGCAAAGACGGTTGCCTTCGCTTGGCTGATTGCGACGATGCTGACGACCGGAGGGCTCGGCAAATTTGCCGGCGCGGTGAAAAGACCAGTGGTACTTACAGTGCCAAGGGTGGCGTTTCCGCCCGCCACGCAGCCGGTCGGCATTGTGATACCACTGACCGTAGAGCTGCCCGTAGCGTTGGCGGCAGGCGCCTGGTTGCAGACGTCCCAGGTGACCGTGGTATTCGATTCGCCGACTACGGAGGCGTTAAATTGTTGGGTGCCCGCGAGCACAACAGTCTGGTTGACTGGCGACAGGGCGACCGTCACCGGCGTCGAAGCGCCACCGCCGCAGCCCTCTATGATTCCAGCAACAACTAGAATTATTCCCAACTTACCCAATCTCATCCACGTCCTCCAAAATCTCCGGCCATGTTTATAGGGAACCGGTTCACCCATCTCCACGCGCATCAAAACGTTCGCGCGATCGTGAATCGGAATGTACTGCGCGGTTCCACCAGCCCAGTTGGAAATCTTTGAATTTGCTGGTCCAAAATACTATTCAGCGTGGGGATGATCTGTGACTGCAAGACACCCGGCGGCAAAGCCGCCATTTGCTCAGGGCTGATAAAATACGCTCCCCGCGGACCCACAATTGTTTGATCGAGGCGGGTCGGATTGTAAGCGTAATAGAAACGGAACGGCGCTCTCACGATGGGCAAAAACACTACAAATTCGATTCCCGTCGAGGTGCGCGGCTTGAAATTTGTTCCCGGGACAACTGAAAGTTTCTGCGACAACACCGTATTCGGGAAGAGAGAGTTGGGGAATTCAGAGTCCAATTGCTGGATGGCGGCCGGATCGAGCCGTAGCTGGCTAGGCCGCAAGATTCCGTCGAGACCGATATCCGCAAAAAGGTCCATGCTCACAGGACCGGCAATGGGAATGCGATATTCGAAGTTGCCGACGCTTTGAACGTCTCCGCCGGGCCGCGTCGCAAAGTATTGGAGCACCGGGATGCTGATCGTCTGCACCGTGGGGCCGCCGGTTGCATTCAAGATTGTCGGGTTGACGAAAGTAATATTGGTGTTCACGGCGGCCGGGATAAAGGTCCACGGAGAGATGTTGAAAAAGTCGAAACCTCGAACTGTGTCTTCACCGCCTATATAAAAGCGCTCGTAGGGCGGAATCACTCTGCCGTTGTAACCCGTCGCCCACGCCGCCTGGATGCGCATGCCGATTACATTGCGCTTGTGGAACGTGGGATGAAAATACGTCATCTGAAAGATATTTTGAATGGCATCCACGTTGCCACGCAACGGTCCGCCCTCAAAGCCAAGCGAATAGGAAAAGCTTTTGCCTGCGGTCGGATTCAGCTGATCGTTCACCGTGTTGTAACTGATTGACGGAGTGATTTTGCTGGAGACGATTCCGTTGAGCGCCGAGGATCCCTCAAGGCTGCTGAACTGCAGCGACTGGAAGAGCAATTGGGACGCCTGGCTGAAGGTCGTTATGTCGCTCTTGGTCCAGCCATAGGTGACTCCGAGGCGCGCAAACGCGAAGCGGTGCAATGGATAGCTGGCGAAAAGAGTGAAGCCTTTGCTGTTCTGACTGTAATTTTGGGCGAGCGCGGGGTTGATCGCGATGTTTTGGCCAACCAGGATGGAGAGTTCTTTTTGCTGGTTGAAATTGAACTTATTAGAAAAAATCGTAAAGCCAGTGGAAATAGGACGATCCAGAAGATACGGCTCCGTGAAACCAAACAGAATGTTGCGTTGGATGCTGCCGAATTGCGTCGAAAACGTCAGCGTCTCGCCCAGGCCAAGAAAATTATTTGTCTGATAGGCAAGACTCAGGAAACTGCCGGCAAGACCGCTGACCCCTCCCGAAAAGCTGACGGACTGCTTCCCTTTCTCTCTCACCTTCAGCGTAATGTCCACCGTCCCTGCCTTAACGTCGCGCTTGAGATCGGCGTTTTCTTTCTTGATTGTGTCAAAATAGCCGAGTTGGTTGAGCCGCAAAATACTGAGTTCCCAGTAACGATCGTTGTAAAGACTGCCTTCGTCGAGTAACAGTTCGCGCCGAATCACCTTGTCGCGCGTCGTGGTATTGCCCTGGAATTCGATGCGCCTGACGAAGAACTGCTTTTCCTGGTCGAAATCCAGGGTTAGGTTGATGGTTTTCGTCGTGGCATCTTCGTCGAATTCTGGAGATGCAGTAAAGTCAATGTACCCAAATTCCCCGTAGAGTTTCGTGTAGTTGTCGATCGCCTTGCGGATTTTAGAGACGTCGAAAATCTGCCCTTTTTTCAGGGGAAATATGGTTTCGAGAAATTCAGGCTTGAAGTAGAGATTTTCGTCAGGATTGGCGCTCCGAATCACCAACCTTCCCATGCGGTATTGCGGTCCTTCCTCAATCGGAATGGTAATGTCGGTGCGAATGCCGCGTGTTCGGCCGATATAGGGAATGGGGCCAACCGGCAAACCATTGTGCTGCACCTTGACATTCTTGAGGACAGGCTCATTCACGACAACGCGGAAATAGCCATGATCGCGGTAAAGGCCGTTGATTCCTACGGCCATGTCCTCGTCGAGTTTGTCGCGATCGTAGGTCTTGCTGAATATGTTGATGTCGGCAAATCCCAGCGGGATAGCGATGGGCCGCGAATGGCGCATCGAACGAATGATCTTTTCCGAAGAGAAAACGTGGTTGCCCTGAATAATGATCCGGCCAACCTTGACCTTTGCCCCTTCGTCAATATTGAAAGTAAGGGAAACAGAGTTTGTGGCAGGGATGCGCTCGTAGGTCGGCTTGACGGTAGCGAACATATGACCGTGCTCAGCAAGCAATTGCTGGATCACAACCTCGGCGCGCTTAACCTTGGTGGGATCGAAACGGCTCTCCACAGATAGATCAACCTTGCGATCCTTGAAGGCGTCAAGGATGTCGGATTCGGAAACGGATTTATTCCCCTTGTAATTAATGTTGCGAATCGTAGGACGTTCCTGAACATAAAAGACAAGGATTTTCCCGTTGGGATTGTCAGGACTGTCCTCGACTTCCAGCCGGATATCTTCGAAGAACTGTGTGTTCCAAAGAGCGCGAAAATCGCGCCGAACTGCTTCCGGATTGTAGGGATCGCCGGGACGCGAAAAGATACGCGCCAAAAGGGTTTCGCGCTGAATTCGACGGTTACCGACAAACTCGATTCGCTCAATTACAGCCTGTTGGGAGTTGGGTGAAGCAGGTTTCTGGCGGGCCGCTGGAAGTTGCAGAGCGCAGGCAGGCTGCGAAAAAAAAGCGAGCAGACATCCGCACACCACGGCGATAAGCGATGTGGCGTGCAGACAAGATTTGCTCTGTGCGGCTCCAGCGTGAATCAAAGCCGCGCTCCGCCTTCCAATGTTTTGTACTCCCCCTGCCAGACCGTCCCCACGGCTGGCATGCGCGTGTAGGATTCCTTAGTGAGCTACTGGGGTTGCTTCCACAACCGGACGGAAGCCCAGACCATCAGTGGTGAGATAAATCTCAATGATCGCTGGACGTTGAAGACCGCCCTGGATTAACGCCTCGGAGAGCGGATCCTCGACGTACTTCTGAAGAGCGCGGCGAAGCGGACGCGCGCCGTAATTGCGATCCGTGCAAGTCTTTTCCAAAATCCATTGGCGCGCTTCGGGCGTCATTTGAATTTGCACCTGGCGATGGACCAACGTGTCGTTAATCTGGCTCACCAGCAAATCAATGATGCGCGACAAATCATCGTCCGTGAGCGCGTTGAACAAAATCACTTCGTCCAGACGGTTCAAAAATTCCGGATTGAAGACCCGCTTGACTTCGGCCATCACGATGTCGTCCAGACTCTTCGCATGCGTCTCTCCCAAGCCGGACTGGAAGCCTAGAGTAGCCTGCTTTTGCAACGCGCGCGCGCCGATATTCGAAGTCATGATGATGATTGTGTTGCGGAAATCCACCGTATTGCCGAGCCCGTCGGTCAGCTGTCCGTCCTCGAATACTTGCAAAAGAATGTTGTAAACATCCGGATGCGCCTTCTCGATTTCGTCGAGCAGGATGATGGAGTACGGAGTACGGCGAACACGTTCCGTCAGTTGCCCGCCCTCTTCATAGCCGACATATCCTGGAGGCGCGCCGATTAGCTTCGAAACGGAATGCTTTTCCATGTATTCGGACATGTCGAAGCGCACCAGCGATTTCTCGCTGCCGAACAAAAATTCAGCAAGGCGGCGCGCAACTTCCGTCTTTCCGACTCCGGTCGGGCCCAGGAAAAGGAAGCAGCCCACCGGTCTGCCGGGAGCTTTAAGTCCAGCGCGACTGCGGCGAATAGCGCGCGCGAGAGCCGTGATGGCTTTATCCTGGCTGATGACGCGCTTATGAAGTTCTTCCTCGATGCGCAGCAACTTCTGCTGCTCGTCTTCCTTGATGGCGTTGACGGCCACACCCGTCCAACGCGCCACCACTTCTTCGATATCGTCGCGCGTCACCGTGCCCGTCGACGAATCGTCGATTTTCAATTTCTCGCGAAGGGCGCGGAGGTTTTCTTTTTCTTTGCGCTCCTCTTCGGAATAGAAACGCGCCTTTTCAAATTCGTGGTTGGCAATGGCGGTTTCCATGCGGTGCGTGATGAACTTCACGCGCTTTTGCGCTTCGGAAACTTCTTCAGGGAGCATCGCCTGGCGCAGCTTCACACGCGCGCCCGATTCGTCGATCAAATCGATCGCCTTATCCGGAAGGAAACGGTCGGGAATGTAACGATTCGAAAGATAGACGGCATACTGAATTGCTTCGTCGGTATAGGAAACGGCGTGGAATTTCTCGTAACGATCGCGCACGCCCTGCAAGACGCGGATTGCCTCTTCCTCGTTCGGTGCGGACACTTTCACGGACTGGAAGCGGCGCTCAAGCGATCGGTCTTTCTCGACGGACTTACGATACTCGCCTGGCGTGGTCGCGCCAATGCACTGAATCTCACCGCGGCTCAGCGCAGGCTTCAGAATGTTGGCGGCATCGAGAGAACCTTCGGCGGAACCTGCACCGACCAGCGTGTGGAGCTCATCGATGAAAACGATGGCATTCTGACTCTCCATCAGCTCTTTCATGATGGTCTTCAGACGCTCTTCGAACTGGCCGCGATATTTCGTGCCCGCGACAATCAAGGAAAGATCCAGCGACAGTATGCGTTTGTCCGCGAGGAACGGCGGCACGTCGCCGTCGGCAATGCGCTGCGCCAGACCTTCAACAATGGCTGTCTTGCCGACTCCCGGCTCGCCGATCAGCACGGGATTGTTTTTTGTGCGGCGGCAAAGGATTTGAATGGCTCTCTCAAGCTCACGGTCGCGTCCGACAAGCGGATCGAGTGTGCCGTCCATGGCGGCCTGAGTGAGATCCCGGCTGAATTCTGCGAGCAACGAAGTTTCTTTCGGTCGATTTACAGGCACTTTTTCACCCGCGCTGCGCGCAAGTTCCTCGCGCACGCCTGAAAGACGCAATCCCCGCTCTTGCAAAATCTCCGCGCCGAACGACTTTTCTTCGCGCAAAATCCCCAATAGCAAATGCTCGGTTCCCACATGCTTGTGATTCAAACGCTCGGCTTCTTCGGCCGCATAATTCAAAATGCGCCGGCATTCCTGGCTCAGCGGTACTTCGACCGAGGTGGAAATGCGCTCGCGTACCGTGATGCGCGATTCGATTTCCTTGCGAATGGATTCGATCGTACCATGCGCGCGGAGAAAGCGATTGGCAAGAGCCTTGTCTTCGCGCAGAAGCCCCAGAAGCAAATGTTCGGTCTCAATATAGGGGCTGCCGTACTGGCTAGCCTCATATCGCGCGAAAAAAATCACGCGTCGAGCCTTCTCTGTATAGCGCTCAAACACAGGTCACCCGAGCCCTTCCAGGGTCGAAGAATTCCCCGGCGCGCCACGCCCGCCGGCAGGGCACGCAACAGATCCGTCATCTGATACCAACAAACCGTGTTCTAAACGCATCACGCGATCCGCGCGTTGCGCCAATGAAAAATTATGGGTAGCAAGAATGGAAGTCAGATGATGGGACCGGTGTAAGCGCTGCATGAGTTCGAAGATTGACTCCGTGTTTTCCTCGTCCAGGTCGCCCGTGGGCTCATCGGCCAGCAATAACTTCGGCCGCGTTATCAGGGCCCGGGCAATCGCGACCCGCTGCTGTTCCCCGCCTGAGAGCTCGCCTGCACGATGCTGGGTGCGATTTGAAAGGCCAACTTCATTCAGCCATTCGCTCGCCATGCTGAACGCCGCGCTCGCCGCGTTTCCCCGAATCAACAGCGGCATTGCCACATTTTCAACAGCCGTGAAGTCAGTCAGCAGCTGATGTCTCTGCCAAATAAAGCCCACCGCCCGGCTGCGGAAATCCTCCAACTCGCGTTCTGCAAACGCTGCCAACGAATTTCCGTCGAAGTATACTGTACCGCTTGTTGGCGTGTCCAGCGCAGCCAGGAGATGTAGTAAAGTACTTTTCCCCGAACCCGACGGGCCGACGAGAGCGACCATCTCGCCAGCTTCGACCGCGAAACTCACACCGGAAAGGGCCGCGACCTCGATAGCGCCAGAATGAAACACCTTCCGCAAATCCTCGATTCGTAAGAGATGCCTGGCTTCGTTCGCGCGCAGCGCAGAAGCTCTCTGGGTCGCGGTGGTTGTTCCGGTCGAAGTTGCGATTGGGCTCGTCATTGTTATCTATTTCGCCATGAGCTCACGTTAAGTTGGCTCATAAACTCTGCTGATTCCCTGTCACTTCCCGTGCCGAACCTCCGTTTTACTTATCTCTTTGGATTCTGCGGCTTATCAAAAGGTCGCTTTAACCTCATTTGTACAAGTCTAAGTTCTTGCACATTATGAGTGGGAAAGTTCCTAACTGCACAGGGATCTCGCTGAATTCAGCGGCCCCGCACCTCCTATTGTAACACGATGCGTTTCGACACCCGTTTTTACGCTAGCAAGTATTGCGCGGACATAACTGTGCACAGAGTCATGGGACTTCAGTTCTGAGACGCCGCCCTTTGGACTCACTCGGCACGCAGAATTTCGACGGGAAGCGTGCCAGCCGCAGCGCGAGCAGGGTAAATTGTGGCAGCGATGCAGATCGCCAGCGCGGCTGCGGCGATCCAAATCGCGTCCCAACCGCTCGAATGAAACGGAACGTACGGAATCGAATAGATTTCAGGATTGAGCGGTATTAGTTTCCAGCGATTGGCAATCCAGGAAAGCGAATAGCCGACGGCGAGTCCGATTGCAGTGCCGGCGACGCCGACAAGGAGTCCTTGCAAGACAAATATGTTGCGCACCTGAATGCGCCGTGCTCCCAGCGCCATTAACACGGCAATATCGTGTGCTTTATCCGTGACCGTCATTGCCAACACGACCAGAACGTTCAGTCCAGCAACAAAGGTAATCAAGCCAATGAAAATGGCGGTGACCAGTTTTTCGAGGCTCATCGCGCGAAAGAGAGCTTGATTCTCTTGCATCCATGTGCTCGTGTGATAGCCAGCGCCTGCCGCGCGCGCGAGTACCGTCGCAATTTTTCCTGCGTTATCAAGATTATCCACACGAACTTCGAGGAGGCTTGCGACGTCACCGATTCCTGCGAGTTCCTGCGCATCGTGCAGCGTGATGAAAGCCCAATTGGCGTCGTAATCGTAGAATCCGGACTCATAAATTCCCGTGACGCGAAATCGGCGTGAGCGCGGCAGCATGCCGAAAGGCGTCAGACTGCCTTGCGGACTCAGCACGGTAACGTAGTCCCCTGGGCTGATTTTCAAATCGTCAGCGAGAATGTTACCAATAAGAATGGCCGGAATGCCATTTGCATCAGGCCTGAAACTCTGGCTTCCGGCGACGATATGGTTAAGCGCGGAGTCCCAAAGTTTTTCGAGTGGGAGATCGATTCCCTTAAGAACAACGCCTTCTGTTTGATTACCTGCGGACAAGAGGACTCGGTTATAAACGGCAGGCGTAATAAACTCCACGCCTCGCGTCGATACCAGGCGCGCTATCAATTGACGATAATCCCGAATTCCCTGAGTTCCGTTCGGTTTGAGGTTAACGTGCGCCGTGACACCCAGCAAACGATTGCGAATTGCGCGGCTGGAGCCGGTGTTCATCGCCAGGGCGATGACCAGGGTCGCGACTCCCGCCGCGACACCTACAATTGAAAGAAGAGTCACCAGCCTCAGCACAGGGGGTTTGTATTTGGACCGCAGATACCGCCGCGCGACCATCCATTCGAAGCTCATTGTTCGTCATCATGCGCGATCGCTGCGTCAGTGTCGGAATCTTTTTGAGGACGAAGCGTCGGGAACAGGATCACTTCGCGGATCGAACGAGAATCGGTAAGCAGCATGATCAGGCGATCTATGCCGACGCCTTCGCCCGCCGTGGGAGGCATGCCGTGGGCGAGCGCGCGAATGTAATCCCAGTCGACTTCCTTCGGCACTTCCGCGCCTCCGCTTTGGACCTGCGCGCGAAAACGGCGCTCCTGGTCCGCTGGATCATTAAGTTCGGAGAAACCATTCGCAAGCTCCATCCCTTCGATGAACAACTCGAAGCGTTCGGTCAACGACGGATCGTCTTTCCGGCATTTGGAAAGCGGCGAAATCTCCGTAGGAAAATCGTAGATAAACGTGGGCTGAATCAGATGGGCTTCCGCAACGACCTCAAAAAGCGCTCCCGTTAATTCCCCCGCAGAACTCTTGCCGAGACCGTGAATCAAATCGAGGCCCTTGCCACGGGCGAAGTTATTGTAACGCTCGGCGATGCTGTGGGGGCCGTGCAACGTGCTTAATTCCTCGACAGATGGCGCGTGACCTGCATCCGCAGGCCAAAACTTGCAGATTGCTTCCCGCATGGACAACGATTCGAAATGGCTGAAGTCGAGTTCGTGCTCGCCGTATTGTATTTTTGTGCTTCCCGAAACGGCAGTGGCGAGTCCAGTGAATAACTCCTCGGTCAGTTTCATCAGGTCACGGTAATCGCTGTACGCTTCGTAAAATTCGAGCATCGTGAATTCCGGCGTATGAATAGCGTCCACGCCTTCGTTGCGGAAGTTGCGATTGATCTCGTAGACGCGATCGATCCCTCCCACGATGAGACGTTTCAGATAAAGCTCCGGCGCAATGCGCATATAGAAATCCACGTCAAACGTGTTGTGGTGTGTGATAAAAGGACGCGCCGTGGCGCCGCCTAGAATCGGGTGCATCATCGGCGTTTCGACTTCCAGATAGCCGCGCGCATCGAAGAAGCTGCGGATATAACGAATGATCGCTGCGCGTTGAAGAAAGATCTTGCGCGCACGTTCGTTGACGATCAAGTCCAGGTAACGACGCCTGTAGCGCAGCTCCACGTCAGCTAGTCCGTGCCATTTCTCTGGCAATGGCAAGAGCGCCTTCGTTAGCAGAGTGAGTTTTTCGACCCAGACCGTAAGCTCATTTGTTTTCGTGCGGAAGAGGTGACCAGAGACGCCGATTACGTCGCCCATATCGAGCAATTGAAAAAGTTGAAATGCCGTGGCGCCAACGGCGTCGAGCTTGACGTAAATCTGCAGCTTCCGCCCCTGTCCCTGGATGTGCGCGAAGCCGGCTTTGCCGTGCAAGCGAATGGTAAGGACGCGCCCGGCGACCGTGACGTTCACCTTTGCTTCTTGGAGCTGCGCCGCGCTCTTCTCGCCGTGCGCAGTGACGATTTCCTCTGGTGTTTGTTTCCAGTCGAACTTGTGCGGATAGGCGTCGAAGCCCAGACTTGCCATTTGTTCCAGTTTTTTCTGGCGCTGCAACAGCTGATCGCGCGGTTCAAATTCCAAGCAGTACTCCATTTCTTGGTGGGTCGTGCGCAGTATAGCGAGCGCCTTCGCAAAGCGTCAAGGAAGCAGCGGGATAGGAGACAGAGAGCCGCGAAACCGGCCCCCCCTGCGCACACAAAAGGGCGCGGGCGCACTGGGCCTGAGCTGGCGTGGCGGAAAACGAGGGCGAAAAAGCGGCTTCGTTTTCAGATCAAATTCAGTTTCCGCAAAGCGGACATGATCTTACTAAAAGAGTGCCAACGGTTTCTCCCGTCTGAAGCTGCCCCAACTATCTTAACGCGCAAAAACTTAGACGTGCCGGATAGCCCCGGCACGTTTCGGCCCAATTTTCACTGTTTATCCCAATTCTTGAGCGCCTGATCCGCCGGCTGACCAGTGGACTCGACGACGCACGATTTTCCGTCCGCTGATGCGCTGAAGGTCAGTGCACCGAATTTCGGGTGCGACCAAAGTAAGGCTGG